>NZ_JBEXVE010000013.1:0-254270 GCF_040629205.1 Streptomyces sp. NPDC005962 | reverse complement strand
TTGGCCTTGGCGTAGAGCCAGGTTTTGAAGAGCTTGTCCAGGGGCTTGCCGGAGAGGCGTTTGGACAGGGCCGCACTCCCCCGATCGAGAACGTGTGGCGTGGGCGGTCGTCAGTCGGCGTAGACCCAGCCCGCCCAGAGGCTGCCGGACTTGCGGCAGTCGTAGTCGTAGACGTTGGAGGCGGCCATGTAGTAGTCCTCGTCGGCCCAGCAACGCGACGAGGTGGAGTAGTACTGACCCGTCTCCTGCCAGGTCGCGGCCGGGGCGGCCTGTGCGGTCGCGGGGACGGCGACGGCTGCCGTCGCGCCCAGGAAGATCGACGCGACGGCCAGGCCGAGCTTGCGGTTCATAGGTGGTTCCCTCCGTTCATGCCACCGGCCCCGTGCCGGTGGCTGCGTCAGAGGAAATCCGCTGCCGCCCGGCCGCGTACAGCGATCCGGGCTGTCCCGGACAGGGCAACCACCCGCGCCTGGGGTGTTGCCCGCGTCCCGGACGTGTCCGGGACAGGTCAGTGGCGGGCGTGGCGGGCGAACCATGTGACCGTCACGCCGTTGTCGAACGGCTCGCGGTCGGTCACCCGGAAGGCGGTGGGGTTGAACTCGCCGTGGAACGCGGGGATTCCGGACCCGGCGACCACCGGGTAGCTCTTGACGATCAGCCGGTCGAGCTCGGGCAGCAGCGTCCCCGCGAGTCGGCCGCCGCCGCACAGCCAGATGTCCTGGCCCTCCTCGCGCTTGAGGTCGCGGACCAGGGCGAGCGGGTCGGTGTCGACGACCGTCACGCCCGGGTCAGGGGCGGCGGCGAGGGTGCCGAGGGTGGTGGAGACGACGTACTGGCGCAGGTGTGCGTACGGGCTGGTGATGCCCGCGTCCAGCGCGGGGCGGTAGGCGCCGAGGCCCATCAGGACGGTGTCGAAGTGCCGGTTGGGCGCGTCGGTGAGGCCGCAGGCGGCGCGCATGGCGGTGGGGACGGTCTCGGGGTAGCGCTCGTTCATCCGCCCCATGTAGGCGGCGGTCTGCGCCTCGTCGCCCGAGGGGTAGAAGTCGAACTCCCCGCCGGGTCCGGCGATATAGCCGTCGATACTGACCGCGACGTAGTAGACGAGCTCTCGCATACACACCACTCCATCCGTAGTACTCTACCTGAGGTGGTGTGAACGTAGTACTACATCTGGAGTGGTGTCAATGGTGCGCAGGAACGACGAGCGAAGGGCGGCCCTCGTCGACGCCGCCATCGAGGTGCTGGCCGCGGAGGGCGCGCGGGGGCTGACCTTTCGGGCGGTGGACGGCGAGGCCGCCGTGCCCGCCGGGACGGCGTCCAACTACTTCGCCAACCGCGACGATCTGCTCACCCAGGCCGGTGCCCGGGTCTACGAACGGCTTCAGCCCGACGAGGCGACCATCGCCCGGCAGCAGGCGAGCACCCGGGACCGGGAGGGGTACGCGGCGCTGATGCGCGAACTGGTCGGCCGGATCAGCGCCTTCCGCACCGGCTATCTGGCGCTCCTCGAACTGCGCCTGGAGGCCACCCGGCGGCCCGCCCTGCGCGCGGTGCTGACCGAGCGGGTTCGCGCCGATATGGACGCCAACGTGGCCTATCACGAGGCGTCCGGGCTGCCCGGTGACGCGACGGCGGTCCGGCTGCTGTACTTGGCGCTCAACTGGCTGATCGTCGAGCAGCTGACGCTGCCGGAGGTGTTCACCGAGGCCGAGCGGGACGCGCTCGTCGTGGCCGCCGTCGACCGCATCGTCACGCCGTGAGCCCTTTACCAGCAGGTCGGGGCCGCGGCGATGAGTTTTGCGGGGGCGGGCGGTCCAACCATCGTCGACGGCTACAGGAGGAACCACATGACGCAGCTGCTGAGGGTCCAGAATTTCGGCGTCTCGCGGGACGGATTCGGCACCGGTGAGAATCAGAGCCTGGAGAGACCGTTCGGCAACGCCGATCCCGGGGAGCTGTTCGCCTGGGCCGGGGCCACGGCGAGCTGGGTCGGGCGGCACGAGCCCGGCGGGAGCCGTGGGCTGGACGACTACTTCACCCGGGACTTCGCCCACAACATCGGCGCCGAGATCATGGGCCGCAACAAGTTCGGGCCGCAGCGCGGGCCCTGGCAGGACCACGAGTGGCGCGGCTGGTGGGGTGACGAGCCCCCGTTCCACACGCCGGTGTTCGTCATGACGCACCACCCGCGCCCGTCGTTCACGCTCTCCGACACCACGTTCCACTTCGTCGGCGGCGACCCGGCCACGGTCCTGGAACAGGCGCGGGAGGCGGCGCGGGGCAAGGACGTCCGGCTCGGCGGCGGGGTCAGCACCGTCCGCGACTTCCTCGCCGCCGACCTCGTCGACACCCTGCACGTGGCGGTCTCGCCGGTGGAGATCGGGGCCGGGGTACGGCTGTGGGAGTCCCCCGATGAGCTGCTCGACCGGTTCCACCTCGACGTCGTGCCCAGCCCGAGGAGCGGCGTGACGCATCACCTGTTCTGGCGGAAGTGACCCGAGGGGCCACCCGGCATCGCCCGGCCCGGGGTTCCGGGCCGGGCGCGGCCGCCGGTCAGCTGACCGCCGCTGCGAACATGCCCGGCTCGTACGACCCTCCCCGCTGGTGCACGATCACCGCGAGCCGGTTCGCCGCGTTGATCAGGGCGACCAGCGAGACGAGCGCGGCGATCTGGTCGTCGTCGTAGTGCTCGCGCACCTGGGCCCAGGTCGCGTCGGACACCCCGGGCTGGGCGTCGGCGAGCCGGGTGCCCTCTTCGGCGAGCGCCAGCGCGGCCCGCTCGGCGGCGGTGAAGACGGTGGACTCGCGCCAGACGGCGACCAGGTGGAGCCGGACCGCGCTCTCCCCGGCAGCCGCGGCCTCCTTCGTGTGCATGTCGACACACCAGCCGCAGCCGTTGATCTGGCTCGCGCGCAGCGACACCAGCTCCTGGGTGGACATCGGCAGCGACGACTGGTGGATCAGCAGCCCGGCGCCCGCGAACCGCTTGGCGAACCTGGCGCCGACCTCGTTCTCGAACAGGTTGAACCGTGCGTCCATGACAGCGTCCCTTCTCGTGGTGGTGCACTGGACGAACACGAGATGCCGACGGCCCGCTCCCTGTGACACGGCGGCCGTGTGACGTGCGCCACCGGCCGGAGGTGTCACAGATCCGCCGCGACCGGCGTCTTGTGCGCGTGGCATCGTCGAGAGCGAGCAGGCAGGAGCAGCCGGTGAACCACTCCACATCCACGGCCACCGAGGCATTCGTCGCCCATCGCAACCTGCTGTTCACCGTCGCGTACGAGATGCTCGGCTCGGCCGCCGACGCGGAGGACGTCCTCCAGGAGACCTGGCTGCGGTGGGCGGGCGTCGACCTCGGCGCGGTACGGGACCGGCGGGCGTACCTGGTACGGATCACCACGCGCCAGGCGCTGAGCCGACTGCGTACGCTCGGCCGCCGCAAGGAGTCATACGTCGGCCCGTGGCTGCCCGAACCGCTGCTGACCAGCCCGGACGTGGCCGAGGACGTCGAGCTGGCCGAGAGCGTCTCGATGGCGATGCTGCTGGTGCTGGAGACGCTGACGCCGACCGAGCGGGCGGTGTTCGTGCTGCGCGAGGTGTTCGACCTCGGGTACGACGAGATCGCCGACGCGGTCGGCAAGAGCCCGGCCGCGGTCCGCCAGATCGCGCACCGGGCACGGGCACACGTCGCGGCGCGCCGACCGCGCGGGGCCGTGTCCCCGGCCGAGTCCCGCGACGCGCTCGACGCCTTCCAGCGGGCGGCCGCCACGGGCGATCTGCAGGGCCTGCTCGACATCCTCGCGCCGGACGTCGTCTTCCTGGGCGACGGCGGCGGAATCAAGCAGGCCGTCCCGCGGCCCATCGTGGGCGCCGACAAGGTGGGCCGTCTGCTGGCCGCCGGGCTGGGCAGGATGGCCGCCGTGGGAACGCTGCGCCCCGCGCAGGTCAACGGCCACCCGGCGCTGATCCTCCGGGCGGACGGCGCGATCGACACCGTGCTGGCGGTGCGCGTCGACGACGGCCTCATCACCGGGCTGTACGCCGTGCGCAACCCCGAGAAGCTGTCGCATATGCGGCAGGAGACCGCCCTGCGCCGCTGAACCCGAAAGCTGAACCCGAGAGCTGAACCCGAAAGCCGGGACCGGGTCCGGAGGCCATGACCGGGCCGCCGACAGACGATACGGGATCGGACCGTCCCGGAGGGCGGCGTCGGCGGATTCTTATCCGTTGCCGCCGGTTCGGCGGGGGCGCTGAGCCCTCGTCACTACGGTGAGACCATCTGAGCCGCGTGGGGCGGCCCGACCACCGACCGAAGAAGTGCCACGGCGGCCGTGGCTCACGCGACCCTGACCCTGGGGGACGATCCAGCCGATGAGCCACCCGATCCGCGGAGGCCGACACAAGCGGTCCCGTGACCCTCGCGCGCACTGGCTGCTGCTGTCCCTGATCCTGCCCGTCATGTTCGGCCTGCTGATGTTCCAGGGCTGGACCACGCACGAGGTGGACGCCGCGAAGTCGCGGCCCGACTGCACCAGTCCGGTACCCAAGGCGATCGCCGGCGGCGGGCCGGTGGTGCAGATCAACAACGGCCAGGTGAAGACGGTGAGCATGCCCGCCGGGACGGTGGCGCTCACCTACGACGGCGGGCCCGACCCGGAGTGGACGCCGCGCATCCTCGACCTGCTGCGCAAGAACAAGGCACGCGCGACGTTCTTCCTCAACGGCGCCAAGGCGGCCGAGCACCCGGATCTGGTGCGGCGGATCAGGGCCGAGGGCCATGAGATCGGGTCCAACACCTACACCGGCGCCGACATGGGCACCTCCTCCCGCGTCCGCTCCTCGATGGAGCTGTCGCTCACCGAGTCGGCGCTCGCGGGCACCGTGGGTGCCGAGCCCCGGCTGATGCGGATGCCGCTGACCACCGATGTGGAGACGCTGTGCGGCGTCGAGTGGCAGGCGGCGCGCAAGGTCGCCTCGCAGGGGTACGCGCTGGTCGCCGCCGACAAGCCGTCGAAGCGGCCCTCGCAGGGGCTGGTCCGGCAGCTGTCGCTGACGGACACCGCGTACCAGGAGACCGAGAGGCTGCTGAAGAACCCGCGGGTGCAGCGGTTCACCACGGTCACGGGCGGGCTCGGGGTGCCTCCGGTGGAGACCCGGTCGTCCGCCCTGGACCGCTGGCAGGGCCAGGCCCTGATCTGGCTCGCGGCCGTCGGCCGCGCCTTCGTGACCATCATGACGTGGGTGCTGGGCATCGCGGGCGCGCTGGGCGTGCTGCGGCTGGTGCTGCTGGTGGTGTTCGCCCGCGCCCATGTCCGGCGGCTGACCCGCTACGGCCTCGACGACCCGCCGCCCCCGATGGTGAACGAGCCGGTGACGGTGCTGGTGCCCGCGTACAACGAGGAGGCGGGCATCGAGGGCACCATCCGCTCGCTGCTGGCCTCCACCCACCAGAAGCTCCAGGTCATCGTGATCGACGACGGGTCGACGGACCGGACGGCCGAGATCGCCGCCGCGAGCGACGACTCCCGGGTGCTGGTGATACGTCAGCCCAACTCGGGCAAGCCGACCGCGCTCAACACCGGTCTGGCGCACGCCAAGCACGACATCGTGGTCATGGTCGACGCCGACACCGTCTTCGAACCGGACGCCATCCGCCAGCTCATCCAGCCGCTCGCCCAGCCGGACATCGGCGCGGTGAGCGGCAACACCAAGGTCGGCAACCGGCGCAGCCTGCTCGGCAGATGGCAGCACCTGGAGTACGTCTTCGGGTTCAACCTCGACCGCCGGATGTTCGAGGTGCTGGAGTGCATGCCGACCGTCCCGGGCGCCATCGGCGCCTTCCGGCGGGAGGCGCTGAGGGATGTCGGCGGCGTCAGCGAGGACACCCTCGCCGAGGACACCGACCTCACGATGGCGCTGTGGCGGGCCGACTGGCGGGTGGTGTACGAGGAGACGGCCGTCGCCTGGACCGAGGTCCCCACCTCGCTGCGCCAGCTGTGGCGGCAGCGCTACCGCTGGGGTTACGGCACCCTCCAGGCGATGTGGAAGCACCGGCGCGCGGTCATCGCCCGCGGCTCGGACGGGCGCTTCGGCCGCCGCGGGCTGACGTATCTCGCGCTGTTCCAGGTCCTGCTGCCGCTGCTCGCGCCGGTGATCGACCTGTTCGCGCTGTACGGAATCCTCTTCCAGAACCCCATGGAGTCGGCCGGGGTGTGGCTCGCGTACCTCGGCATCCAGGTGGTGTGCGCCGGATACGCGCTGCGGCTGGACGGGGAGCGGATGCGGACCCTGTGGTCGCTGCCCTTCCAGCTCTTCGCCTACCGGCAGTTGATGTATCTGGTGGTCATCCAGTCCGTGGTCGCCCTGCTGCTCGGCGCCCGGCTGAAGTGGCACCGCATCCAGCGTTCGGGGACGGCGGGCGAGACGCTCGGCACAGCGCCCGCATACCAGAGCCTGACATCGAGATAACGGGCGCCCGCGACCGTATCAATAGGCAGCAGGCATACGGACGTTTCCATGCGAAGGGAGGCTGCCCCCATGAGTGACCGGCGGGACGGGCGGGCGGACGCGAACGGGCACGGTGGCGAGAGCCCACCGAGCCACATCACCCCGGACGAACAGCGGCAGCGGGGCACGGCGGCATACCTCCAGCAGCAGCCGACGCGGGAAACCAGAGGAACGGGAGGAACGGGAGCGACGGGCGGGACGGGAGGGGCCGCGAGCGCCCGGGAGACGGCCAACGCACCGACCGAGTCGTTCCCCGTCGTGCCGCCCGCGCCCAACCCTCCGCCACCCCCGCCGCCGACCCCGGGCACGGTCGGGCCATGGCCGGGGGCGGGGGCGACTCAGCGGGTTCCGGGCATCGTCCCGCCGGGGCCGGGCGCCACCCAGCAGGTCCCGGGCATCCGCCCGCCGGGACCGGGGGCCGGGCCGCCAGGACCGGGAGCCACCCAGCGGATTCCGGGCCTCACCCAGCCGGTGCGGACCGACGCCGGGCTGTGGCGCTCGGACGCCCCCGCATCCGCTCCCGCACCCACCCCCGCCCGGCGCCCGGACATCCCGGCCCAGCGGACCCCGTACGAGGACGACCCCGAGCCTCCCGTCCTGCGGCGGCGCGCCCCCAGAGAACCGCTCAGCCGGCGCCGCAGGCTCACCCGGCTGGCGATGGTCATGGTCTCGGCGCTGCTCGTCGCCTCCGGCAGCGCCTACATCTGGGTCGACACCCAGATGAACCGCGACGTCGACCTCGACAACGCCCCGAACCGCCCGCCGCTCGGCAAGGGCACCAACTACCTCATCGTGGGCTCCGACAGCCGTGCGGGCCTGTCCGCCGAGGCCAAGCAGACGCTGCGCACCGGCTCGGCCGAGGGCGGCCGTACCGACTCGATGATGGTGCTGCACACCGGCGCCAACGGCACCACGATGCTGAGCCTCCCGCGCGACTCCTGGGTGCGCGTCCCCTCGTACGTCCGCCCCGAGACCGGCAAGCGCTACGGCGAGGAGCAGAACAAGCTCAACGCGGCCTATTCGCGGGGCGGCCCCGATCTGCTCGTCCAGACCATCGAGCGCAACACGGGGCTGCACATCAACCACTACGCGGAGATCGGCTTCGGCGGCTTCGTGGACATCGTGGACGCGGTCGGCGGCGTACGGATGTGCGTGGACCGCGACATCAAGGACGAGAAGTCCGGCCTGGACCTGAAGAAGGGCTGCCAGATCCTCGACGGCGGCAAGGCGCTCTCGTTCGTCCGGCAGCGCAAACAGGAGGCCAACGGCGACCTGGGACGGACCGCGAACCAGCAGAAGTTCCTGGCCGCCCTCGCGGAGAAGGCCGCCACCCCGGGCGTGCTGGCCAACCCGTTCGCGGCTTTCCCGACCGTCAGCGCGGGACTGGACACCCTCATCGTGGACAAGAAGATGAACCTGGAGAACCTGATGTCCCTCTTCCAGGCGATGAAGGGCGCCACCACGGGCAACGGCAAGCGGCTCAACGTCCCGGTGTCCAACACCAATCTGCGCACCTCCAAGGGCAGCGCCGTGCAGTGGGACGACGCGCAGGCCAAACGGCTCTTCGAGCAGATCCGCGGCGACCAGCCGGTGGAGGTGCCCGCGTCCCTTCCCGGCCGCCCGGCAGCGGCGACGCAATAGAACAACAGGCCGGGTGGGGGTTTTCGGTGGCACCTCCGTCTTCCCCTCCCCGCCGGGCGAGCGGTTTCATGGACGGACGCCGATCGACCGCGCTCGCGAGCGCGCGAGGAGGTCCGAGGTTGTCCGTGCTCTCCGCCCGCCCGCGGTCCCGTCCCCTCCGGTCTTCCCGTCTCCGGCCGCCCAGGCTCCGGCCGCCGCGTCTCTGGTCGCCACGGCTGCGCCGCCGACTCGCGGCCGACGCCGCGCTGCTGGTCGTCGGGGCGGCCTTCGTCCTCCCGCTGGCCTGGCTGCTGCTCGCCTCGGTCGACGGCGAGGCGACGTTACGCGTGGCGGCGCCCGGCAGCCCGACGCTCGACAACTTCTCGGCGGTGTGGACGGACGAGATCACGTTCACGCCGATGCTCAACAGCCTGGTGCTGTGCGGCGGCGCCACCGCGCTGACCGTCGCGTGCGCGGCGCTCGCCGCGTATCCGCTGTCACGGTTCCGTTCGGGGCTGGTGCGGCCGTATCTGATGACCGTGCTGTTCACGACCTGTCTGCCGATCACCGCGATCATGGTCCCGGTCTACGGGCTCTTCGTACAGGTCGACCTGATCGACACCATGTCCGGCACCGCGCTCTTCCTCGCCGCCTCCCAACTGCCCTTCGCGATCTGGCTGATGAAGAACTTCATGGACGGCGTGCCGGTGATCCTGGAGGAGGCGGCCTGGACGGACGGCGCGTCCTGGGCGCAGAGCCTGACGCGGGTCATCCTGCCGCTGATGGGCCCGGGCATCACGGTCGTGACGATCTACAGCTTCATCATGATGTGGGGCAACTTCTTCGTCCCCTTCATGCTGCTGCTCTCCCCCGAACAACTCCCCGCGTCCGTCTCGATCTTCACCTTCTTCGGCAACCACGGGCAGATCGTCTACGGGCAGCTGGCCGCGTTCTCGATCCTCTACTCGACCCCGGTGCTGCTGCTGTACGTGCTCATCTCCCGGCGGCTGGGCGGCGGCTTCGCGTTCGGCGGCGCCGTCAAGGGGTGACGACCGTCCTCAAGACGACCGTCCTCACGGGGTGACGGGCGCCGCGCAGCCGTGGTCCTCGGCCGACCGGGCGGCGAAGGCGGCCAGGGCCGCGCGTTCGTAGCCGAGGTCGGGGCGGGCGCGGGCGTCGCCGTCGGCGTCGTCGGCACGGATCAGGTACAGGGCGCGCCGGGCGCCGTCCGGGCAGTCGGCCCCGGCCCAGTACGCGCTCCGGCCGAGCCGTCCGGCGGGTTTGTCGGCAGGGGTCACGCCCTCGCCGCCGTACCGGGTGTACTGGGCGCGGGCGTCCTCCGCGTACGGCCCGTAGTACGCGTCCAGCCGGTAGCGGGGCGCGCCGTCGCGGGCGCCGAGGGCGCAGATCTCGCGCGGGGCGCGGGCCCGGGCGGTCTCGCGGGCCGTGGAGACGGCGGAGCGGGCGGCGGTGGGGACGGTCGCGCAGGTGCCGGTGGCGCCGAGCAGCGGTTCGTACTCGTCCGCGTTCACCGGCAGGCCCACGCCGCGGACCGGCTTGCCCAGCCTGGCGCCGCAGTCCCAGCGGTCGTCGGCCCGGCGGGCGGTGGCGATGGCGGTGCTGACGAACGAGGGCCGGGTTGCGGGGTCGTCCAGGGTCGCGCCGCGGAGCGTGGTCTCGACGGTGATCAGCAGGCTGCGGCCGCCCCGGGCGCAGTCGAGCAGCACGGCCGCGGTGGCCTTGCCGTCCCCGCGGTCGCCCCGGCGGGCGTTGTCGGTGGCGAGGAGGCCGGACCAGCCGTGGCCGATGGGTACGGGGAGGGTGTCGCGGGCGGGTACGGCGGTGTACAGCTCGCCGGTCCCGTGCTCGGCGCGGGGGCGGGGCGCCCCGGCGATGGTGACGCCGACGCGGCCCCTGCCCTCGGCGGTCACGGCGCAGCGCACGGCCAGGGAGCTGCCGCCGCTGTTGCCGCTGCCACTGCTGCCGCCACTGCCGCTGTCGCTGCTGTCGCCGCCGAAGGTGCCCTCGGTGCCGCTGGTCACGTCCATACCGCTGTCGCCGAGCACCGTGCGGACCTCGTCCGCCGCGAGCGCCCCGCCGCACGCCTCGTCGAGGGCCCGGTCATCGCTGCCCGCGAACCAGACGATCACGCCGGTGAGGACGGCCAGGACGAGCGCGGCCGCCGTCATGCCGCGCACCTGCCGCTGAGTGACCAGCGACCGCGGCCCGGTGGTCAGTGCCATTCCTCGACCTCCCCGAGGACCGTGGTGTCGCGGCAGCCAGCCGTCTTCGGCCAGCCGTCCTCGGCGCCCAGATAGCGGGCCAGCAGCGTGTGCGCGGTCTCGGAGAGCGCGGCGCGCCGCTCGGGGCCGAGCGGAACCGTCTCGCCGTCGGGTATGCGCAGCCGGGGCAGGACGGAGACACGGTGGTAGGTGACCCGGCCGCCGCACACCGACCGGGCCCACAGGGCGAGTTGGGGACGGGTGAGGTAGGAGGGGACGCGGTCCACCCGGTCCCCCGCGTCCGTTTCCTCTGCTTCAGCTGCCCCGGCTTCGGCGTCGTCGTCCGCTCCGGTTTCGGCGTCCACGAGCCGGTTATCCCCGTCCGCGGCGCCCCAGCCGGGCACATGGCCCTCGCGTTCGTACGAGTCGTACGCGGACCGGCCCAGCACCCCGGCCCAGCTGGCCGCCTCGACCCCGGTGATCTGCCAGTCCCTCGGCGCCACGCCCTTGTTGTGCCGGGCGTCCGGGTCCCAGTCGCCGGTGCAGGCGCTCAAGGAGGCGGAGTCCTGGGCGTCGCCGCGCGTGGCCCACGCCCCGGGCCGGAGCCCGGGGACCGAGGACGGGCTGATCCAGTCGCACCGCCGCGCGGCAGGGCCGGTCAGGCCGCCCCCGCCCTGGTCACCGGCCGTGGCCACGACCCGGGTCGGCGGGTCCAGCGGGGGCCCGCCGCAGCGCTGCGCCCTGGTGATGGCGTTGGCGACGTGGACGGCGGTGCGGAAGCCGGTGAGCGCCGTCGTACGGCTCGTCCCGGCCGCCGCCCCGGCGCTTCCGTCGGTGACCTTGGCCGTGACGTACAGATCGGTCGTCGGCCGGACCCGGCCGTCCAGACCGCCCTGGCAGTCGGCGACCAGCCAGGCGCCGCGCGCGCCGTACCGGCCGGTGGTGCCGGGCGCCGTGAAGGTGGCGCCGGAACCGGGGTTCAGGATCTGGCGGGTCTCCATGCCCTGGGGCACGTCCGAGACCAGCGCCTCGGCGTGGACGGTGACGCCGTTGCCGCCGCCCCAGGACAGCGAGCAGTCGAGCAGGGAGCGGCTCTGCCGGCCGGGGGCGAGCATGGTGCCGTGCTGGCGCAGCTCACCGGGGCGGGCGTCGCGCACCAGCCCCTGGAGGTCGCCGTACGGCAGGGCGCCGTCGCAGGCCTTGCGCAACTGGTCGCGGTTGGCGGCGAGATGGCCGCCGCCCCGGCTGCCGATCGCGATGTTGGCACCGGTGACCAGCGCGGTGATCAGTGCGAAGAGGATCGCGTAGCGCAGCCACACACGGTCCGTTAACCCGCCCATCCCGCCGGTACTCCCTACCCCCCTGATCGACTCCGTCCCCCCGGGTCGGGCGGGGACCGTACAGGATGTGGCTCAGAAGACGGACTCGGCCTCGTCCATGCGGTGGGCCGGGACGGTCTTCAGCGCGGTGACGGCCTCGGCGATCGGCACCATGCTGATGTCGGTGCCGCGCAGCGCCGTCATCATGCCGAAGTCGCCGCGGTGGGCGGCCTCGACGGCGTGCCAGCCGAAGCGGGTGGCCAGCACCCGGTCGTACGCGGTGGGCGTACCGCCGCGCTGGACGTGGCCGAGGATGACCGGGCGGGCCTCCTTGCCGAGCCGCCGCTCCAGCTCGGCCGCGAGCCGGTTGCCGATACCGGCGAACCGCTCGTGCCCGTACTGGTCGATCGCGCCCTTCTGGTACTCCATCGCGCCCTCGGCGGGGTGCGCGCCCTCGGCGACGCAGACGACCGCGAACTTCTTGCCGCGCGCGAAGCGCTCCTCGACCATCTTGACCAGCCCGTCGACCTCGAAGGGCCGCTCCGGGAGGCAGATGCCGTGGGCGCCGCCCGCCATGCCGGACTCCAGGGCGATCCAGCCCGCGTGCCGCCCCATGACCTCGACGACCATGACCCGCTGGTGCGACTCGGCGGTGGTCTTGAGACGGTCCATGGCCTCGGTGGCGACGCCGACGGCGGTGTCGAAACCGAAGGTGCGGTCGGTGGAGGAGATGTCGTTGTCGATGGTCTTGGGGACGCCGACGATGGGCAGCCCCGCGTCCGACAGCATCCGGGCGGCGGTCAGGGTGCCCTCGCCGCCGATCGGGATCAGCACGTCTATGCCGTAGTCGCGGGCGTGGTCCTTGGAGGTCTCACAGGCCTCGCGCAGCCGGGCGCGCTCCAGCCGGGAGGAGCCGAGGATGGTGCCGCCGCGGGCCAGGATGCCGCTCACGTCGTCGAGGTCGAGCTTGCGGTGACGGCCGTCGAGGAGTCCCTTGAAACCGTCCTCGAAACCGATCACCTCGTCCCCGTGACCGGCGACCGCACGGTGCACCACCGACCGGATCACAGCATTGAGGCCGGGGCAGTCGCCGCCCGCGGTGAGAACTCCGATGCGCATCGTGCTGTGTCTCCTGCTCCCTACGGGTAGATGTGAGCCAGTCCGATTGTTTCATGGGCAGGGTGATGCTGTGTCCCTATACCACCGAGCGCCCTAGCCATGGCCAAAGGTATTGTCAAGAGGACTGGGCCGCCTAAAACGGCCAATTTGTGTCCTAAGGATGCATGCAAGGAAAACGCCGAGGAAACGGAGAGCACGCGTGACGCGCAGCGTGTACGTGACCGGGATCGAACGGGGCGACGGCCGCCAGGTCGTCGAATTGGGGGTCATGGAGCTGCTGACCCGCCATGTCGACCGGGTCGGCGTCTTCCGTCCCCTGGTGCACGACGACCCCGACCGGCTCTTCGATCTGCTGCGGGCCCGCTACCGGCTCAGTCAGCCGCCCGCCTCCGCGCGCGGCATGAGCTACGAGGAGGCGGCCGCCCTCCAGGCCGAGGAGGGCTCGGACGAGCTGGCCTCGCGGCTGGTCGGCCGCTTCCACGAGGTGGCCCGCGCGTACGAGTACGTCCTCGTCCTGGGCAGCGACTACGCCGACACCAGCCTCCCGGACGAGCTGGGGCTCAACGCCCGGCTCGCCAACGAGTTCGGCGCCTCGGTGATCACGGTCGTCGGCGGCCAGGACCAGAATGCCGAGGCCGTCGGCGCCGAGGCCCACAACGCCTACCGCGCGTACGAGGCGCAGGGCTGCGACGTCGTCGCCGTCGTCGTCAACCGGGCCGTGCCGGGCGACCGCGAGGAGATCGCCGAGCGGCTGGCCACCCGGCTCCCGGTGCCCGGCTACGTACTGCCCGAGGACGGGGCGCTGTCGGCGCCCACCGTCTCGCAGATCGTGCGCACCCTCGGCGCCGACGTGCTGCTCGGCGACCACGCCGGACTCTCCCGGGACGTCCGGGACTTCGTCTTCGGCGGCGCGATGCTGCCCAACTTCCTGCCCGCCCTCACCGAGGGCTGTCTGGTCGTGACGCCCGGCGACCGCGCGGACCTGATCGTCGGCTCGCTCGCCGCGCACAGCGCGGGCGCCCCCGCGATCGCCGGGGTGCTGCTCACCCTGGACGAACGGCCCGGCCCCGACATCCTGGCGCTGGCGTCCCGGCTCGCCCCCGGCACCCCGGTCGCCGCGGTGGCGGGCGGCTCCTTCCCGACCGCGGGCGAGCTGTTCGCCGTCGAGGGCAAGCTGAACGCGGGCGCCCCGCGCAAGGCCGAGACCGCCCTCGGCCTCTTCGAGCGCCATGTGGACACCGCCGCGCTGACCGACCGCATCGCGGTGGCCCGCTCCGGCCGGGTCACCCCGATGATGTTCGAGCACGAGCTGATCGAGCGGTCCCGGTCCGGCCGCCGCCGGGTGGTGCTGCCCGAGGGCACCGAGGAGCGGGTGCTGCGCGCCGCCGACGTCCTGCTGCGCCGCGATGTGTGCGACCTCACACTGCTGGGCGACGAGGACACGATCCGCAAGCGCGCCGCCGAACTGGGCATCCAGCTCGCCGAGGCGCAGATCGTCGCCCCGGAGACCTCGCCGCTGCGGGAGCGGTTCGCGGAGAGCTACGCCAAGCTGCGCGCCCACAAGGGCGTCTCCTACGAGGAGGCGTACGACGTGGTGGCCGACGTCTCGTACTTCGGCACGCTGATGGTCCAGGAGGGCCTGGCCGACGGCATGGTCTCGGGCGCGGTGCACTCCACCGCCGCCACCATCCGGCCCGCGTTCGAGATCATCAAGACCGCGCCGGGCGCGCAGATCGTCTCGTCCGTCTTCTTCATGTGCCTGGCCGACCGGGTGCTGGTGTACGGCGACTGCGCGGTCAACCCGGACCCGAACGCCGAGCAGCTGGCCGACATCGCCATCCAGTCGGCCACCACGGCCGCCCGGTTCGGGGTGGAGCCGCGGATCGCGATGCTCTCGTACTCCACCGGCACCTCCGGCTCCGGCGCGGACGTCGACAAGGTGCGCAAGGCGACCGAGCTGGTCCGCGAGCTCCGCCCGGACCTGCTGGTCGAGGGCCCGATCCAGTACGACGCCGCGGTGGACGCGGCGGTCGCGGCGACCAAGCTGCCCGGCTCCGAGGTGGCGGGCAAGGCCACCGTGCTGATCTTCCCGGACCTCAACACCGGCAACAACACCTACAAGGCCGTCCAGCGCTCGGCGGGCGCCGTCGCGATCGGCCCGGTGCTCCAGGGCCTGCGCAAGCCGGTGAACGACCTGTCCCGCGGGGCCATGGTCTCGGACATCGTGAACACCGTCTCGATCACCGCGGTCCAGGCCCAGTCCCAGACGCCCCCGGCCGTCCCGACCACTCCCGCGCCCCGGTGACACCGGGCGACCCTTGTGCAGAACTCCCCGACACAGAAAGTGCAGACCGCGTGAACGGCTCCCGCGTCCTCGTCCTCAACTCCGGCTCCTCGTCCGTCAAGTACCAGCTGCTGGACATGGCGGACGGCGCCCGGCTCTCCTCCGGCCTGGTCGAGCGGATCGGGGACGGCCCCGTCGCCGACCACACGGCCGCGCTCAAGCAGGTCGCCGAGGAACTGGCCGGGCAGGGCCTCGGGCTCGACTCCCCCGAGCTGGCCGCGATCGGCCACCGGGTGGTGCACGGCGGCACCCGGTTCACCGAACCCGCCCTGATCACCGACGAGGTGGTCGAGGAGATCGAGAAGCTGATCCCGCTCGCCCCGCTGCACAACCCGGCGAACGTCACCGGCATCAAGGTGGCCCGCGCGCTGCGCCCGGACCTGCCGCAGGTCGCGGTCTTCGACACCGCGTTCCACTCCACGATGCCGGAGTCGGCGGCCCGGTACGCGATCGACACCGAGACCGCCGACCGGTTCGGGGTGCGGCGGTACGGCTTCCACGGCACCTCGCACGCGTTCGTCTCCCGGGCGACGGCGAAGCTGCTGGGCAAGGACGTCGCCGAGCTGAACACGATCGTGCTGCACCTGGGCAACGGCGCCAGCGCCTCCGCCGTGCGCGGCGGGGAGTGCGTCGACACCTCCATGGGGCTGACCCCGCTGGAGGGCCTGGTCATGGGCACCCGCTCCGGTGATCTGGACCCGGCGGCGATCTTCCACCTGTCCCGGGTGGGCGGGCTGTCGACGGACGAGATCGACACCCTGCTGAACAAGCGCAGCGGGCTGCTCGGGCTGTGCGGGGACAACGACATGCGCGAGATCGGCCGCCGGATCGGCGAGGGCGACGCGGCCGCGCGGCTCGCGTTCGACATCTACATCCACCGGCTGCGGAAGTACGTGGGCGCGTACACCGCGGTGCTGGGGCGGCTGGACGCCATCGCGTTCACGGCCGGTGTCGGGGAGAACTCCGCGGCGGTGCGGGAGGCGGCGCTGCGCGATCTGCCCGCGTTCGGCATCGAGGTGGACTCGGTGCGCAACGCGGTACGCGGCTCCACGGCGCGGCTGATCTCCGCCGAGAGCAGCCGGGTCGCGGTGGCCGTGGTGCCCACCGACGAGGAGCTGGAGATCGCGAGCCAGACGTTCGATCTGGTCAGCGGCTAGCCTTCGGAACGGCTTCGATCGCTCTGAAATATTCCGCTCTGAAACAAACCGATAGGATCAGCCTCATGCGCCGTTCCAAAATCGTCTGCACCCTGGGCCCCGCCGTCGACTCCTACGACCAGCTCAAGTCGCTGATCGAGGCCGGTATGAACGTGGCCCGCTTCAACATGAGCCACGGAAGCCACCCGGAGCACGAGGAGCGCTACCACCGCGTTCGCAAGGCCTCCGAGGAGACGGGGCACGCGGTCGGCGTCCTCGCCGACCTCCAGGGCCCCAAGATCCGCCTGGAGACCTTCGCGGACGGGCCGGTGGAGCTGGTCCGCGGCGACGAGTTCATCATCACCACCGAGGACGTCGACGGCGACCGGACGATCTGCGGCACCACCTACAAGGGGCTGCCGGGCGACGTCTCCAAGGGCGACCAGATCCTGATCAACGACGGCAACGTCGAGCTGCGGGTCACCGCGGTCGAGGGCGCCCGGGTGCGGACGATCGTCATCGAGGGCGGGGTGATCTCCGACCACAAGGGGATCAACCTGCCGGGGGCGTCGGTCAACGTGCCCGCGCTGTCCGAGAAGGACATCGAGGACCTGAAGTTCGCCCTGACGATGGGGTGCGACATGGTCGCGCTGTCCTTCGTCCGCGACGCGTCCGACGTCCGCGACGTGCACCGGATCATGGACGAGGTGGGCCGCCGGGTCCCGGTGATCGCCAAGGTCGAGAAGCCGCAGGCGGTCGCCAACATGGAGGACGTCGTCGCGGCGTTCGACGGCGTCATGGTGGCCCGCGGCGACCTGGCGGTGGAATACCCGCTGGAGAAGGTCCCGATGGTGCAGAAGCGGCTGATCGAGCTGTGCCGCCGGAACGCCAAGCCGGTGATCGTGGCGACCCAGATGATGGAGTCGATGATCACCAACTCGCGGCCGACCCGCGCCGAGGCGTCCGACGTCGCCAACGCGATCCTGGACGGCGCGGACGCGGTCATGCTCTCCGCCGAGTCGTCGGTCGGCTCCTACCCGATCGAGACCGTCAAGGTGATGTCCCGCATCGTCCAGGCCGCCGAGGGGGAGCTGCTCTCGCGCGGCCTCCAGCCGCTGGTGCCCGGCAAGAAGCCGCGTACCCAGGGCGGTTCGGTGGCCCGTGCGGCGTGCGAGATCGCCGACTTCCTGGGCGCCACGTCGCTGGTCGCCTTCACCCAGTCCGGCGACACCGCGCGGCGGCTCTCCCGCTACCGCGCCCAGCAGCCGATCGTGGCCTTCACCACGGACCCCGAGACCCGCAACCAGCTGACGCTGAGCTGGGGCGTGGAGTCGTACGTGGTGCCGTATGTGGAGCACACCGACGCGATGGTGGACCTCGTGGACGCCGAGCTGTCGAAGCTGGGCCGCTACTCCTCGGGCGACATCATGATCATGACGGCGGGCTCGCCCCCCGGCGTCCCCGGCACCACCAACATGGTCCGGGTGCACCACCTGGGCGGCGAGAGCCAGTAGCCATCCGGCGGTAGCCGAGTGATCGGGCGGCCGGGCTCCTTCGGGGGCCCGGCCGCTCAGCTCATGGCCCAGATGTAGCGGTCGTCGACGGCGGGTTCGTCCGCGCCGTGGTCCGCGAACAGCTCCGCGATGTGCCGCGCGTCCACGGTCTGCGCCACCCCGTCGGTCATCCGCACCCTGGCCCCCGCCTCGTCCAGCACCTCCACCGCCTTCCCCGGCAGCACGCGGTCGGCGATGTGGCGCGCGGAGAGGCTGACGGCGGCGTCGAGGGCGTCATCGGTGATGGTGACCCGGTGGTGGGCCTCGTACTCGCCGCGCAGCACCTTCAGGATGCCGACGGCCTCGGCATGGCTGGGCTCGCTCACCGGGACGATCTGGAATTGCGCGCCGATGTTCCGCAGTGCCGCACAGGTGTCGGGGTCGGTGACGGCGATGATCCGCGACGTCCCCCGCGCGAGCGCGCACAGCGCGCTGGCGTCGCCCGGCTGGATGTCGTCCACGAACAGCACCGTGCGGTCCGGGTCCTCCACCGCCTCCTCGGCGGCCGCCGTGACATCGACGGCCCGCAGCCGCACCTCGGCCATCCCCGCCGGTACGTCGCCCTGGGCGATGCGCCGGGCCAGCCCCGAGACGATCGACGTCCGCCCGGTGCCCACCTCCCCCACCAGCAGGGCGTTGTGACGGGACTTGCGCATCAGGATCTGCATGATGCGCTCGATCTCCCGCTCGCGCCCGACGACCACGGGCGGCGGCTCGGGGGCCGGTTCGGGGTCCGGTTCCGGGTCCGGCAGCGGGCCGTTGAGAATACGGATGACCTCGTCCCGCACCTGATGCGGGGCGGCGAACTCGCTCAGCAGCTGCGCGGCCGTCCCCTCGCCCTCGCGCACCAGCCCCAGCAGCAGATGCTCCGCGCCGATGTAGTTGTGGCCGAGCGTCAGCGCGTCCTTGAGCGCCATCTCCAGCGCCATCTTGGCCCGGGGCGTGAACGGGATCGGTCCGGTCGGCGGCTTCGTCCCGAAACCGGCGCTCTGGAGCAGCCGCTCGCGGACCGCGTCGTGCGTGACGCCGAGACGCCGCAGGGCGATGGCCGGGACCCCCTCCGCCCGGAACAGGCCCAGCAGGATGTGCTCGGTCCCCAGATGGTTGTGGTTGAGCTTCCGCGCGGCCTCCTGGCCCTCCACCAGGGCCCGGCGCGCCCGGTCGGTGAACCGTCCGAAGAACTCGTTCCCCGAGGGCGTGACGGTCTCCCCGGCGGCAGGCCCGCGGACCTGCTCCCGCATGGCCTCCAGCTGGACGCCGTACGTCCCCAGGACCCGCACCGCGATGCCCTCGTGCTCACACATCAGGCCGAGCGCCAAGTGCTCCGGACCGATGTGGCTCATGCCGAGTGCCATGGATTCCCGGTGCGCGTCCTCCAGCACCCGCTTGGCCTCGGGAGTGAAGGGGATGTGTCCGCTCAGGGCCGTCGTGCCCCGGGTGAGGGTGCGCTCCACCTGCTCGCGCACCCCGGCCGCGGGCACCCCGAGGCGCCGCAGGAACTCGGCGCCGGGACTCTGCTCCTCGCGAACCAGGCCCAACAGGATGTGCTCCGTGCCGATGTAGTGGTGCTTGTGCTCCCGGGCCTCTTCCTGGGCCAGCACCACCACCCGCCGTGCCCGGTCGGTGAACCGCTCGAACATCCCTCACCCCGCAGCCATGAGTACGGACAGATCCCGCCGGGCCCGCAGCGTGTGCGGATGGTCCCGGCCCAGCACCCGCTCCCGGTCCGCGATCAGCTCGCGCAGCAGCGCCACCGCCTCGTCGCGCTCGCCCGTGCGGGCCAGGTTGTGGGCCAGGACATGGCGGGTGCGCAGCGTCGCGACGTCGTCCGCGCCCAGGACGCGCCGCCGGTCGAGCCACAGCAGCCGCAGCATCCGTACCGCCTCCGGCCGCCGCCCCGACTCGCCCAGGTTGACGGCGAGAAACTGGCGGCTGCGCAGGCTGTCCGGGTGGTCGGGGCCGAGCAGCCGGGTCTGCCGGGCGTGGATCTCCCGCAGCCGGTCCGCCGACTCCCCGGGCGCCCCGGCCCCGCCGCGCGCGTGCGCGAGCCACTGGCGGGTGCGCAGCGTGGCCGCGTGGTCGGCGCCCAGGAGGCTCTCCCGCTCCGCCAGGAGGGCGCTGAACGTCTCCGCCGCCTCCGCGTACTTGCCCGCCTCACACAGCGCCACCGCGGCCTCGTGCCGGGCGGGGTCGTCGGGGAGCCGGTGGGCGCGGTTGCGGGCGAGGGCGAGCAGGGCGGCGTTCCGGGAGCCGCGCTGGAGGGGTGCGGGCAGGCCCTCCGCGGTCATGCTCTTCTGCAACCGCCGGTAGACCTCGTCGATGCTGAGCAGTTCGGGCCCGCCGGACACGCCCTCGCGCAGCAGCCGGATCAGCCGCCCGGTGAACGCGGTGTTCTTCTCGCCGTCCTGGATCAGGGAGACCTCGTTGCCCTGGGAGGACGCCATCACATAGGTGCCCGCCACATCGACCTGCCCCATCACGGCGGCCTCCGGCCCGGCCATGGTGCCGCTCAGCGCGCGGCCGGAGAAGCAGCAGTCCAGGATGATGACCTTCGAGGTGGCGCGGCTGTCCAGGACGACGTCCCGCAGTTTGCGGTATTCCAGGGAGCCGAACTCGGGGTCCTCCCATTCGCTGTCGGCCAGCGACAGATACAAGTCCTGCCGCCGGGGCGCGATGAGGCCGTGGCCGACGTAATGAACCAGCAGCAGGTCCTCCGCCTCGGCCGCCTTCGCCCGTAAGGAACGGCCCACCCGCTGAATGTCGCCGTTGTCCAGCAACACCGTGCAATGGCGCTCCGGAACGGCCCCGTACGCGGGATCGGTGAGGGCCGCGGCCAGATCCTCGACGGTGTCGCGCACTGCGGGAAGGTCCGGAAGTTGTGGATCGGAATAGCGACTTGTGCCGATCAGGACCGCCCGGGAACGCTCGGAATCGGGCAACCGCATGGGCTATTCCTCTTCTGCGCGCAGCGCCTGCCGGAGAATCTCCTCGACGGATTCCTTGGTCACATGCCGGGCGTCGATCTCCAGCCGCTGCCCGTCCGGGCGGTGGACCGTGACCTTGATGCCGGAGCGGCGCGGCTGGGACAGCCAGGCCCGCAGCGAGGACGCGAGAACGGAGAGCGCGCCGCCCGCGCCCAGCGAGACCACGAGCAGCTCCGCGGCCGCCCCCATCTCGCCGTCACCCGGCGGTGCCGCCTTCGGTTTCACCCGCCCGGCCAGTTCGGGTTCGCCGCGCAGCCACTCGGCAAGCCGCGCCAGGCTTTCGTCCGGCTCCGGTCCGTCGACCGAAATATGGCTCTCCACCGCTGCCCCCCCGATTTCCCCCGGCGCGCTCCCCAAGCGGCATGGTGCGCGTCCATGCGAACACTCAAGGTAATGATAGAGCCCGGCGCGGACAAACGCGCCCGCGGACACCGGGCCGTCGGCCTGGTGCCCGCGGGCGGTGCCCTCCGAAGAGGGCCTTGCGGCTCCCGAACAGGTATGTGGTTGTGCGGGGTTATTCCCCGGTCGTGTACACGTGCATTCCCGGGATGGTCAGTTCGCCACCGAACTGACCGGCCTGGGTGACCGTCACATCGGTGAAGAACACCTCGGGGATGTTCACCGGCGGCGGGGTCTTCGGGCTGAAGGTGATCGGGATGATGCCCAGGAGGTTGCCCTTCAGCTCCTCCGTGTACATGGTGACCGTGCCGTTCTGGAAGGTCGAGGTGGAACCCTCGCGCGCCGCCACGTTGGTGGTCGTCCCGGCCGGGCCCTGGACCAGCTGGTGCAGATCCTTGATGTCCACGCCCTCGGCGGTGAACTTGAGGACCTTCTTCGACTGGCCGTTGTGCGTCCTGACGTCGACGATGCCCTTGTAGTCCAGGCCGTGCAGGGAGAGCATCGGGGTCTTGAGGACCCACGGGTCGTCGGGCAGCTGGCTGGCGGTCTGCTCGTCCTCCGCGTTCTTGTACGCGTCGGCGTCGAACTCGGGGCAGGGGTAGCCCACCTTGCCGCCGTCCGCGCCGTCGGACGGGGAACCGGACGGGGAGGGCTTCGGCAGGGCCTTGTCGGCCTTGTCCTTGGCGTCCTCGACCGCCTTCTTCGCCTTGTCGACGGTGTCCTTCGCGCCGTCGCCGACCTTGTCCACCGTGTCCTTGACCGGGTTGTCGGCCTTCTTGCCGGTGGACGCCGACGGACTGGGCGTGGCAGAGGACTCCGACGGGGTCGGCGTGGCGCTCGGCTCGGCCGAGGCGTCGCCGCCGTCGGTCTTGTCGGCGTCGTCGGCCTTGTCGGCGTCGTCCGGGGTGAAGATGTCGTGCAGCTTGTCCCCGATACCCAGCGGGTCCAGCGGGTTCTTGCTCTCGGACGGCGACGGGCTCGGCGACGCGCTGGGCTCGTCCCCGGCATCCGACGAGCCGGACGGGCTCGGGGTCGGGGTCGGCTTCGACGGTGCGGTGTCCCCGGAACCGGACGCGTCGCCCTTGTCCCCGGAACCCTTGCCGTCAGAACCCTTGTCCTCGGAGCCCGGGTCCTTGGCGTCTGCGCCCTTGCCGTCCTTGCCGTCCTTGTTCTTGCCGTCGGACGCGTCCTTCTTGCCCTCGGCGTCGTCCTTGTCGGCCTCATCAGGCTGGGAGACACACGGACCGGCCTTGTAACGGTCCTCGGCGCGCGTGCTCGCCGACGCGAGCTGCGGGGTCAGCCCCATGCCCATGAGCACGGCCGTCGGCATCGCGGCCAGCGCTATCGCTTTGCCCGCGGGCATCTGAAGGCGAGTGAGCATCGACTTCCTCGGCGCCGCATGCCGCGGTCCGGTTCTCGCCCGGCGCGGACTTCCGTCCGCGGCCTGCTCGTCTTCACCCCGCACGGTGCCTCCCATTCGTGGCTTCCTGGTCCGGTGCGGGTCCGGCCCCCGCCGGCTCCGGCGCACCGCCATCGTCAGCGCCGCCCTTGGGCGCGGTTCCCGGACCCCCGGCGGGCTGCGCCTTGGGGGTCTCGCCCGGCGCCCAGGCGACTCCCATGCCTCCGCCGAACAGGGCGAGCAGGAATCCCACCAGGAAGCCGCCGATGTTGGACACGGGCAGCGACACCAGGCCGAGCAGGATCGAGGCAACCCCCGCGAACACCCGCACCATGGGCTGGAACCACATGGTCAGGCCCAGCATCACCAGCAGTACGCCGATGATGAGCGAGGCCGATCCGGCGGTGGTGGACAGGTTGATCGTGAACCCGCCCGCGTTGAGGCTGTTGTACGGGAAGTACATGATCGGCAGCCCGGCCACGGTGGTGAGCAGCCCCGCCCAGAACGGGCGCTGCCAGCGCCACGCCCTGAAGGTCTCACGCCAATGGCTGATTCGGTCACTCGCCCCCGGCGACTCGGCACTCATTGAAAACAGCTCCCTGGGGCTGGCGATCTCGGCGATCGCACGTTCTCCTGCGGTACTCAACTGCGCGGCGCCTCGGCGCTGCTGGGCGTTGCCGGGTGAGGGGCAGCGCCGCGGCCCCCCACCCTTCCAGCTCAGCGCCTCAGAAGCACTCGTTCTTGCCCTTGCTGACCTTCATCGAAAGTCCGGAGAGCTTGAACGTGCCCGCACTGGTCGCCCAGGCGGTCTGCTTCACACCAATCAGCGTCGCCGAATCGGCCTGCTGGGCGAAGGAGCCCGGAAGGGCCTTGTCGCCCTTGTTGATGCCGGGACCCTTGTTCGCGTCGCCCGCCGCCACACCGATGTCGATGCCGCGGAACGTCGCGTCGGCGTCCAGCTGGTCGAGGTCGATGAAGAGGTTCTTCGCCTCGACCGTCTTGCTGCCGTTTCCGGCCGTCAGCTTCAGCGACACATCACCGAAGACCGGGACCGGGACGACCACCGACTGGCACAGACCCTTGAGCTTGGCGCTCTTGAACGCGGACACCGCGACGGGGATGCTCTTCCCGCCGTGCTGGCTGTCTATCGCGCCGTACTGGGCGAAGCCCGTACCGTCGAGCCGGTCGACCCCGACCTTGAACTGCTGACCTGACACGTTGAACGAGGCCGCGAGCGCACCCTGTGACAGGGCGACTCCGATCGCGGCCGTGGCAGCAACGCTCGGGACCATGACAACGGCGAACCGCTTCCATCTGGTCCCGCCACGAGCCAGGGACTCCATGACTTTCCTCCTTCTCGGACGTACATCTCCGGCCAGGGCCGCGGCCCCGAACTGGGATGGGAGAAGTGCTACGTCCTCGGGAAGGAGAGCGCCCACGTCTCACAGGCGCACACCGCACCCGCCGAAACACCGGCGATCACCCCCGAGCGACAACCACTGGCCACGCTTCTCGCGCAACCTCCTGGACAGGCCCCGCTCGTTGAGCAGGGACCCCCCTGTCCACGGCCGGCGCCACTACCGCCGGCCTACCCGGTGGGGACCCACCCGCAGCACCGCGCCGACCGGTTGCCGGGCTTCGATGAGGATGGACCGAGCTTGGCTGATCGTGGTCCATTCACGGCCTGGACACAAGGGGTTCGTTACTAGCGAGTAACGGACCGATAACCGATGTGCGGCAGGACGGTCGAGGCCGGGCACGCAGGGTCGCCGGCCGACGTCCGGAAAGAGGGGGAGAATTGACGCCAAGAACGGACAAAGCCCAGGCGCTCACTTACTGGTAGTAACAGCAGCCGCGTTTACCAAGTTTTGGTAAAGCGCGGCCACTGTTCCGTTTGAGACCCGCGAAGTCAGAACAGGACGCGCGCCAACGCACTACGCGCCGTGACCACTCGGGGATCGTCACCGCCGATCACCTCGAAGAGGCTGAGCAGATGGAGCCGGGCCGCCTCGCGGTCCTCACCCACCGTGCGCCGCACCGTCTCGACCAAGCGGCCGAAGGCGTCCTCGACGTGACCGCCCACCAGATCCAGGTCGGCCGCCGCGATCTGGGCCGCCGGGGACGCCGGGCTGTCGGCGGCCTCCTTGCGCACCTGCTGCGGGTCCAGCCCCTGGACCCGCTCCAGCAACTGGGCCTGGGCCAGGCCGAGCTTGGCCTCCGCGTTGGCCGGGTCGTCGTTCAGCACGTTCTGGTACGCGCGGACGGCACCGCCCAGGTCACCCGCGTCCAGCGCCTCATGGGCCGCGGCCAGCGCACTGTCGTACGGGCCCGCGGGCACCGGGGCCTCTTCCTGCTCCACGTCCTCCGCGCCCGCCGCCTCGGCAGGCGCGCCGACGATGCCGAACTGCTGCTCCGCGGCCTGCACCAGCTGGTCCAGCACCTGGCGGATCTGCGCCTCCGGCGCCGCGCCCTGGAACAGCGGCACCGGCTGCCCGGCGACCACCGCGAACACCGCGGGAATCCCCTGCACGCCGAACTGCTGGAAGAGCGCCTGGTTGGTATCGACGTCGATCTTCGCGAGGACGAACTTCCCCGCGTACTCCCCGGCCAGCTTCTCCAGGATCGGACCGAGCTGCTTGCACGGCTCGCACCACTCGGCCCAGAAGTCGATGACGACCGGCACTTCGGTGGAGCGCTGCAGGACCTCCTGCTGAAAACCCGCCTCGTCGACGTCGAAGACCAGACGCGTGGGCGCGGGCGCGCCCGTGCGGGCCGCGTCGGCCCGCGCCTTCTCCGCCTTCTGCTTCGCTTCCCCGGCCGCCTTCACCGCGGCGAGGTCGACCACTCCACTCATGGACATGTTCCGTGGCTGCATGGTCCTATCCTCCCCTCTCGACGCGGTGAATGGAAAAGCGCGTCCGCCGATCCGCGGACAGGCCGGTCTTACGCTACGAGCCGTAGCGTAACTGGCCGGGACACCCGCGTCTACCTGCGAGTAGGGTTCGCGCCATGAGCCCGCCCAGCAGGCGCACAGGTCGCCCCCGCAGCGTCGAGGCCGACCGTGCCATCCTCGGCGCGACGCGCGCCGCACTGGTCGAGCTGGGCTGGGGAAAGCTGACGATGGGGGACGTCGCCGCCCGGGCCGGAGTCGCCAAGACGACCCTCTACCGCCGCTGGGCGGGCAAGAACGAACTGGTCGTGGACGCGGTCGCGGCGGTCTTCGAAGAGCATCTGGGGTCGGCCGACTGCGGCAGCCTGCGGGCGGACATCGAGAACGTGGTGGTGCGCTTCGCCGAGCTGCTGGAGCTGCCCGAGACCAAGACGGCGCTGATGGCCGTCGTCGCCGAGGCCACCCAGGACGAGGCGCTGGGGGCCCGGGTCCGGTCCGCGATCGTGGACCGGCAGAAGCGGCTGGTGCTGATCGGCCGGGAGCGCGCGCAGCTGCGCGGCGAACTCCCGCGCGAGGAGGACCCGGGCACGGCCGCCCGCAACGCGGACCTGATCTTCGACGTGATCGCGGGCTCGGTGGTGCACCGGCTGCTGGTCAGCGCGGAACCGGTGGACACGGAGTGGGCCCAGGGCTTCTCGACACTGCTGCTGCACGGACTGGCCGCGGCGGCGCTCCCCGGCGGCGGGGCGGATACGCCGCCGGGAAGCGCGCCGGAGAGCGGTGCGGACGGACCGGCGCGGTGAGTGCGGACCGGCGCAGTGAGGGACGGCCGGTGCGGTGAGCACAAACCGGCGCGGTGAGCACGGCCCGGGCGGCGGGAGCAGCCGGGGCGGTCAGAACCCGGCGGGCTCGGTGTAGACCCCCCACTCCCCGCGCAGCGCGTCGCAGATCTCGCCGAGCGTCGCCTCGGCGCGCACCGCCGCCAGCATCGGCTCGATCATGTTGGAGCCGTCCCGCGCGGCCGCCACCATCGCCGTCAACCCGGCGGTCACCCCGGCCTCGTCCCGTCCGGTGCGGCGGGCACCCAGCTCCCGTACCTGCTCGCGCTCGACCTCGTGGCTGACCCGCAGGATCTCCAGATCGCCGGTGACCGAGCCATGGTGGCAGTTGACGCCGACGACCTTCTTGTCCCCCTTCTCCAGCGACCGCTGGTAGGTGAAGGCGGACTCGGCGATCTCCCCGGTGAACCAGCCGTCCTCGATACCGCGCAGGATGCCGGAGGTGATCGGTCCGATCGGATGCTGCCCGTCCGGTACAGCCCGGCGGCCGCGCTCCCTGATCTGCTCGAAGATCTTCTCGGCGTCGGCCTCGATCCGGTCGGTGAGCGCCTCGACGTACCAGGACCCGCCCAGCGGATCGGCCACGTTGAGGATGCCGGTCTCCTCCATCAGCACCTGCTGGGTGCGCAGGGCGATCTCGGCGGCCTGCTCGCTGGGCAGTGCGAGGGTCTCGTCGAGGGCGTTGGTGTGCAGCGAGTTGGTGCCGCCGAGCACGGCGGACAGCGCCTCCACGGCGGTCCGTACGACGTTGTTGTACGGCTGCTGGGCGGTGAGCGAGACCCCGGCGGTCTGGGTGTGGAAGCGCAGCCACTGCGCCTTCTCGGACGTCGCCCCGTAGACGTCGCGCATCCAGCGGGCCCAGATGCGGCGGGCCGCCCGGAACTTGGCGATCTCCTCGAAGAAGTCGAGGTGGGCGTCGAAGAAGAAGGACAGGCCGGGCGCGAAGGTGTTGATGTCCAGGCCGCGGGAGAGGCCCAGTTCGACGTAGCCGAAGCCGTCGGCGAGGGTGTACGCCAGCTCCTGCGCGGCCGTCGCCCCCGCCTCGCGGATGTGGTAGCCGGAGACCGAGAGCGGCTTGTACGCGGGGACGCCGTGCGCGCAGTACTCCATCAGGTCGCCGATCAGCCGCAGATGGGGCTCGGGCGGGAAGAGCCACTCCTTCTGCGCGATGTACTCCTTGAAGATGTCGGTCTGCAGCGTGCCGTTGAGCACCGCGTGATCCATGCCCTGCCGCTCGGCGGCGACCAGGTACATGCAGAAGACCGGGACGGCCGGGCCGCTGATCGTCATCGAGGTGGTGACGTCGCCGAGCGGGATGTCCTTGAACAGGATCTCCATGTCGGCGGCGGAGTCGATGGCGACGCCGCAGTGGCCGACCTCGCCGAGCGAGCGCGGATCGTCGGAGTCACGGCCCATGAGCGTCGGCATGTCGAAGGCGACCGACAGCCCGCCGCCGCCCGCCTTGAGGATCATCTTGTAGCGCTCGTTGGTCTGCTCGGCGTTGCCGAAGCCCGCGAACTGGCGGATGGTCCAGGCGCGGCCGCGGTAGCCGGTGGCGTAGAGGCCGCGGGTGTACGGGAACTCACCGGGCCAGCCGATGCGCTCGAATCCCTCGACCGTATCCCCCGGCGCGGGTCCGTAGACCGGCTCGACCGGGTCCCCGGACAGGGTGGTGAAATCCGCGTCGCGCTTGTGCGACGCGTCGTATCGGGCCTGCCAGCGACGGCGGCCTGCCTCAATGCCTTCGGCGTCCATGCTTCAAATTTACTAGGACGTCCTACTAATTGTCGACGGCTGGCGGCTCCCATCGGGCCGACCGAGTGGCCGGTCAACCCGTTTCCGCAGGTGGGAGCGGTGAGGCCGGGAGGCGATGTGACCTATCAGGCCTTCGCGGTCTGCGGCTCGCTACCGCTGACCAGCGGCTCCAGCTCCCGGGAAACCTTGCGCTCGACGAAGAAGGCCGCGGTCGGGATGGTGCCCGCGAGCAGCACCCAGGCCAGCTTGCCGAAGGGCCACTTCGCCTTGGAGCCCATGTCGAACGCGAAGACCAGGTAGAGGACGTACAGCCAGCCGTGCGCGATGCCGACGACGCTGGTGAAACCGGCCGCGCCGCTCACGTCCAGCAGATACTTGGCGATGACGCCGAGCGTCAGCAGGATCAGCAGCACACCGGTGACGTACGCCATCACCTGGTAGCGGCGCAATACGGTCTTCTTCATGCGGATGAGCGTAACGCCCCGGAATTTTCCCCGCAGAGGCGGGGCCGACGCCATCGCTCGGTAACGGGTGAGGACGCTTTTGGGATCATTCCCGCGGTGCGGAGGATCGGGGCTGATCTGAACAACGACCAGTCCGCGATGGCGTCACTCGCCCCTGTCGCCGGTCTCCTCGAAGTCCTCCGCGGCGATCCGCAGCGGGCGCAGCATCGCGAAGATCTCCCCGCACCCCTCGGCGTCGTACACCCCGAGGCCGAAGTCCATCGCCATCAGGTCGCGGGTGGCCGACTCGACCACCTCGCGGCCCTGGCCGGTGATGGTGGCGAGGGTGCCGCGGCCGTCGGCCGGATTGGGGCGCTTGTCGACCAGACCCGACTTGACCAGGCGGTCCACCGTGTTGGTGACCGAGGTCGGGTGCACCATCAGCCGCTCGCCGATCTTGGACATGGGCAGCTCACCGGACTTGGAGAAGGTGAGCAGCACGAGCGCCTCGTAGCGCGCGAAGGTCAGTCCGTACGGCTTGACCACCGCGTCGACCTGGCCGAGCAGGATCTGGTGGGCCCGCATGATCGAGGTGATCGCGGCCATCGACGGTACGGAACCCCATCGCTGCTTCCAGCGCTCGTCGGCGCGGGCAATGGGGTCGAACGGCAGGCTGAGCGGCTTCGGCACGGTACCGACCCTACCGGCCGGTCATATCGCGGTCAGCCCGGTCTCACCCCTCGAACCGGCCACCCCTGACCCGCCCCGCCCCCTACCCACCGTGCGCCGCACCTCCAGCGCCACCAGCAGGGAGCACAGCGCACCGCAGCCGCCCGCCGACGCCGCCACCACGTGCACCGGCACGAACTCCGCGACCGCCCCCGCCACGGCCATCCCCAGGCCCTGCGCGGTCATCAGCCCGGCCGTCAGCACGGTCATCGCCCGGCCCCGCAGCTCCTCCTCCACCGCCGCCAGGAACCACTGGTCGAGACCAAGGCTGTACGCGACCCCGCAGCCCGTCACCACCTGGAGGGCCAGCGCCCAGCCGAACGACGGATCACAGGCATACCCGAGCGCGGGCAGCGCCGCGAGCACCCCCACCGGCAGCGTGAGCCGGGCCCGGCCGCGCGGCCCCAGCAGGGAGCCCGCCAGGACCTCGCTCACGACCGCGCCCACCGGCAGCCCGCACATCAGCAGCCCGAGCCCGACCGAGTCGAGGCCCTGGGCGTCCGCGTACGGCGTCAGCAGCGCCTCCGGCATCACCACGAACATCGGCGGCACCCAGGACAGCAGCATCAGCGCCCGGACGCGGCGGTCGGCGAACAGCCGCCGGACGCCGCGCAGCGAGTCCCCGAGCAGCGCCCCGCCCGCCGCGCCGGCCGTGTGGCGCGCGGGGCGGTGGCGGGTGCCGAAGCGGAGCAGCAGCGCCGAGCAGCACAGCGCCGCCGCCGTGATCGCGAGGACGGCGCGCGGCGATACGGCGGCCAGCAGCAGCCCGCCCGCCGCGAACCCGCCCAGCTGGGCGCTCTGCGCGGTGATCCGGATGACCGAGCGGCCCAGCACGAACAGGTCGCCCCCGCCGACGATGTCGCCGAGCGTGGCCGACCGGGTGCCGCTGAACACGGGCGAGATCGCCGCGGGCACACAGCGCAGCGCGAGCAGCACGGCCACCGGCATCCCGGGCACCGTCATGGCGGCCACACAGCCCGCGTGCACCAGATCGCAGACGACGAGCACCCGGCGGGCCGGATAGCGGTCGGCGACGGAGGACAGCAGGGTGCCGCCGATCACATACGGCAGCAGCGCGGTCGCGAAGGTGAGGGCGCTGAGGAGGGGCGATCCGGTGAGCCGGTAGACGAGGACGGACAGCGCGACGCCGCCCGCCATCTCGCCCAGCATCGAGATGAGGTGCGCGGCGAAGACCGTGCGGAACTCGCGGACGGCGAAAACGGCGCCGTAGCCGGTGCGCGGCGCGGGCGCGGGCGCCTCGGCGGGGGTGGCGGGGCGGCCGGGGCCGGGGCGTAACGCGCCCGGGTCGGTCGCCCCGGAACCTGAGCCCCGGTCCGTCGCCCCGGAGCCTGAAGTCGTCGGCATGCCGCCATCCTGCCCGGACCGGCGGCCCGGCTCCAGAGGGAGGGCGCTACGCGGAGAGGTGGCGCTCCACCGTGTCCACCTTCGAGGTGAGGCCGTCCGTCACGCCCGGGCGGATGTCGGCCTTCAGGACGACGGAGACGCGCGGGGCGCGCGCCTCCACCACCGCCACGGCGCGCTTGACGACGGCCATGACCTGGTCCCACTCGCCCTCGACCGAGGTGAACATCGCGTCCGTGTGGTTCGGCAGGCCCGACTCCCGCACCACGCGCACCGCGTCCGCGACGTATTCCCCCACGTCCTCACCGACGCCCAGCGGCGTCACCGAGAAGGCGACGATCATGTGTTGACCACGCCCTCGCGGCGGGCGCGGGCCGCCATCACACCGGCCTCGGTCTCGTGCTTGAGCTTGCGCTCGGCGAAGAAGCCGCCGGTGGGCAGGACGGAGAGGACGAAGTAGAGCGCGGCGGTCTGCCAGCCCCACTTGGCGCGGTTCCAGGCGTCCGCCCAGAAGACCAGGTAGAGGATGAAGAGGATGCCGTGCACCATGCCCATCACCGGCACCGCGTTGAACTCGGTGGTGCGCTTGAGGACCGAGCAGACGAGCAGCAGCAGAAAGGACACGGCCTCAGGCGCGGAGACCAGGCGGAGCCGGCGCAGCGCGGTAGCGGTCTTGAGATCCACGAGAGCACCTTCGCATGAGGGGACACGGACGACGGAACGGAAAAGAGCGCTTGTGAAGCCATGCACAAGCGCTTCCTATTGTTGCAGCCCCGCACGCGATCATTTCTCCAGGGTGGCGGGACCGATACCGTCGGCTCCGTGGCTCACTTTCGGCTCCAGGGAACCAGGGTGCTCGCCGTCGACCTGACCGGCGACTCCGTGAAGGCGAAGAACGGCGCGATGGTCGCGTACGAGGGGGACATGACCTTCAAGAAGAGGACGGGCGGCGGGGACGGGCTGCGCGGCATGGTGACCCGGCGGCTCACCGGCGAGCAGATGGCCGTCATGGAGGTGAAGGGGCACGGCACGTGCTACTTCGCCGACCGGGCGAGCGAGATCAACCTGGTCTCACTGCACGGCGAGAAGCTGTACGTGGAGGCGGACAACCTGCTGTGCACGGACGCGGCGCTGCGCACCGGCACCTCCTTCACCGGGCTGCGCGGCTCCGCGCAGGGCAACGGGCTGTTCACCACGACCGTGGAGGGCACCGGCCAGGCGGCCATCGTCTCGGACGGCGCGGCGATCGTGCTGCGCGTGACCCCGCAGACCCCGCTCCAGGTGGACCCGGGTGCGTACGTGGCCCACACCGGCGATCTCCGGCAGCAGTTCCAGTCGGGCGTGAACTTCCGCGCGCTGATAGGCGAGAGCGGAGGCGAGTCCTTCCAGATCCGCTTCGAGGGCGAGGGCCTGGTGTACGTGCAGCCCAGCGAGCGCAACACGGTCGGGGGCGAGATCTGATGCCGTTCACCAACCTCACCTCCCGCATGGTGGAGGCCCAGGTGGCACCGGGCAGCACGCTGTTCAGCCAACGCGGCGCGATGCTGGCGTACCGCGGCCAGGTGCGGTTCACCCCGAGCATCACCGGCGGCCAGCGCGGGGTGCTGAGCATGATCGGGCGGCGGGTGGCCAACGAGGCGACGCCGCTGATGACCATCGAGGGCCAGGGCACCGTGATGTTCGGCCACGGCGGACACCATGTGCAGGTGATCGACCTGACCGGCGACACGCTGTACGTGGAGGCGGACCGCCTGCTGGCCTTCGACGGCTCGCTCCGCCAGGGCACGATGTTCCTGGGCTCGCAGGGCGGGGTGATGGGCCTGGTGCGCGGCCAGGCGACCGGCCAGGGACTCTTCACCACCACGCTGGAGGGCCGGGGTTCGGCCGCGGTGATGGCGCACGGCGGGGTGATCGAGCTGCCGATACAGCCGGGCCGTCCGGTCCATGTCGATCCGCAGGCATATGTAGCCCACCGGGGTGATGTTCGCAATAAGCTCTCGACGGCCCTCGGCTGGCGCGACATGGTGGGCCGCGGCTCGGGGGAGGCCTTCCAGCTGGAACTGTCCGGCAACGGCACGGTCTACGTCCAGGCATCGGAGGAAAAGCTGTGAACGGCCCCGTCATCCACGACGCGTACACGCTGCCCGCCGACGACAACGTCAATCCGTACGCCTTCAGCGTGGAGCTGGACGGGCAGTGGTTTCTGCAGAAGGGGAAGATGGTCGCCTACTACGGGCAGATCGGCTTCCAGGGCATCGGGCTCGGCCGCCTCGACCGGCTCATCGCGGGCAGTTTCCACTCCCCCCTGCACGCCGCCGAGTGGGTGGTGGCCGAGGGCAAGGGGAAGATGGTGCTCGCGGACCGCGCGTTCGACGTCAACTCCTATGACCTGGACGAGGGGAACCTCACCATCCGGTCGGGCAATCTGCTCGCCTTCCAGCCGTCGCTGGCGCTGAAGCAGTCGATCGTGCCGGGCTTCCTGACGCTCATCGGGACGGGGAAGTTCGTCGCGGCCTCCAACGGGCCCGTGGTCTTCATCGAGCCGCCGATCCGGGTCGATCCGCAGGCGCTGGTCGGCTGGGCGGACTGCCCCACGCCCAATCACCACTACGACCATGAGTATCTGCGCGGGGTCATGGGCGGCATCCGGGCGCACACCGGACTCGGGGGTACGTCGGGCGAGGAGCACCAGTTCGAGTTCGTGGGCGCCGGGACCGTGCTGCTCCAGTCCACGGAGGAGCTGATGGCGGAGATAGCCGTCGGCGAGAGCGGGGGTACCGGTTCGTGAGCGCGAAGCTGCGGAGTGTAATCTCGAACAGGTGACCTCTAGCCCGATACATCCATTGGTTCGGAATTCAACTTCTATAGGTAGAATACATCCCATGGAGACCGAGAACGGCACGCGCTGGCTCAGCGACGAGGAACAGCGCGCCTGGCGCACCCACCTGGACGTCAGCCGACTGCTGACCTACCAGCTCGAACGGGACCTCCAGCCGTTCGGCCTGACCATGAACGACTACGAGATCCTGGTCAACCTCTCGGAGTCGGAAGAGCACCGGATGCGGATGAGCGACCTCGCGTCCGCGACCCTGCAGTCCAAGAGCCGTCTGTCCCATCAGATCACACGGATGGAGAACGGCGGGCTGGTGCGCCGCGAGAACTGCGAATCCGACCGGCGCGGGCTGTACGCCGTCCTCACCGAGCACGGCTGGGACACCATGCGCAAGGTCGCGCCCCATCATGTCGAATCGGTGCGCAAGCACTTCATCGACCTGCTGGCCCCGGCCGATCTGCAGGCGCTGTACGGGTCGCTGGTGCCCGTCGCCGACCATCTGCGCGCCGAGCGCGGCCGGGTCTAGATCACTTCAGCGGCAGCCGCACCTCGAACAGGGCGCCGCCCCCCGGCGCCTCCCCGACGGTGAGCGTGCCGCCGTGCCGCAGCACCACGTCGCGCGCGATGGCGAGGCCGAGCCCGGCCCCGCCATCGTCGCGGCTGCGGGCGTCGTCGAGCCGTACGAACCGCTCGAAGACCCGCTCCCGTTCGGCCTCCGGCACCCCGGCGCCGTCGTCGGCGACCGCGACCACGCCCTCGGCGCCGTCCGCCCGCACCGACACCCGCACCTCGCCGCGCGCGTGCCGCTGCGCGTTGTCGACCAGGTTGCCCAGCACCTGGGTCAGCTGCCCGCGGGAGCCCGTGGTGACCACCTCCGCCAGGTCGGTGCGCACCGGCACCCGGTCCCCGGTCCGCTGCTCGACCGTCTCCCGCACCAGCGCGTCCAGCCGCACCCGGGTGTCGGCCCGGGGGCGCTCCCCCGCGTCCAGCCGGGCCAGCAGCAGCAGATCGGCCGCCAGCCGCTGGAGCCGCACCACGTCCTCCACCGCGCCCGGCACGTCCAGCAGTTCGGGGTGGGCCACGCCCACCTCCAGCTGGGTACGGAGCGAGGCCACCGGGGAGCGCAGCTCATGCGAGGCGTCGGCGACGAACGCCCGCTGCCGCTCCACCGCCGCCTCCAGCGCGGTGAGCGTCTCGTTCGTCGTCCGGGCCAGCCGCGCGACCTCGTCGTGCGAGCCGGGCTCAGGTACCCGCCGGGACAGATCGGTACTCGCCGTGATCGCGGCCATCTCCTGCCGGATGCCCTCCACCGGCCGCAGCGCGCGCCGTGTCACCAGCCAGGTCACACCGGCCACCACGAGCAGCAGCAGCGGCAGCCCGATCAGCATCGCCTGCCGTACCGTGCCGACCGCGTCGCGCTCGGTGGCAAGCGGGGCGCCCGCGTAGACGGTGACGTCCTCGCCGTGCGGGTCGGTGGCCTCCACGGCCGCCCAGCGGTAGTCGGCGGTGCTGCCGTCGATCCGGGCCGAGCCGCTCGCGTAGCGCACGTCCCCGTCGACCTCGCCCTCCTCGCGCTCGGCGTCCGGCGCCACGGAGACGGGACGCACCGACGGGCTCGCCGTCCCCGTCACGGCCTCCAGATCCTCGCTGACCGCCCGCACCCGGCGCTGCTCGTCCACCACCTGCACCGGGGTCTCGTCGTCCAGGTCCAGCTCCCGGTAACCGGTCCCGGCGGCTATCTTCGCGGCCACGTCGCGCGCCTCCACCTGGGCGTGCAGCCCGGCCTGGTCCGCCAGGTTGCCCTGCAGCACCCGCAGCACCGCGAGCCCCGCGGCCACCAGCGCCACGGCCACCACCACGGTCGCGCCCAGCGCGGCCCGCGCCCGTACCGAACCGAACGCCCTACCCACGGAGCCGGTACCCCGCTCCCCGCACGGTCTCGATGAACCCGGGCCCCAGCTTGCGGCGCAGCGCGCTGACGTACACCTCGACGATGTTGGGGTCGCCGTCGTAGGCGAAGTCCCAGACGTGCTCCAGGATGTCCGCCTTGGAGCAGACGTCCCCGCCGTTCGTCGCCAGATGCTCCAGCACCGAGAACTCCTTGGCGGTCAGGGACACCTCGTCCCCGTCCCGCTCCACCCGGCGCGCGCCCCGGTCCACCGCGAGCGCCCCCAACCGCACCACGGGCGAGGCCCCGGCGCCGCGCCGCCGCAGCAGCGCGCGCACCCGGGCGACCAGCACGACGTACGAGAACGGCTTGGTCAGATAGTCGTCGGCGCCGGTGTCCAGCCCCTCCGCCTCGTCGTACTCGCCGTCCTTCGCCGTGAGCATCAGGATCGGCACCTCGTGCCCGGCCGTCCGCAGGGCGGAGCAGACGCGGTAGCCGTTCAGCCCCGGCAGCATGATGTCGAGGACGATCAGGTCGTACGTGCCCTCCCGCGCCCGGTGCAGCCCCTCCCGTCCGTCGTGCACCACATCGACGGCGAAGCCCTCGGCCCGCAGCCCCTTGGCGAGCGACAGGGCGAGACGGCGCTCGTCCTCCACAATCAGCAAACGCATGGGGCCAGCGTCGCAGAGCCCACCTGAAGAACCCTTCAGGTGACGTCCGCCCTTGTCATCCCCGCTCTGTAACGCCCGCCACCAGCTCGTCCGCCGCCGTGTACGGGTCCAGCTCGCCCGCCACCACCCGCTCGGCCAGCGCGCCCAGGCGGCGGTCGCCGTGCAGATCGCCGATGCGGGCGCGCAGCGCGGTCACCGCGATCGTCTCGACCTCGCCCGCCGCGCGCCGCATCCGGCGCTCGGCGAGGACACCGTGCTCCTCCATCCAGGCCCGGTGCTTCTCCAGGGCCTGGACGACCTCGTCGGTGCCCTCGCCGCGCGCCGCCACGGTCTTCACGATCGGCGGCCGCCAGTCGCCGGGCGAGCGGGTCTCGCCCAGGCCCAGCATGTGGTTCAGCTCGCGGGCGGTGGCGTCGGCGCCGTCCCGGTCGGCCTTGTTGACCACGTACACATCGCCGATCTCCAGGATTCCGGCCTTGGCCGCCTGGATGCCGTCGCCCATGCCCGGGGCGAGCAGCACCATCGTCGTATCGGCCTGGGCGGCGATCTCCACCTCGGACTGGCCGACGCCGACCGTCTCCACGATCACCACGTCGCATCCGGCCACGTCCAGCACCCGGATGGCCTGCGGGGCGGCCCAGGCGAGGCCGCCCAGATGGCCGCGGGTGGCCATGGAGCGGATGTAGACCCCGGGGTCCGAGGCGTGGTCGGACATCCGAATCCGGTCACCGAGGAGCGCGCCGCCGGAGAAGGGCGAGGAGGGGTCGACCGCGAGCACCCCGACCCGCTTCCCCGCCCTCCGGTAAGCCGAGACGAGCGCGGAGGTCGACGTGGACTTGCCGACCCCCGGCGAACCGGTCACCCCGACCACGTACGCGCCCTGCGCCAGCGGTGCGAGCGCGGCCATCACCTCGCGCAGCCGCGGGGAGTCGCCCTCGATCAGCGAGATGAGCCGCGCGACCGCGCGCGACCGCCCCTGCCGGGCCTGCTCCACCAGCGTGGGCACATCAGCGTCAGCCATGGGTGCCGCGCTCCTCATCACTCGTACGGACGGACTGAACGGCTCGCTGCCCGGGTCATGCCCCGTCGGCGGAGACCGGAACGCGGACGATCAGCGCGTCGCCCTGGCCGCCCCCGCCGCACAGCGCCGCCGCCCCGACGCCGCCGCCGCGCCGCTGGAGCTCCAGCGCCAGGTGCAGCACGATGCGGGCGCCGGACATGCCGATGGGGTGGCCGAGGGCGATCGCGCCGCCGTTCACGTTCACCTTTTCGGAGGAAAGTCCCAGGTCCTTCATTGACTGCACGGCGACCGCCGCGAACGCCTCGTTGATCTCGATGAGGTCGAGGTCGTCGGCCGTCAGCCCCTCCTTGCCCAGCGCGTGCGCGATCGCGTTGGACGGCTGGGACTGCAGCGAGTTGTCGGGACCGGCCACATTGCCGTGGGCGCCGATCTCGGCGATCCACTCCAGGCCCAGCTCCTCGGCCCTGGCGCGGCTCATGACGACGACGGCGGCGGCCCCGTCCGAGATCTGCGAGGCCGACCCGGCGGTGATCGTCCCGTTCCCGTCGCGCGCGAAGGCCGGGCGCAGCTTGCCCAGGGACTCCACGGTGGTCTCGCCGCGGATGCCCTCGTCCTTGGTGAAGACGACCGGGTCGCCCTTGCGCTGCGGGATCTCGACGGGGGTGATCTCGGCGTCGAACAGGCCGTTCTTCTGGGCGGCGGCGGCGCGCTGGTGGGAGCGGGCGGCGATCTCGTCCTGTTCGGGGCGGCCGATGCCGAGCCTGGTGTTGTGGGCTTCGGTGGACTCGCCCATGGCGACGTTCTCGAAGGCGTCGGTCAGCCCGTCGTGGGCCATGGCGTCGAGCATCTGGATCGCGCCGTATTTGTGGCCGTCGCGGGAACCCGGGAGCAGATGGGGCGCGTTGGTCATGGACTCCTGGCCGCCGGCCACCACGATGTCGAACTCCCCGGCCCGGATCAGCTGGTCGGCGAGCGCGATCGCGTCCAGTCCGGACAGGCACACCTTGTTGACGGTGAGGGCGGGGACGCTCATCGGGATACCCGCCTTGACAGCCGCCTGACGTGCGGGGATCTGTCCGGCGCCGGCCTGCAGCACCTGCCCCATGATCACGTACTGCACCTGGTCACCGGCGACCCCGGCCCGCTCCAGCGCGGCCTTGATCGCGAAGCCGCCGAGGTCGGCTCCTGAGAACGAGCGCAGGCTGCCGAGGAGGCGGCCCATGGGGGTACGGGCTCCGGCAACAATCACAGACGTCGTACGAGTCATGGTGGGTCCCTCCACGGGGAGAAGGAAGTTAACGAGGGTTATCGTCAATGTACTGACGAGTACCCGCGCGGTCACCGCCCCATCAGTGTGATCGCGCGCACGTTGCGTAACCGGCTGTGCGAGCGGTGCACTATGCCCATGCTGACGAGAATCGACCACATCGGGATCGCCTGCTTCGACCTGGACAAGACCGTCGAGTTCTACCGTGCCACGTACGGCTTCGAGGTGTTCCACTCCGAGGTCAACGAGGAGCAGGGGGTCCGCGAGGCCATGCTCAAGATCAACGAGACCTCGGACGGCGGGGCCTCCTACCTCCAGCTCCTGGAGCCGACCCGGGAGGACTCCGCGGTCGGCAAGTGGCTGGCGAAGAACGGGGAGGGCGTCCATCACATCGCGTTCGGCACCGCCGACGTCGACGCCGACTCCGAGGCCATCCGCGACAAGGGGGTCCGGGTGCTGTACGAACAGCCCCGACGTGGGTCGATGGACTCGCGCATCACCTTCCTCCACCCCAAGGACTGCCACGGCGTACTGACCGAACTCGTGACCGCCGCGACACCCGGTGAAACGGACCACTGAAGCGGACCACTGACCTACCCCTTCCCCGGCCGGTAGAGTGCAGGCTCGGCCGGGGTACGGGAATCGGAAGGGATCGGGGTCCGGCCCGGGCTGAGCCGATGATCTGACACCATTTCTTCGGAAGGGCCAGCTCCGGTCCGCCCGGCACGCATCACGCCGGGACGGGACCGCGAGGGACCGCAAGGGACTGCCAGGAACCGCGCGGTACGGAGCCGGCCGCCAACGCGACCAGGGGACGGATGGGACCGCGCAGTGCGGGGCTACGACCGCTACGAGCCTGACGATCACCTCTCGAAGTTCGAAGCCGAGATGGAGCGGCTGAAGAACGAGCGGGAGAAGGCCGTCCAGCACGCCGACGACCTCGGCTACCAGGTCGAAGTGCTGCGCGCCAAGCTGCACGAGGTGCGGCGCGCGCTGGCGAGCCGTCCTGCCTACGACAGCGCCAACGTCGGCTACCAGGCAGAGCAGTTGATGCGGGACGCCCAGCTCCAGGCGGAGCAGGTGCGTGCCGACGCCGAGCGCGAGCTGCGGCAGACCCGTGCCCAGACCCAGCGGCTGCTCCAGGAGCAGGCCGAGCAGCAGTCCCGGCTCGAAGCCGAGCTGCACGCCGAGGCGGTGGCCCGCCGTCAGCGCCTGGACCAGGAGCTGGCCGAGCGCCGCGCCACCGTCGAGTCGCACGTCAACGAGAACGTCGCCTGGGCCGAGCAGCTGCGCGCCCGCACCGAGGCGCAGGCCCGCAGGCTGCTGGACGAGTCCCGCGCCGAGGCCGAGCAGTCGCTGACCGCCGCCCGCGCCGAGGCCCAGCGCCTCGCCGACCAGGCCAGGGACCGGCTGGGCTCCGAGGCGGAGACCGCCCGCGGCGAGGCCGAGACGATCCTGCGCCGGGCCCGCACCGAGGCCGAGCGGCTGCTGAACAAGGCGGGGGCACAGGCCCAGGAGGCCACCGAGCACGCCGAGCAGCTGCGCACCTCCACCAGCCAGGAGTCGGACCAGGCCCGCCGCCACGCCATCGAGCAGACCCGCGCCGCGGAGGCGCGGATGCTGGAGGCCGAGACGGCGCTGCGCGAGGCGCGCGCCGAGGCCGAGAAGGTGCTCGGCGAGGCGAAGGACGCGGCGGCCAAGCGGCTTTCGGCCACCGAATCGGACAACGAGCAGCGCGCCCGCACCGCCAAGGCGGAGGTCGCCCGGCTGGTCGGCGAGGCCACCAAGGAAGCCGAGGTCATCCGCGCCGAGGCCGAGCAGCTGCGGGACGACGCCCGCGCCGAGTCCGACCGGCTGCTCTCCGAGGCCGGAGACGACGCCCGGGCCAGGGTCGCCGAGGACTCGGCGGCGCAGCTGGCCAAGGCGGCGCGCAGCGCCGAGGAGGTGCTGACCCGCGCCTCGGAGCAGGCGCAGGCCACCACCAAGGCGGCGTCCGAGGAAGCGGAGCGCATCCGGCACGAGGCCGAGAGCGAGGCCGACCGGCTGCGCGGCGAGGCCCACGACACCGCCAACCAGCTCAAGGGCGCGGCGAAGGACGACACCAAGGAGTACCGCGCCAAGACCGCCGAGCTGCAGGAGGAGGCGCGCAGGCTGCGCGGCGAGGCCGAGCAGCAGCGGTCGGAAGCGGTCGCCGAGGGCGAGCGCATCCGGGCGGAGGCGCGCCGTGAGGCGGTCGAGCAGATCGAGGAGGCGGCCAGCACCGCCGAGGAACTGCTCACCAAGGCCAAGCAGGACGCGGAGGAGACGCGTTCGGGCGCGACCACCGAGAGCGAGCGGGTCCGCACCGAGGCGATCGAGCGGGCGAACGCGCTGCGCCGCCAGGCCGACGAGCTGCTGAAGCGGGCCCGCGGCGAGGCCGACGAGCTGGTGAACTCGGCCGAGGAGCAGGCCGAGCGGGTCAAGGAGGAGGCGACCCGTACCGCCGAGGAGCTGCGTGAGGAGGCCGAGCAGGCGGCCGAGGCGCGGCGCGGCGAGGCCGAGGCCGAGCTGATCCGGCGGCACGAGGAGGCGGAAGCCCGGTTCAGCTCCGCCGAGCAGGAGCTGAACGACGCGCGGACCGAGTCCGAGCGGCTGCGCCGGGAGGCCGGCGAGGACATCGAGCGGCAGCGCGCGGAGTCCTCGGAGCGGCTGGACGCCCTGCGCGGGCAGGCCGAGGAGGAGGCCGACCGGCTGCGCGACGAGGCCGCCGCGGACGCGTCCAACGCGCGCGCCGAGGGCGAGTCGGTGGCGGTCCGGCTGCGGAGCGAGGCCGCCGCGGAGGCCGAGCGGCTGCGGAGCGAGGCGCAGGAGACCGCGGACCGGGTGCGGGCGGAGGCGACGAGCGCCGCCGAGCGGATCGGCGCCGAGGCCGCCGAGGCCCTGGCCGCCTCCCAGGAGGAGGCGGCGCGCCGCCGCCGCGAGGCCGAGCAACTGCTGGGCGACGCCCGCGAGGAGGCGCAGCGGGAGCGTACGGCGGCGCGCGAGCAGAGCGAGGAGCTGCTGGCGGCGGCCCGGACCCGGGTGAGCGAGGCGCAGGCCGAGTCGCAGCGGCTGGTCGAGGAGGCCGAACAGCACGCGGCGGACCTGGTGTCGGCCGCCGAGCAGCACGCCCAGTCCGTACGGGACTCGGTGGCGGGGCTGCACGAGCAGGCCGAGTCGGAGATCACCGGGCTGCGGCAGGCCGCCGAGCACGCGGCGGAGCGCACCCGGCACGACGCGCGGGAGGAATCCGACCGGGTCCGCGCGGACGCGTACGCGGAGCGGGAGCGCGCCTCGGTCGACGCCTCCAGGGTGCGGCGGGCGGCGCACGAGGAGTCGGAGGCCGCCAAGTCGCTCGCGGAGCGCACGGTCGCGGAGGCGATCGCCGAGGCGGAGCAGCTGGGCGCGCGTTCCCGCGACGACGCCAACCGGCGCCGCTCGGAGGCCGCGGAGCAGGCGGACCGGCTGCTCGGCGAGGCGAACCACGAGTCGGAGCGGCTGCGCGCGGAGGCCGACGAGACGCTGGACGAGGCGCGCAGGAGCGCCAACAAGTCCCGCGCCGAGGCCGCCGAGCAGGCCGACACGCTGGTCGGCGGCGCGACGGAGGAGGCGCAGCGGATCGTCGCCGAGGCCACCGCCCGGTCGCAGACGCTGCGTACGGAGGCGGCGGACGCGCGGGCGACCGCGGAGCAGGACGCGGCGCGCACCCGGGCGCAGGCCCGCAGCGACGCCAACAACATCCGCTCGGAGGCGGCGGCCCAGGCCGACCGGCTGGTCGGCGAGGCGTCGCACGAGGCGGACCGGCTGGTCTCGGAGGCCTCCGCGGAGGCCGAGCGGCTGCGCACCGAGGCCGCGGAGACGGTCGGTTCGGCGCAGCAGCACGCGTCGCGCACCCGGGCCGAGTCGGAGCGGATCGCGGCCGACGCGGCGGCCGAGGCGGAGCGCATCCGCACCGAGGCGCAGAACGAGGCCGACCGGCTGGTCGACAAGGCCCGCCAGGACGCCAACAAGCGCCGCTCGGACGCGGCGGAGCAGGCGGACCGGCTGGTCACCGAGTCCTCGGCGGAGGCCGAGCGGCTCACCGCGGAGTCGCAGGAGTCCGCGCTGCAGGCGACGGCCGCGGCCGAGGAGCAGGCGGACGTCATGGTGGGCGCGGCCCGCCAGGAGGCGGACCGGCTGGTCTCGCAGGCCACCGCGCAGGCCAATGGCGCGGTGGAGAAGGCCCGTACGGACTCCGACACCATGCTGGCCGAGGCCCGCGGCGACGCGACGGCCATCCGGGAGCGCGCCGAGGAGCTGCGGGCGACGACGGCGGCCGAGGTGGAGGAGCTGCACGACCGGGCCCGCCGGGAGTCGGCGGAGCAGATGAAGGCGACCGGCGAGCGGGTCGACAAGCTCGTCGCGGCGGCGACCGCGCAGCTGATGAAGGCCGAGGAGAAGGCGAAGTCCCTGGTCTCGGACGCGGAGACCGAGGCGAGCCGGGTGCGGATTCAGGCCGTGAAGAAGGCCGAGGGTCTGCTGAAGGAGGCCGAGCAGAAGCGGGTCGAGGCCGCGAAGGACTCCGAGCGCGTCAAGTCCGAGGCCACGGCGGAGGCGAAGGAGATCGTCGACGAGGGCAAGCGCGAGCTGGAGTTGCTCAAGCGCCGCCGTGAGGACATCAACGCGGAAATCACCCGTGTCCAGGACGTCCTGGAAGCGTTGGAATCTTTCGAGACCCCCGCGTCGGGCGGCACGGGCGGCAAGGACAGCAGCGGAGTGAAGACGGCGGCGGGGGCGGGGGCGACACGGTCGAGTGGAAAGCGGTCCGATGGGTAGGGGAACACGGTCCGACGGCTAGCTGCACAGGGCGTGTCGTGTCCGTATCATCCCGACGAGTGACAAGGTCTCCGTCTTACGTCCACTCAAAAGGCTGGACATTCTCCAGATCAAACGGACGTTGACTCGATGACACGCCGTTCGGCCCCCTAGGATTTGCTCTATCACCTCACCGGTCTCTTTCGACAGGAACCCCATGAGCGACACTTCCTCCCCCTTCGGCTTCGAGCTCGTGCGGCGTGGGTACGACCGCGGTCAGGTGGACGACCGCATTACCAAGCTCATCGCCGACCGCGACAGCGCACTGTCCCGCATCACCTCGCTCGAGAAGCGCATCGAGGAGCTGCACCTCGAAACGCAGAACGCTCAGGCCCAGATCAACGACGCGGAGCCGTCCTACGCGGGGCTCGGCGCCCGGGTCGAGAAGATCCTCCGTCTCGCCGAGGAAGAGGCGAAGGACCTGCGCGAGGAGGCCCGCCGCGCCTCCGAGCAGCACCGCGAGCTGGCCGAGTCCTCCGCCCAGCAGGTCCGTAACGACGCCGAGGCGTTCGCCGCCGACCGCAAGTCCAAGGCCGAGGACGAGGGCGCGCGGATCGTCGAGCAGGCGAAGGGCGAAGCCACCACGCTGCGTCAGGACGCGCAGAAGGACGCGCAGTCCAAGCGCGAGGAGGCGGACTCCCTCTTCGAGGAGACCCGCGCCAAGGCCGCGCAGGCCGCCGCCGACTTCGAGACGAACCTGGCCAAGCGCCGCGAGCAGTCCGAGCGCGACCTGGCCTCCCGTCAGGCCAAGGCCGAGAAGCGGCTCGCGGAGATCGAGCACCGCGCCGAGCAGCTCCGCCTGGAGGCCGAGAAGCTGCGCACCGACGCCGAGCGCCGCGCCCGCCAGACGGTGGAGACCGCGCAGCGCCAGGCCGAGGACATCGTGGCCGACGCGAACGCCAAGGCGGACCGCATCCGCAGCGAATCCGAGCGCGAGCTGGCGGCCCTGACCAACCGCCGCGACAGCATCAACGCCCAGCTGACCAACGTCCGCGAGATGCTGGCCACGCTGACCGGCGCGGCAGTGGCCGCGGCCGGGAACCCGGGCGAGGAAGAGGCCGCCACCCGCGGCGTCCCGGCCCAGCAGACCCGGTGACGCTCGGTCATGGCTTAGCGCTCCGTGCCCCGTGCCGCGACTCGCGGCGCGGGGCACGCGCACGTCCGGCCCCCGCCCCACCGGAGGCCGGGGCCGGCTAAGCGGCCCGCCGAGGGATGCCACGCCCGCACGCGGTGCCCCGTCCCGCTGCGTGACCGGCGCCCCGCCGAGGAGTACGCCCCGCGCCGCCGGGCGCCAGCACGCATACGGTGCTGCAGCCCACTACGTGACCAGCGCCCGCCGAGAGGCGCACCGCCGCCGTACGGGCGGGGCGCCGCGCGCACGCGGGACGCCGAAACTGCACGGTCAAGCCCCCCGCCAAGAGGTCTACCGCCCGCCACAGGCCGCCGCGCGCATGCGGTGCCCCGGCCCGCTGCGTGACCAGGCGCCCGCCCGAAGCGTGCACCGCACGCCGCCCGGTGCCACGCCCGCACGCCGTACCCCACCGCTCCACCGGTACCCGCCGAGGGGCGCGCCCGCACGCAGCGGGGTGCGGTGCCGCGCCCCAGCCCACTGCGTGACCGGCGCCCCGCCGAGGGGGCTGCCGCGCGCATGTGGTGCCCCGGCTCGCCGGGGGCTCTGCCGCTCGCCGTACGGCACGGTGCTCCCACCGCTGGCGGGTGCTCCTTGGCAGCCTCGCCGCGCCCGGCGCTCGCCGTACGCCGTCGTACGCCGCGGCGCGGGCGGCGTGGGCGCCTGCCGCTCGCGTAGCCTCGGGGTCGTGGACGACCTCAGCCTTGCCGCGCTCGGGTTCGGGGACGTGCCCGCTCGGGCGCCGCTCACGTATCCCGGGCGGCCCGTCACCGCGCCCACGCTTCTCACCGGCGGTGAGCTGCGCCCGCTCGACCTGGGGCTTCTGGGCCGGTACCGGGACCGGCATCCTGTCATCGCGGTCGGGTCCAACGCCTCGCCCGCCCAGTTGCACTACAAGCTCAGCAGCCCCGGGCGCCCCGCGACCGTTCCCATGGTTCCGGTCCGGGTGCACGGCATCGCGGTCGGGTGCTCGGCGCACATCGGGCGGTACGGCTACGTCGCGTCCGCCCCGTACGGCGACCCGGCCGCCCGCACGCCCCTCGTCGTCAGCTGGCTCGACGACGCGCAGCTCGACGCCGTGGACCGCACCGAGGTGCCCAACTACCGGCGGGTCCGGCTGCCCGGGGCGGACTTCCCGATGGTGATGACGTCCGGGGAGCGGCTGGAGGCGGCGTACCTCTTTGTCAGTACGCACGGCGTGCTCACCGCGCCCGGCGACGGCGGGCGGCCCCTGCCGGGCGGCGGCGACCAGAGCGCGCTGCTGTCCCGGCTGCTGGCGTCCTCCGCGCGGCTGCGGGACCTCCTCGGCCCCGATCCCGCCGCCTGGGTCGGCCGGGCGGGCGCCGACGCGGCGGTGCGGACGGCGGGCACCCGGGTGTTCCACGACGAGGGCTGGGCCAGGTCGGAGAGTCACGATCGGCTCTCAATTCTGCCTTAACGGGAACCGTCAAGCCCCCGTTAAGCTCGTAACTCTCACGGGGGCGAGGCGCCCCGACCCATTCGCACGAGGGGCGGAGCATGATCGAGGCAGTCGGCCTGACGAAACGCTATGGCGACAAGACGGCCGTGTACAACCTGTCGTTCCAGGTGCGGCCCGGCGCGGTCACCGGCTTCCTGGGTCCGAACGGCTCCGGCAAGTCGACGACGATGCGCATGATCCTCGGCCTCGACGAACCCACCGCGGGACACGTCACGGTCGGCGGCTACCCCTTCCGCAAGCTGCCCAACGCCCCCCGCCAGGTCGGCGCGCTCCTCGACGCCAAGGCCGTGCACGGCGGCCGCAGCGCCCGCCAGCACCTGCTGTGCCTCGCCCAGCTGTCCGGCATCCCGGCCCGCCGGGTGGACGAGGTGCTGGGTGTGGTCGGCCTGCAGAACGTCGCCCGCAAGCGCTCCAAGGGCTTCTCGCTCGGCATGGGCCAGCGCCTGGGCATCGCGGCCGCGCTGCTCGGCGACCCCCAGGTGCTGCTCTTCGACGAGCCGGTCAACGGTCTGGACCCCGAGGGCATCCTGTGGGTCCGCAACCTCATGAAGCAGCTGGCCTCCGAGGGCCGCACGGTCTTCGTCTCCAGCCACCTCATGAGCGAGATGGCGGTCACCGCCGACCAGCTGATCGTCATCGGCCGCGGGCAGCTGCTCGCGGACATGAGCGTCAAGGACTTCATCTCCTACAACTCGGCGGACTTCGCCCGGGTCCGCACCCCCGACGACGCCGAACCGCAAGCGCGCGAGAAGCTGACCGCCGCGCTGAGCGAGGCCGGTGGCCAGGTGCTGCCGGAGCAGGACGGCGCCCTGCGGGTGACCGGGCTGCCGCTGCCGCGCATCAGCGACCTGGCGCACACGGCGGACGTCCGGCTGTGGGAGCTGTCCCCGCACCAGGCGTCGCTGGAGGAGGCGTACATGCGGATGACGCAGGGCGCCGTGGACTACCGCTCGACGGCCGACCAGCGGGCCGGGCTGCAGCAGGCGGCCGCCGCCGCGTACGGCCCGCAGGGCGGGGGCGGGGCGTACGGCTACGCACCACCCGGCGCACCCGGCGTTCCGGGGCAGCCGCCCGGGCCGTATGCGCCCGGGACCGTGATGCCGGGGTACGCCGAGCCGCCCGCCCCGCCGCAGGGCGGCGCTCCGGCCGCCCCGGCCGCCCCGGCGCCGCCCGTCGCCGCGTACGGCCCGCCCCCGGCCGCTCCCCCGGCCCAGCCGCCCGCCGCCCCGGCTCAGCCGCCCGCCTCCGCACCCGCCGACATGACCAAGCGCGACAACGAGGACGCCTGATGACGACGCCGTACCAGCAGCAGGGCCAGGCGCCCGTCCCGCCGCAGACTCCGCCGCAGCAGCCGCAGCACGCGCCGCCGCAGCCGTACGCGCAGCAGCAACCCCACGCACAGCCACCGCAGGCCCCGCAGTATCAGGCGCCGCATCTGCCGCCGGGATACGTGTCGCCGCCCCCCGGCGCGCCCGCGCAGCCGTACGCCGCCGTGGGCACCTACACCTCGCCGATCCCGGTCCAGCGCACCCACCTCGGGAACGCCATCGCCTCCGAGTGGACCAAGATCAAGTCGGTGCGCTCGACGATCTGGACCCTCAGCGTCATGGTCGCGCTGGTCGTCGGGATGGGCCTCCTGGTGTCGGCGAGCACCAGCGACAACGACTACGCCAACAACCCCACCACCCTCCCCGGGTTCTTCGGCGCCCTGCTCGGCCAGCTGTGCGTCGTCACCCTCGGCGTGCTGGTCATCTCGTCCGAATACGGCACCGGCATGATCCGCGCCACCTTCACCGCCTCCCCGGCCCGCTCCCGCGTGCTGACCGCCAAGGCGCTGGTCTTCTTCACGCTCGCGTTCGTCACCACGACCCTCTCGCTCGCCCTCGTGGTCTTCATCAGCTCCGGGATGCACAGCGGCCCGGGCGTCATGCGGCCGAACAACGACCAGCTGCTGGGCGCGACCGTCGGCGTCGGGACGTACGTATCGCTGCTCGGGCTGCTCTCGCTCGCCGTCGGCAGCATGCTGCGGCACTCGGCCGGTGCGATCACCACGATGCTGGGTGTGGTGCTGCTCCCGTCGATCCTCCCCGCGTTCCTGATGATGTCGCCCAGCCTGGCGGACCTGGGCGTGCAGATGCAGAAGTACTCCTCGCCCTTCGCGCTGGCCGCGCTCTTCCGGATCGACGACTCGGTGGGCTCCGGCTGGTCGCAGCTGGGCATGCTGGGCGGCATCACCGCGGCGGCCCTCGTCGCGGCGTACGCCCTGCTGGAGAAGCGCGACGTTTGACGTGCTCACCTGATAACCGCGCTCACGCGGTGACCGCGCTCGGGAGCGACGACCGCGCTCAGCGCCGAGGGGCGTTACGGGACCGCTGGAGCCTGGCGCTCCGGCGGTCCCGCGCGTTCCAGCAGGCCTTGTGCCAGTGGCGCCGGTCGTCCACGCCCATGTGCTGCTGCCAGGCCACCACGTGCGGGACCCCGGGCGGGATCTCCTGGTCGCATCCGGGGCAGCGGTAGTGCTTGGCGGAGCCTCCGCCGCCCACCAGCCGCACCACCCACTCCTCGCCCTGCCACGTCTCGGTCCGCTCCAGCCCGTAACGGTCCGTGCCCACGCGGTCTTCGGACTTCTCGCCACCTCGCGGACGGTTTCGGCGTGGAGACACGGGGCACCTCGACAGGGCTGGGAGCTACTGACTGTGACCAGCGTACGCGTAACGGTCACGCACCCGGTAAGCCGTCATCCACAGCCACCTTCAGATCATCATGAAAAATACTTGCCAGGCCGTGCCCTTGGCACGTGTCAGACGTTATTGCCATGAGAGGGATGCCCGCGTCGGCGATGGAGCCGCGACAAGGAGGCAGATGGCAATGCGTGTGGGGGCTTTCATTCTGGCCGCTCAATTTCCCGGCCAAGGACAAGAGGAGACGCTGCACCGGGCGGTCCGCTCGGCCGAGCTGGCCGAGGACGCCGGGCTCGACTCGGCCTGGCTCGCCGAGCACCACTTCGTGCCGTACGGCGTATGCCCGTCCGCCGTCACGCTCGCCGCGCTGCTGTTGGGGCGTACCCGGCGCATAGGCGTCGGTACTGCGGTGAGCGTACTTCCGACGGCACATCCCGTCGCGCTGGGTGAGCAAGCGGCACTGCTCCATCTCAGCTCCGGTGGCCGGTTCACCCTCGGCGTCGGCCGTGGCGGGCCCTGGGTGGACCTGGAGGTCTTCGGCGCCGGGCTGTCGGCGTACGAGCACGGCTACCCCGAGGCGCTCGACCTGCTGCTGCGCTGGCTGCGGGAGCCCCGGGTGGGGGCGGACGGCGAGCGGTTCACCTTCCGCGAGGTCCCGGTCGTACCGCGCCCCGACGACCCGGGCGGCACCGGCACCCCGCCCGTGGTCATGGCGTGCACCTCGCCCGGCAGTGTGCGGCTGGCCGCCGAGCGCGGGCTGCCCATGCTGCTCGGCATGCACTGCGGCGACGAGGAGAAGGCCGAGGCGGTCGGCCTGTGGAAGACGTCCGCGCTGGCCGCGGGCCATTGCCCCGACGAGGTCGCGGCGGTGGCCGCGGAGCACGTCTCCGCCGGGGTGGTGCAGATCGAGGACGCCCGCCCCGCGGCGACGGAGACGCTCACCAAGGCGATGCCGGGATGGTTACGGCAGGGGCTGGGCGCCCATGTCACCGTCGACGGCCGGGCCCACCGGATGCGCGACCCCGTCGGCTACGCGGAGCTGCTGTGCGCACTGCATCCGGTGGGCCCGCCCCGGCTGTGCGCCGACCGGCTGGCGGCGACCGCCGAGCGCACCGGCATCACGCGCTTCGCGCTGATGGTGGAGGGGTCGGGCGATCTGGCCGCCACGGAGCAGAACGTACGGCGTCTCGGTGGTGAGGTGCTGCCGCTCCTGCGCTGAGGCACCTCCCCCTGGTGGAGCGGCAGCGGACATCGCGTCAGCAGTCGCGCAGCTCGGGCGACTGGTTCAGCAGCTGGCCCCGGATCGAGGTGAAGCGGGCCAGGCGGTCATCGGACGACGCGTCCAGCGGAAAGACCGCCACCCGATGGCAGTTCTGGAAGGCCAGCCGCACCCCGAAGTGGCGCTGCAGCGCGCCACGTATCGCGTCACTCGCCAGCGCGCGGAGCAGCTGCCCGCGGGCCTGCTCGTCCGGCGGCGGCGTCTGGTTGTCGGCGAACTCCCCGCCGTCGACCTTCAGCTGGGCCACCAGAGAGCTGATCATCTCCCATGCGTACGGTAGGGAGTTCCGGACGCAGTCGACGAACGCGGCTTCGTCGACCTCGCCTCGCTCGGCCTGTTCCAGAAGGGCCGGTGAGACGTCGAGCGACATGGGTACTCCTCTCGCGACCCCGGATGCGGGGTCTCAGGGATGGGATGGGCGGAGGGCGACGCAGCGTACGCGTCCGGCGACCACCCGCTTCAAAGGTATTCCGGCCACTGAGCCCGCACCACCGATACGGGCACACAACCAGCCATTGATGAACGGGTCCATCGCCGGACGAATCGCGTGGAGCCTTCTGGGTCGAGTAGCGTTGCCGACCATGCGTCTCGTCATCGCCCGGTGCTCCGTGGACTACGCCGGCCGCCTCACCGCCCACCTTCCCTCGGCCCCCCGCCTGATCCTCGTCAAGGCCGACGGCAGTGTGTCCATCCACGCGGACGACAGGGCTTACAAACCCCTCAACTGGATGTCTCCGCCGTGCACGCTGAAGGAAGGCGATGACAATGTGTGGACGGTCGTGAACAAAGCGGGCGAGAAGCTCATCATCACCATGGAGGACGTTCTCCATGATTCCTCGCATGAACTCGGCGTGGACCCCGGGTTGATCAAGGATGGCGTCGAGGCCCATCTGCAGGAGCTGCTCGCCGATCGTATCGAGACACTGGGCGATGGCTGGACGCTTATTCGGCGTGAATACCCCACTGCCATTGGCCCCGTGGACATTCTCTGCCGGGACGCGGACGGCGCGACGGTGGCCGTCGAGATCAAGCGGCGCGGTGAGATCGACGGCGTCGAGCAGCTCACGCGCTATCTCGAACTGCTCAACCGCGATCCGCACCTGGCACCGGTGAAGGGTGTGTTCGCGGCGCAGGAGATCAAGCCGCAGGCCCGGGTGCTCGCCACCGACCGGGGCATCGGGTGCGCCGTCCTGGACTACAACGCGCTGCGCGGCATCGAGGACGACAAGCTCCGCCTCTTCTGACGCACCCGGACCCACCACTTCACGCCACGGTGGCCGACACCGCCCCGGCCGGTTCAGGCCCCTGCGCTTTCTCGATACCGGGGGCTCCGCCCCCGGACCCCGGTCCTCAAGCGCCGGACGGGCTGGATTTTCCAGCCCGTCCGGCGCTTGAGGACCCACCCGAGGACGCCCGGAGTCCCGGCGAACGACCCCCGGCAGCCCCGGCGGGCATCCCAAACGGAGCGCCCCCTCCCAGGCGGAACCCCCGGAGGGCAGGCCCCGGGCGGGCCTCAGAGGCGCAGCCCCGGTGAGAGCCCAGAGGCAGAACCCGGGCGGGGCCCCTCGACGGGACCCCAGAGGCACAGGCCCGGCGAGGGCCCGGGCCGAAATCCCGGTAGCGGCCCAGGACACAGCCCCAGCGGGAGCCCAGGGGCGCAGCCCCGGTGGGGGTCCAGAGGCACAGCCCCAGTTGGGGGCCCAGAGGCACAAGGCCCGGCGGGCCCCCAGAGGCACAAGCCCGGCGAGGGCCCAGAGGCACAGCCCCGGTGGGGGTCCGGGGGCACAGCCCCAGCGGGAGCCCAGGGGCGCAGCCCCGGTGGGGGCTCAGGGGCACAGCCCCGGTGGGGGTCCGGGGGCGCAGCCCCAGCGGGAGCCCAGGGGCGCAGCCCCGGTGGGGGCTCAGGGGCGCAGCCCCGGTGGGGGCTCAGGGGCGCAGCCCCAGTTGGGGGCCCAGAGGCACAAGGCCCGGCGGGCCCCAGAGGCACAGGCCCGGCGAGGGCCCGGGCCAAAATCCCGGTGACGGCCCAGGGCACAGCCCCGGTGGGGCCCGGGGGCGCAGCCCCCTCGGGGGTCCGGGGGCTTGCCCTCGGGTTCGGGAAGGGGCGGGGTGGGGGAAGGCTCGCTACGTCGAGACGGGCGAGGACGTCCTGGAGGGCTCCGGCGGGCCACCGGCTGTGTTGGACGCCGTGTTCGTGGGGGACGTGGGCGCCGTGGTCGGCGCGGTCGTCGGGGGGTCGGACGGAGGAGTCGTGGGCGCCGTGGGCCGGTCCGTCGGCGTGTTCGTCGGCCCATGAGTCGGCCCCTGCGTCGTCGAGGGCGACGACGGCGCCGACGGGCTCTGCGGCTGCGACGGGTCACCGGGCGTCGACGGGTCGGACGGCCCCGCCGACCCGCTCGGCGTCCCGCTGCTCGACGGCACCGAGGACGACGACGACAGCGGCACATTGCTCGGCCCCGGCTGCGGCGCCCCCTGACTGGGGGCGTCCGACGGCTCGTCGGCCGTCAGATCCTTGTCGTCGTCCCGCTGCGACGCCGACTCACGCGGCTTGACCCGGTCCGGCGAACCCTTGTCGTCGTCCCCGCCGACGGCACCGAGGGTCACCACGGTGCCGAGCACCGCCACCAGCAGCACCCCCGCCCCCGCGGCGGCCAGGTTGCGCCGGGCGCCGGTCAGCGCCAGGTTTCGGAGGGCGTTCAGGCCGCGTGAAGTGCGTGGGGTGCGTGGCTCGGTGGGAGCGGGAACGGGAACGGCGGCGGGCGCCGCCGGTAGCGCCGCCGTGGCGACGACCGGCGGTATCTTCGTCGTCTCGCCCACCACCGGCGTGATGACCGTGGTCGCGTGCTCCCCCGGCGCCGCCTCCGCGGGACGCGCCCGCACGACGCCCGGCCCGAACGCGTCGGCCATCGCCGCGCCCGTACGGTCGCTCACCAGCGCGAGCGCCCGGCGGCCCGCGACCGTTCCCCGCTTGTCCGCGAGGGCGCCGCGCATCCCGATGGACGCCTCCAACTCGGCGCGGGCCCGGTCGAGGTTGCCGGTGCACAGGGCGAGGACACCCAGCTCGTGGTGGAAGTACGCCTCGTCGGCGACCTGTCCGGCCAGCCGCGCCGCCTCCTGACCGTGGCGCAGGGCCCGTTCCCAGGCGCCCCAGTGCAGCGCCGCGGCCAAGGCGGGGGCGGCGGCGCGGGCCAGATCCACGGCGGCGTCGGCGTGACCGGCTTCCCGGTCGGCGACCAGGGCGGCCATCGCGGCGAGTATCGCGTCCGCCTCGACGGCGACGCGCTCGGGAGCCACCGAGGGGTGACCGGCCCACCAGGTGTAGTGCTGGGCCACGGTGTGCACCCGCCCGGCGGACTCGGCCGCGTCCCCCTCGTAACCTTCCTCCGCGAGCTGGGCGACGATCCCGGCGGCCAGCCGGTAGTGCGGGCCGACGGTGGTGACCAGGCCGTGGGCGAGCAGTTCGCCCACGGCCGCGTCCGCGCGCGGATCGTCGGTGAGGGCGGGCAAATGGGCCTGGTGCGGGCATTCGCCGCCAAGCGCGACCGCGAACCGCAGGGCGTCGCGGGCCGCCTCGCCGAGCGCCGCGGCGAGCAGCGTGGCCGGGGCCGCGGCCGAGGTGAGCGAGGGCAGCGGCATCGCGTCCCGCGGCTCGTCGTCACCGGAGTCGGCAGCGTCGGCAGCGTCGGCAGCGATAACGGAGTCGACGGCGTCAGCGGAGTCGGTTGAGTCAACAGAATCGGCGGGGTCAACCGAGTCGGCGGCGTCCGCGGCAACGGCCTCGCGCTGCCGCAGCAGCGCCCCCGCCTGGACGAACCGCAGCGGCAGCCCCTCCGACTCGAACCACAGGTCCGCCGCCCAGCTCGCCTCGTCCTCCTCCAACGGGCGCCGCAGGGCCCGCTCCAGCAGCTCCAGACCGGCGGTGCGGCTCAGCCCGGAGAGGACGACCTCTTCGAGGTGGGCGCCGGCGGACGGGGCCGCGACGTCCGGCGTGGCAGAGAGGAGGAAGGCGCATTCGGGGGTCGCGTCGAGGAACTCGTCGAGCGCGGTGCCGCCGAACTCGATGTCGTCGAGGACGACGACCGCGCCGATCTCCTCCACCGCCTCCAGCAGTTCCGCCCGTTCGGGCCGGTACAGCGGGGCCCGGTAGACGGCGGCGTACAGGCCGTACAGCAGGTCGGTGGGGGTGCGGCGGTAGCCGGAGAGCCGTACGACACCGTCGGGCGCGAGGCGTTCGCAGTCCGCGGCGACGGCCTCCAGCAGCGCGCTGCGCCCGGCGCCGGAGGGCCCGGTGACCCGTACGGAGCGGCCGCGGGCCAGCAGCCGGGCCAGCCGCTCGCGCTCCTCGTCCCGCTCCAGCATCGGCAGGTCGGGCACCACCGTGCCGGACGGCCGGGGCGCGGCCGCGGCCCGGCGCAGCTCGGCGCGCTGGTCGGGGGTGTGGCGCTCGGGCCGGGCGGGCCGCTCACCGGGCGGGCAGGGCTCTATCTCGCTGCCGTCGACCGGGTTGACGGTCAGCAGATGGTCGCCGGTGACGAGGCGTACGGTGCGCACAGGCCCGGCGGCACCGACGGGCACGAGCTCCGCCGAAACGTTCGCCGCACCCGAACCGCCACCCCGCCCGGGCAGGACCGCGGGCAGGTCCGCGTCCCGCGGCGGCTGCGGCGCGGCGGCGGCCTCCGCGGAACGCGGGCTCGGGCTCGGGTCGTCGTGGCCGTGCTCGTGCGGTGCGCGGTGGTGCTGCTCCATGGCCCTGTGCCCCCCAGATACGTGGCGCGCCGGTGTGTGCCGCCGTAGGGATGATGTCCGGCGAGCGCCGGACAAGACCTCGTCACAGTATCCACCGGCCCCGGAACGGCCCGCGCCACCCCGGGGATTCAGACGCGCGGCAGCGTCTCCGCTTCGAGGCCGCCCTCGATGGCCAGGATGCGGTGCAGCCGGGTGGCCACCAGCAGCCGCTGCATCTGGGGCGGCACCCCGCGCAGGACGAGCCGCCGTCCCACCCGGCCCGCTCTGCGGTGCGCCCCCATGATGACGCCGAGCCCGGTGGCGTCCCAGGAGTCCAGCTCGGTCAGGTCGAGTACGAGATCCCCGCCGCCGGAGTCGACGGCGGTGTGCAGGGCCGTACGGGCGTCCGCCGCGCTTCGGACGTCCAGTCGGCCCCCGACGACCAGCTCGGCGTGGTCGCCCCTGATGTGCATAATGCGCTCCCCTGGATGGTGCGTCGTCGTGTCGTCAATGCGCCATTTCTCTCTACAGAACTGACTGCCTCGCACCCGAGGAAGTTGCCGTCTGTAAGCGAACCGATACCGAATTCACCCGAGAGGGTGAGTTGCGGGCCTGGCGCCGCACCAGGGCCCTCAGTAGCGGTAAAAGCCCCCACCGCTCTTGCGGCCGATGTCACCCGCGTCGACCATCCGGCGCATGATCTCCGGTGGCGCGAACTTCTCGTCCTGGGACTCGGTGTAAATGTTGTCGGTGGCGTGCAGCAGGATGTCCACGCCGGTGAGGTCGGCCGTCGCGAGGGGTCCCATCGCGTGGCCGAAGCCCAGCTTGCAGGCGATGTCGATGTCCTCGGCCGTGGCGACCCCGGACTCGTAGAGCTTGGCGGCCTCGACCACGAGTGCCGAGATCAGGCGCGTGGTGACGAAGCCCGCGACATCGCGGTTGACGACAATACAGGTCTTGCCCACGCCCTCCGCGAACTCCCGTGCCGCGGCGAGCGTTTCGTCGCTCGTCTTGTAGCCGCGCACCAGTTCGCACAGCTTCATCATCGGGACGGGCGAGAAGAAGTGCGCGCCGACGACCCGCTCCGGGCGCTCCGTCGCAGCGGCGATCTTGGTGATCGGGATGGCGGAGGTGTTGGACGCGAGGATGGTGTCGTCCTTGACGAGTCCGTCGAGGGTGCGGAAGATCTCCCGCTTGACGTCGATCCTCTCGAAGACGGCCTCCACCACGACGTCCGCGTCGGCGGCGGCGTCGAGGTCGGTCGTGGTGGTGATGCGGGCCAGCGCCTGCTCCGCGTCCCCGGCGTCCAGCTTGCCCTTGGAGACGAACTTCTCGTAGGAGGCGCGAATGCCGTCGGTGCCGCGCCGCAACGCCTCATCGGTCACATCGCGCAGCACGACGTCCCAGCCCGCCTGGGCGGAGACCTGCGCGATACCGGACCCCATGAGTCCGGCTCCGATGACCGCGAGCTTCTTGGCCACGACACACACCCCTTCGTCGACATTCGGTGTGCGTGGACCTTAACGCCCGTTCACCCCCTGGGGCAGCCCCTAGTAAGGCGCGTCACGGTGTGTTCTTCACCGCATAGTTGAGCACCGCGTCGCTGAGGAGCGACTCCATGACGCCGATTTTCCGGAGGGCGTCCTCGGCGACCTCGTCCACGCCGCCGCCCTCCGCGAGGCCGTGCATGATGCAGCGCTGAACGGCGTTCTGCAGCCCGACCAGTTGGTGGGCGACGAACTCGGGGGTCGGGTCCTGCGGCGCGGCGGACGCCTCCTCGCGCAGGGTGACGCCGAGCCGGTTGACCGCCTTCCCCTGGATGGTGAAGAGACGGGCCATCAGGGCGGGCGACTCGGTCATGACCTGCCGGAACCGTTCATAGCCCTCGCTCAGCCCGACGTACGCGTGCCGCTCCCGGATGTTCTGGCGCAGCTGCTCCACGATCGCCCGCGCCGCCGACTGGCCGACCGCGCGCTCCCGTACGAGCCGGGAGGGCCAGTCGATGACCTCCTCCTCGCGGTCGACGAAGAGGTCCTCCTTGGCCGGGAAGTAGTTGTAGACCGTGTTGACGGAGACCTCGGCAGCCTCGGCGATCTCCGCGATCGTGACCGCCTCGAAGCCGCGCTCCATGAACAGCCCGGTCGCGACATCCGAGATGTGCTGCCTGGTCTGCCGCTTCTTCCGCTCCCTGAGCCCTTCCGCCATGCCCTCATCCTAGCTTCGCTGGACTCACTCAATCTTTGGGGTCATTGCAAAATTTAAGTGACCCTGCTTTTCTATGGGGCATGCCAGCCATGCCAGTCATCACCACGAGCGGGCTCGCCCGCACCTTCCGGACCAAGCGCGGCCCCGTGGAGGCCGTCCGCGGCATCGACCTGACCGTGGAGGCCGGGGAGATCCTGGGCTTCCTCGGCCCCAACGGCGCGGGCAAGACCACCACGCTCCGCATGCTCACCACGCTGCTCCCGCCCACCGGCGGCACCGCCACGGTCGCCGGGCACGACCTCGCCGCCGACCCGGCCGGGGTGCGCCGCCGCATCGGGTACGTCGCCCAGTCCGGTGGGGTCGACCCCACCGTCTCCGTACGGGAGGAACTGGTCACCCAGGGCCGTCTGTACCGGCTCGGCCGGGACGAAGCCGTCGCCCGCGCCGGCGAACTGGCCCACGAGCTGGACCTGACCGATCTGCTGGACCGCCCGTGCGGCGCGCTCTCCGGCGGGCAGCGGCGCCGGCTGGACATCGCGCTGGGCCTGGTCCAGCGGCCCGGCATCCTGTTCCTCGACGAGCCGACGACGGGTCTTGACCCGGGCGGGCGCGCCGATCTGTGGGACCTGATCCGACGGCTGCGCGCCGAGCACGCCATGACCGTCTTCCTGACCACCCATTACCTCGACGAGGCGGACGCGCTCGCCGACCGGCTCGTCATCGTCGACCAGGGCCGGGTGGCCGCCGAGGGCACGGCGGAGCGGCTCAAGACCGAGTACGGCGGCTCGCCGGACGCCACCCTCCAGGACACCTTCATCGCCCTCACCGGGCGCCGCACCGCACCGCGCGACTCCGCCCCGCTCGCCGTCTGAACCCGTCTGAACCCGTCTGAACCCGAAGGACGCCCGCATGCCCCACGTCATCTCCGACACGGCCCTGATCTTCCACCGTCACCTCCGCCAGACCCTGCGCTCCAAGCCCGCCCTGGTCTTCGGCCTCGTCCAGCCGCTGCTGTTCCTGGTCCTCTTCGGCCCGCTGCTCACCGGCATACCGCTGGGCGGCGAGGGCGACTCGTGGCAGACGATCGTCCCCGGCATCCTCATCCAGCTCGGCATCTTCAGCGCCTCGTTCGCCGGGATCGGCATCATCTTCGAGAAGCGCACGGGCGTCATCGAACGGATGCGGGTCACCCCGGTCAGCCGACTGGCCCTGCTCATGGGCCGGGTACTCAAGGACGTCGTGCAGCTGCTGCTCCAGTCCGTGGTGGTGGTGCTCGTCGCCGTCGCCATGGGGCTGCGCGCGCCCGTGCCGGGCATCCTGATCGGCTTCGCCTTCGTCGGCGCGCTCACCGTCTCGCTCGCGTCGCTGTCGTACGCGCTGGCCATGCGCGTGGAGTCGCCGCAGGGCTTCGCGCCCGTCATCAACTCCGTCACCATGCCCGCGATGCTGCTCTCCGGCATCCTGCTGCCGATGTCGCTCGGCCCGCGCTGGCTCGACATCGCCTCGCACTTCGTCCCGTTCCGCTACCTCGTGGACGGCGTACGGGCCGCCTTCGCCGGGGACTACGGGGACGGAAAGGTCGGGCTGGCCTGCCTGGTCGCCACCGGGCTCGCGGTCGTCGCCGTCACGCTCGGGGCACGGATCTTCCGGCAGGCCGGAGCGTAGGGGTACGGCTCGCGGCTGCGCGTAGGCTCGGCCCCATGGTCAATCTCACCCGCATCTACACGCGCACCGGGGACCAGGGCACCACCTCCCTCGGCGACATGAGCCGCACCGACAAGACCGACCTGCGGATCGCCGCGTACGCCGACGCGAACGAGGCGAACGCCGCGATCGGCGTGGCCGTCGCGCTGGGCTCGCTGCCGGACGGGATCACCCGGGTCCTGGTCCGGGTCCAGAACGACCTGTTCGACGTCGGCGCGGACCTGTCCACCCCCGTGGTCGAGAACCCCGAGCATCCGCCGCTGCGGGTCGAGCAGAGCTACATCGACAAGCTGGAGGCGGACTGCGACCACTTCCTGGAGGACCTGGAGAAGCTGCGCAGCTTCATCCTCCCCGGCGGCACACCGGGCGCGGCCCTGCTGCACCAGGCCTGCACGGTCGTCCGGCGGGCCGAGCGGTCGACGTGGGCGGCCTTCGCGGAACACGGCGACGCCATGAACCCCCTCACCGCGACCTACCTCAACCGCCTGTCGGACCTGCTCTTCATCCTGGCCCGCGCGGCCAACAAGGACGTCGGCGACGTCCTATGGCTCCCCGGCGAAAACCGCTGACGCGGCCCCGGCCGACACCGTCGCACGGCCCGGCACAGCACCCGGTGGGGGCTGTGCCGGGCGCTACCGGGTGTCCGATGTGGCGGGGTGCCGCTTCGGCCAGAGGGTGTAGCTCGTCGCGATGATCACGTTGATGCCGATGACGAACAGCATCTTCCCCTGCCAGTCGCGCAGCGAGCCGATGTCGCCGTCGTCGCCGACATACCAGATCGCCCCCTGCAGCAGACCCATCGCGATGGCCGCCGCCAGCATCCAGTGGGCGGCGGTCTTCCATTCGTGGGCCGCCCGCGCCATGCCGTACCGCGGCGGCTTCACCGGCGGTGGCCCGCCGAAGAAGCGGTGGGCCACCCGGGCGTCGGCCCAGCGGATCGTCCGGTGGCCCAGGGCGGCCGAGAAGCCGATGTAGGCCGCGGCGATCCCGTGTTTCCAGTCCGGTTCCGCGCCGTTCTTCAGGTCGATCGCGGTCGCCACGAACAGCACCAGCTCCAGCAGCGGTTCGCACAGCAGCACGGCCACGCTCGCGCGCGGCATCTTCGCCACGTACCGCAGCGCGAGCCCCACGGCCAGCAGCACCCAGAAGCCGACCTCACAGGCGATGATCAGCGTGACGATCACGTTTCGCTCCTCTCGTTTTCTCCTCCCTCACCGTTCCGTGCGAATCGGCCGCCCGCCTCGTCGCGGGCGACGAAACCCAGCTGCATCCTTCGATGTACTCACCGCACCAAAAGGACCGTCCCGGAGGGGAGGAGCGTCGGCCCCGGCGCGTGCTGTGATGGGGGCATGCCGTCCCGTCCGCACCGCCACCCGCCGCGCCCGCACCGCGACGACGTGCTGATCGGCCTCGCCGGGGCGCTCGGCGGGGCGCTGCTGTGGACGCTGGGGCTGCACAACAATCCGCCGTTCTTCGGCACGCCCCAGTGGCTGGGCCTGGTCGCCATGGTCACCATCTCGGGCGCGGAGCTGCTGCGGCGTACGGCACCGGTCGCGGGGCTCGGCATCGGGACCGCCGCGGTGGCCATGGACCTGTGCAGCGGCGGGCTCGCCTCGACGCTGCTGCTGTACACGGACCTGATCTACGCGGGCGTCAGGTACGGCACCCCCGCCACCGCCCGCCGCCTCCCCCGGCTGTGCGTGCTGGTCACGGCGGTGGCGACCGTGGTGCCGCTGGCGGTCGTCCGCGAGCCCTGGGCCCTGCTGATCGGCATGTTCGTCGCGGTGTTCACCATCAGCCCGGCATGGACCGGCGTGCTGGTCCGCAACCACCGGGAAGAGGCCGCGGCCGCCCGCCTGGAGGCCGAACGCGTCGCGCTGCTGGCCGAACTTGACCGCCGCGAGGCGGTCACCGCCGAGCGCGCCCGGATGGCCCGCGAGCTGCACGACATGGTCGCGGGCCACCTCTCCGCGATCGCCATCCACTCCACCGCCGCGCAGACCCTCAAGGACCCCGCCGCGACGGAGGAGGCGCTCGGCGTCATCCGGGAGAACAGCGTGCGCGGGCTCGCCGAGATGCGGCGGCTGATCGGTCTGCTGCGCGACGCGCGCGACGAGGACCACGAGCCGTCCGCCGCGCCCACCCTCGGCGCACTGGACTCCCTGCTGGAGCGGGCCAGGAGCAGCAGCGCGCCCGGCGGCCAGGACTTCGTCCTGTACGACGAGCGCCCGGCGGGCTCCGCCCCGCTGCCCGCTCCGGTCGAACTCGCCGCGTACCGCATCGTCCAGGAGTCCCTGACCAACGCCCTCAAGCACGCCGGGCCCGGCCGGGTGGACGTGACGCTGACCCATCCCCCGGGCGACCGGGACGGCGCCCTGGAGGTCAGCGTGACCAGCCCGTACGGCGACCGCCCCGCACCACGCGTGCTCGGCTCCGGCACCGGGCTGATCGGGATGCGGGAACGCGTGACGCTGCTCGGCGGCACCCTCGACACGGGCCCCGTCCCCGGACCCTCCGGCACGGTGTGGCGGGTCCGGGCCGCGCTGCCGCTGGGCGACGGGTCCTGAGAGCCGTGCACAGAACACAGCCCGACACAGTCCTCACAGGAGCCGCGGTGAACCAGCGACAGCCCACGCCGGAGACGACGCCGGAGACGACGCCCGGGCCCATCCGGGTGCTCGTCGCCGAGGACCAGGCCTCGGTGCGCTCCGGGCTCGTGCTCATCCTGCGGTCGGCGCCCGGCATCGAGGTGGTCGGCGAGGCCACCGACGGCCAGGAGGCCGTGGCGCGGGCCCGCGCGCTCCGCCCCGACGTGGTGCTGATGGACATCCAGATGCCCCGGCTCGACGGGGTCTCCGCGACCCGGCAGGTGGTCGCCGAGGGCCTGGCCGACGTCCTGGTGCTGACCACCTTCGACCTGGACGAGTACGTCTTCGGGGCGCTCCGCGCCGGGGCGGCGGGGTTTCTGCTCAAGGACAGCGACGCGGCACAGCTGGTCGAGGCGGTCCGTACGGTGGCGCGCGGCGAAGGCCAGATCGCACCCGCGGTGACCCGGCGGCTGATCGCGGAGTTCGCCCGCTCGGGGACCTCGGCGGCCGATCCCGCGGTGCTCTCCGTACTCACCCCGCGCGAGCGCGAGGTGCTGGGCGCACTGGGCCAGGGGATGTCGAACGCGCATATCGCGGCACACCTCACCATGGCGGAGGCAACGGTGAAGACGCACGTCAGCAGGGTGCTGGGCAAGCTGGAGCTGCGCAGCCGCGTCCAGGCGGCCGTTCTGGCGCAGGAGTTGGGCCTATAGAAGCCGGGGGTAATAGCCGGGTGTAAAGCCGGGGCGTAGAGCCGGGAAACGAAAAAGACGCCGCTACGCGACGTTGACGCGCTGGCCGGGCGGGGCGGCCTCCAGCCAGGCCAGGAAGCCGGTCAGGGCGTCCTCGCTCATCGCCAGCTCCAGCCGCGTACCGCTGTGCCGACAGGCCAGGATCACCGCGTCGGAGAGCAGGGCCAGCTCTTCCTCGCCCTTGGGGGTACGCCGCTCCAGCACCTCGATCGAGGCGCGCTCCAGGGTGCGCCGGGGGCGGAACGCGTACGAGAAGACCCGGAACCACTCGATCCGGTCACCGTTGTAGCGGGCGATGCCGTACACCCACCCCTTGCCGCCGGACTCCACCTCGGGTCCGGGCGCACCCCAGCGCATCGAACAGTCGAAGGTGCCGCCGGACCGCTGGATCAGCCGCCGCCGCAGCCCGAAGACGAAGAGTCCCGCCACCACCAGCGCGACGACCACGCCGCTCACGAGCAGAGCGAGGACCATCTTCACCGACCTCCTCGCCTCATCCGGAAAAACCGCACCTGCATCGCCTCAGCCGCGGCACCGCTGAAGAGGAGCTCCAGCGAGGTCCGCGGCTGAGGTTTTCCGACCGTACGTGACAGGCTCAGTGCACTCCTGTCACCGCACGCAGCCGGACGTCGGCGCGCCGTTCGGCGGCGGCGTCCGCCTCCGACTTGGCGCGCTCCAGCGCCCGCTCCGCGCGCTTGACATCGATTTCGTCGGACAGCTCCGCGATCTCGGCCAGCAGCGAGAGCTTGTCGTCCGAGAACGAGATGAACCCGCCGTGCACCGCGGCGACGACGGTCCCGCCGTCACTCGTACGGATGGTCACCGGGCCGGACTCCAGCACACCGAGCAGCGGCTGGTGGCCGGGCATGACGCCGATGTCACCCGATGTGGTGCGCGCGATGACCAAGGTGGCCGTGCCGGACCAGACACTACGGTCCGCCGCGACCATCTCGACGTGCAGCTCAGCAGCCAACGTGGCTCCTCGGGTCTGACCCTGCCGGGTACGACAGGGCTTTCGTCAAAGAATAACGGGCGTGCGGAGAGGGGCGGGACCGGGCCCACCCCTCTCCTATGAGCACCGGGCTCAGGAGACGCCCAGCTCCTTGGCCTTGGCCTTCAGGTCGTCCAGGCCACCGCACATGAAGAACGCCTGCTCCGGGAAGTGGTCGAACTCGCCGTCGGCGATCGCGTTGAACGCGGAGATCGACTCGTCCAGCGGCACGTCCGATCCGTCGAGACCGGTGAACTGCTTCGCCGCGTGGGTGTTCTGCGACAGGAAGCGCTCGATGCGGCGGGCGCGGAAGACGGTGAGCTTGTCCTCCTCGCCGAGCTCGTCGATGCCCAGGATGTTGATGATGTCCTGGAGGTCCTTGTACTTCTGCAGGATCGACTTCACGCGCGAGGCGCAGTCGTAGTGGTCCTGCGAGATGTAACGCGGGTCCAGAATCCGGGACGTCGAGTCCAGCGGGTCCACCGCCGGGTAGATGCCCTTCTCCGAGATCGGCCGGGAGAGCACCGTGGTCGCGTCGAGGTGCGCGAAGGTGGTCGCCGGGGCCGGGTCGGTGAGGTCGTCCGCGGGGACGTAGATCGCCTGCATCGAGGTGATCGAGTGACCGCGGGTCGAGGTGATGCGCTCCTGGAGAACGCCCATCTCGTCGGCCAGGTTCGGCTGGTAGCCCACCGCGGAGGGCATCCGGCCGAGCAGGGTCGAGACCTCGGAACCGGCCTGGGTGAAGCGGAAGATGTTGTCGATGAAGAACAGCACGTCCTGCTTCTGCACATCGCGGAAGTACTCCGCCATGGTCAGACCGGCCAGGGCGACGCGCAGACGGGTGCCCGGGGGCTCGTCCATCTGGCCGAAGACCAGCGCGGTCTGCGGGAGAACGCCGGACTCGGCCATCTCCTCGATCAGGTCGTTGCCCTCACGGGTGCGCTCGCCGACACCGGCGAACACGGAAACGCCCTCGTGCAGCTTGGCCACACGCATGATCATTTCCTGGATGAGGACGGTCTTGCCGACGCCCGCACCGCCGAACAGACCGATCTTGCCGCCCTTGACGTACGGGGTCAGCAGGTCGACGACCTTCAGGCCGGTCTCGAACATCTCGGTCTTGGACTCGAGCTGGTCGAACGCCGGGGCCTTGCGGTGGATCGCCCAGCGCTCGGTGACCTCGGACTCGGCCTCGGGCTCGTTCAGGATCTGGCCGAGGGTGTTGAACACCCGGCCCTTGGTGACGTCGCCGACGGGCACGGTGATACCGGCGCCGGTGTCGGTCACCGCGGCCTGGCGGACCAGGCCGTCGGTGGGCTGCATCGAGATGGAGCGCACCAGGCCGTCGCCCAGGTGCTGCGCGACCTCCAGGGTCAGGGTCTTCTTCGCCCCGTCCTCGGCCGGGTCGGCGATCTCGACAGTCAGGGCGTTGTAGATCTCCGGCATCGCGTCGACGGGGAACTCCACGTCGACGACCGGGCCGATGACCCGCGCGACGCGGCCCGTCGCCGTAGCCGTCTCAACAGTGGTGGTCATAGTTGTCAGTCACTCCCCGCAGAGGCGTCGGCCAGAGCGCTCGCGCCACCGACGATCTCGCTGATTTCCTGGGTGATGTCGGCCTGGCGGGCCGCGTTGGCAAGCCGCGTGAGCGACTTGATGAGCTCGTCGGCATTGTCGGTCGCCGACTTCATCGCCCGCCGGGTGGCCGCGTGCTTGGAAGCGGCGGCCTGCAGCAGGGCGTTGTAGATACGAGCCTCGACGTACCGCGGCAGCAGGGCGTCCAGGACGTCCTCGGCCGACGGCTCGAACTCGAAGAGCGGAAGGATCTCGCCCTTCTTCTCCTGCTCCACCGCCTTCTCCTCGAGGCTGAGCGGCAGCAGCCGGTCCTGGACCGGGGTCTGCGTCAGCATCGAGACGAACTCGGTGGACACGATGTGCAGCTCGTCCACGCCGCCGTCGGCCGTCTCCTGGAGCACGGCCTCGATCAGCGGTCCGGCGACCTTTTTGGCGTCGGCGTAGGTCGGGTTGTCGGTGAAGCCCGTCCACGACTCCGTGATCTTGCGCTCGCGGAAGCCGTAGTAGGCGACGCCCTTGCGGCCGACGATGTAGCTGTCGACCTCCTTGCCCTCACCGGTGAGCCGCTGGGTCAGCTGCTCACCCGCCTTGATGACGTTGGAGGAGTAGCCGCCCGCGAGCCCGCGGTCGCTCGTGATGAGCAGCACCGCGGCACGGGTCGGGTTCTTGGCCTCCGAGGTCAGCGCGTGCTGAGTGGTGGAGCCCTTGGCCACCGCACCCACCGCGCGGGTCAGCTCGGTGGCGTACGGAGTCGACGCGGCCACCCGGCGCTGCGCCTTGACGACGCGCGAGGCGGCGATCATCTCCATCGCCTTGGTGATCTTCTTGGTCGCGGAGACGGACTTGATCCGCCTCTTGTAGACCTTGACCTGGGCACCCATACTCAGCCCTCGCCCAGCAGCTTGCCGTCCGAGGTCTCGAACTGCTTCTTGAAGCTGTCGACGGCCTCGCCCAGCGCCTGGATCGTGTCGTTGGACATCTTGCCGCCCTCGACGATGCTGGTCAGCAGCCCCTTGTGCTCACGGTGGAGGTAGTCCAGCAGCTCACGCTCGAAGCGGCGGACGTCCTCGACGGGCACGTCGTCCATCTTGCCGTTGGTACCGGCCCAGACGGAGACGATCTCGTCCTCGGTGGAGTACGGGGCGTACTGGCCCTGCTTCAGCAGCTCGACCATGCGGGCACCGCGCTCCAGCGACGCCTTCGAGGCCGCGTCCAGGTCGGAACCGAAGGCGGCGAACGCCTCCAGCTCGCGGTACTGGGCGAGGTCCACCCGGAGGCGGCCGGAGACCTGGCGCATCGCCTTGTGCTGCGCGGAACCACCGACGCGGGAGACCGAGATGCCGACGTTCAGGGCCGGGCGCTGTCCGGCGTTGAACAGGTCCGACTCCAGGAAGCACTGACCGTCGGTGATGGAGATGACGTTGGTCGGAATGAACGCCGACACGTCGTTCGCCTTGGTCTCGACGATCGGCAGACCGGTCATCGAACCGGAGCCCATCTCGTCGGAGAGCTTCGCGCAGCGCTCCAGCAGCCGGGAGTGCAGGTAGAAGACGTCACCCGGGTAGGCCTCACGGCCCGGCGGGCGGCGCAGCAGCAGCGACACGGCGCGGTAGGCGTCGGCCTGCTTGGACAGGTCGTCGAAGACGATCAGAACGTGCTTGCCCTGGTACATCCAGTGCTGGCCGATGGCCGAGCCGGTGTAGGGGGCGAGGTACTTGAAGCCCGCCGGGTCGGACGCCGGGGCGGCGACGATCGTCGTGTACTCCAGAGCGCCGGCCTCCTCCAGCGCACCGCGCACGGACGCGATGGTGGAGCCCTTCTGGCCGACGGCGACGTAGATGCAGCGGACCTGCTTCTTCGGGTCGCCGGAGCGCCAGTTGTCACGCTGGTTGATGATCGTGTCGACGCACAGCGCGGTCTTGCCGGTCTGCCGGTCGCCGATGATCAGCTGACGCTGGCCGCGGCCGATCGGGGTCATGGCGTCGACGGCCTTGTAGCCGGTCTCCATCGGCTCGTGGACCGACTTGCGGTCCATGACCGTGGGGGCCTGCAGTTCAAGGGCGCGGCGGCCCTCGGTCTCGATCTCGCCGAGGCCGTCGATCGGGGCACCCAGCGGGTCGACGACGCGGCCGAGGTAACCCTCGCCGACAGCTACCGAGAGAACCTCGCCGGTGCGGTGCACCGGCTGGCCCTCTTCGATGCCGCTGAACTCGCCGAGGACAACGGCACCGATCTCGCGCTCCTCAAGGTTGAGGGCGAGGCCGAGAGTGCCATCCTCGAACTTCAGCAGTTCGTTCGCCATGGCCGAGGGAAGACCCTCGACCCTCGCGATGCCGTCGCCGGCAACGCTGACCGTACCGACCTCCTCGCGCGAGGCCGCGTCCGGCTGGTACGCCTGGACAAAGTTCTCCAGCGCGTCCCGGATCTCCTCCGGCCGGATCGTGAGCTCCGCCATCTGGGTTCCCTGCTCTCCTTGTTGGGCCCGAAGTAAGTGACTACGGCCCAACTCGGGCCGCTTACATGCATGTTGAGTTGGTGGCTGGTCAGCCGGCCATCCGGCGGCTCGCCCCTTCGAGGCGGTCCGCGATGGTCCCGTTGACGACCTCGTCGCCGACGCGTACCACGACCCCGCCGAGGACCTCCGGGTCCACGTCGAGGTTGAGGTGCACCTGGTGTCCGTACATCTGCGCCAGGGCCGCGCCGAGGCGCTCCTTCTGCCGGTCGCTGAGCGGCACCGCCGAGGTGACGACCGCGACCACCCGGTCCCGGCGCGACGCGGCGAGCTTGGACAGCTCGTCGAGACCCGCCTCCAGGCTACGTCCGCGCGGCTGGGTCACAAGACGCAGGACGAGCCGCTCGGTCACGCGGTCGGCCCGGCCGCCCAGCAGCTCGCGGACCAGTCCGGCCTTGGCCGTACCGCTCGCGCGCCGGTCGGCCAGGGCCGACCGCAGCTCGGACGAGGAGGAGACGATCCGGCCGAACCGGAACAGCTCGTCCTCGACGTTGTCGAGGGTGCCGGCCTGCTGTGCCGCCACCAGGTCGGCGCTGCTCGCCAGCTCCTCGACCGCGTCCGCGAGGTCGCGCGAGCGCGACCAGCGGGAGCGGACCATGCCGGAGACCAGGTCCACGGCCTCGCCGCCGACCTGCCCGCCCAGCAGCCGCTGGGCCAGCTCGGCCTTGGCCTCGCCGGGCTGCGCCGGGTCGGTGAGGACCCGGCGCAGCGAGACCTCACGGTCGAGCAGCGCGGTGACGGCGGCCAGCTCGTCGGCGAGCTTCGCGGCGTCGACGGACGTGTTGTCCGTCAGCGCGTCGAAGCGCTCGCGCGCGGCAGCCAGTGCCTCCCTGCTCGCTCCGTTCATCGTCCGGCCTCGGCCTTCGAGCCGTCGGCCGCCTTGGTCTCGAGGTCGTCGAGGAAGCGGTCGATGGTGCGGCTCTGCCGGGCGACGTCCTCGAGGGACTCGCCGACGATCTTGCCGGCCAGGTCGGTGGCAAGCTTGCCCACGTCCTGGCGCAGCGCCGTACCGGCCTGCTTGCGCTCTGCCTCGATCTGGGCGTGACCGGCCGCGACGATCTCCTCGCGCTGCCGCTGACCCTCCGCACGCATCTCCGCGATGAGCGCGGCACCCTGCTCCTGCGCCTCCTGGCGCAGGCGCGCGGCCTCGTGACGGGCGTCGGCGAGCTGGGCGCGGTAGTCCTCGAGGACCTGCTGGGCCTCGGCCTGAGTTGCCTCGGCCTTCTCCATCCCGCCCTCGATCGCCGCGCGACGCTCGTCCAGAACACGGTTGATGTTCGGGAGCAGCTTCTTGGCGAAGAAGATGAAAACGATGGCGAAGGCGATCAGGCCGATGACAAGCTCTGGGATCGGCGGGATGAGGGGGTTCTCCGCCTCACCCTCCGCCAGGTGTACCAGGGCGTTCACATCATTGCCTTTCGTCGGATACGGCTCTGCTTACGCCGCGTCGTCAGCTGGACGGGTAGACGAACGGCATAACCAGACCGATCAGGGCCAGCGCCTCACAGAGCACGAAGCCGAGAATCTGGTTGGCGCGGATCAGACCGGCGGCCTCGGGCTGGCGGGCCATGGCCTGGGTGCCGTTACCGAAGATGATGCCGACGCCGACACCGGGGCCGATCGCGGCGAGACCGTAACCGATCGAGCCGAGGTTGCCCTTGAGCTGGACAGCGGCGAGGGACGTCTCGAGAGCGGACATGCCGTTTCTTCCTTCTCTTTCAAGGACCGGTGGGGGTTGGCCACCGGACGCCCTTTAGGACGGGGAGCTGACCTGGGGTACTCAGTGGTGCTCGGCGAGAGCACCCTGAATGTAGCTGCAGGCCAGCAGGACGAACACGTAGGCCTGAAGGGCCTGGATGAACAACTCGAAGGCGGTCAGCAGGATGGTCATCGCGAACGAGATGCTCGCGTAGGCGATCCCGATGCCGTTCAGCAGGTACCAGCTGGCAATCGTGAAGATCAGCAGCAGAACGTGGCCCGCGAACATGTTGGCGAAGAGCCGGACGGCGTGGGTGAACGGCCGGATGATCAGGTTGGAGAGCAGCTCCAGCGCCATGACCACCGGCAGGACCGGGCCGAGCGACTTGTCGTAGCCGGAGATGTTCTTCCAGCCGCCGACGAAGCCGTGCTTCTTGAAGGTGAGGCTGACCCACAGGACGTAGACGATCGCCGCGAGTCCCGCCGGGAAGGCGATGACCGACGTCACCGGGAACTGGGCCAACGGGACCACGGACCAGAGGTTCATGATCCAGATGAAGAAGAACAGGGAGACCATGAGGGGGACGTACTTGTCGCCCTCCTTCTTCCCCAGGGCCTCGTAGACGACGCCGCGGCGCACGAAGTCGTAGCCCGCCTCGCCGACCATCTGAAGCTTTCCGGGGACGACCTTGGCCTTCCCGAAGGCGGCCCAGAAGAACGCCACGACGACGACGGTCCCCAGGAAGGCCAGCAGCATCGGCTTGTTGAACTCGAAGCCGCCGATCGTGGCAATCGGCTCGAACGTGAACGAGTGAAGCCCTGGGGCCGGGAAGCCGCACCCGTCGAAGATGTGGCAATCGGTCTCGAAGGCGAGCGTCTGGTCAGGACTCACCGCGAGCTCCTTCAGCGTGGCGCATGGGTACGGCAACCTCGATGTGTCGGCGCGGCGCATGGCCACGGAGCGGCACTGGACTGGTTCTTACGAATGTGGGGGCGGCTTGTGTGCACAAGGCCGATGGGCTCACGGGCTGCAGCTGCATGGGCCGCCGATTCCATCCCGTGGATTCCGGGGGTTCAGCCGCCTGCGCCCGCTGCGCCTCAGATGGCACCGGACGATAGCAGGTGAGCGCGGGCGCCCTTATACCGGCCCTACAGATCACGGTGCGGACCCGGCGGGGGAGGATTCCTTCTCCCGCGCCGGCTTCCGTTCGTCTTCGGCTTCCGGTTGCACGTAAAGAATCTTGGCCTTCATGTGAGCACGGGTCTGCGCCGCGATCCACGTCAGTGTCGCAGCCAGCAGGGCGAACGCGAACGCCCGGGTGTTGAAAAGGGTGGTGTCCTTGAAGACGGCCAGCAGCACCGCGACAAGCAGGAACTGCACCATGTAGAGGGCGAGCCCCATCATCTGGAACAGCTGCGGAAGATACTTCGCGGTGCGCACCAGCACGATCAGGTCGATCGTCATGACCGCGGCCACGACAACGGTCCCGAAGGCGGCTCCGATCGCGCCCTTTCCACCGGCGAGCACAGAACTGACGGCGACGGCGACCACCCCGACCACGGCGGTGGGCACGGCGCAACTGAGCAGCGTTCTGGCGTCGTTGGACTGCATGAAGGGTTTCTCCGGCAAGAGTCGGAAACAACGATTCGTCGTGGACGAGCGTATCCCCGGGGAGAGAGGGAACCTCGCGACGAAGAGCCGTCGCACTGCGGCCCCTCGGCTCTAAGCACCGGGTTTAGTGAACGGTATCACAAACTATTTGATGAGGTCTTTACCCGTCCAGTGTGCTGCACATCACACGTGTGAGTTACAGCGGGTGTATGTCCTTGACGCGCCGCGTCACCGTTACTGGGGGCTTCCGATCTTCCTGCGGTGGGGGAAACGGGACCGGTCGCCGATCGCGGTGGCGCCGTTGAGCCCGGCCGGGACCGGCTCGGGGGCGGGCTTCTCCGGCTGCTCCCGCTGCTCCGGCTCGGTCTGCTCCGTGGCGGGGGCGGCGGTCTCCACTACCGGCTCGGCAGCGACCGCCCGGCGCCGGTAGCGCGGCGGTACGAACGCCTCCGCCCAGCGCGGTACGCGCGGAGTGAACCGCGGCAGCAGCAACAGCACCAGGCCCACCGCGCTCAGCACCACGATCGCGAGGACGAACCACACACCCGCCGAGTTCACCGAGTACGCGACCGCCCCGAAGGCGATCAGCGCCGACCAGAAGTACATGATCAGCACGGCCCGGCTGTGCGAGTGGCCGATCTCCAGCAGCCGGTGGTGCAGATGGCCGCGGTCCGCCGCGAACGGCGACTGGCCGCGCCAGGTGCGCCGGACGATGGCGAGCACCAGGTCCGCGAAGGGCACCGCGATCACGGTCAGCGGCAGCAGCAGCGGGATGTAGACCGGCACGGTGGCGTGCACCGCGGCCGTCTCAGAACCGGCGAACAGCTTCATCGCGTCCGGGTCCACCTGGCCCGTGATGGAGATGGCGCCCGCCGCGAGCACCAGCCCGATGAGCATCGAGCCCGAGTCGCCCATGAAGATCCGCGCGGGGTGGGCGTTGTGCGGCAGGAAGCCCAGGCACATGCCCATGAGGACGGCGGCGAACAGGGTCGCGGGGGCGGCGGCCTCCAGTCCGTAGCCGAACCAGATGCGGTACGCGTACATGAAGAACGCGGCGGCGGCGATGCACACCATCCCGGACGCCAAACCATCCAGCCCGTCAACGAAGTTGACCGCGTTGATGGTGATGACGACCAGAGCCACCGTCAGCAGCGTGCCCTGCCAGGGCGTCAGCGAGACCGGGCCCACACCGGGCACCGGAAGCCAGAGGATGGTCAGACCCTGGAGCACCATCACACCGGCGGCGATCATCTGGCCGCCCAGCTTGATGAGCGCGTCCACGCCCCACTTGTCGTCCAGGACCCCGAGCAGCCAGATGAGCCCGGCGCCGGAGAGCAGCGCGCGCGGCTCGTTGGACGATTCGAAGACGTCCTTGAGGTTGGTGAGGTGAGCGGCCACCAGCAACCCCGCGCAGAGGCCGCCGAACATGGCGATGCCTCCGAGCCGCGGAGTGGGCTCACGGTGCACATCGCGGGCCCGGATCTCCGGCATCGCACCGGCGGCGATGGCGAACTTCCGCACCGGCCCGGTCAGCAGATACGTCACCGCGGCCACGATGCACAGAGTCAGCAGGTATTCACGCACCTATTCCCCAGACGTCGCGAGGCAGATCAGGGCCACACCCTAAGAGACCTCACCCTAGCCTGCTCCGGTTCCCGGTGTGCCGGGGACGGGCAGGGGCGGGCAACGCCCCGAGCGCCTCCGACGCGCTCACCGTGGGCACCCTCACACTAGCCCGAAGGCCGGCGCATGATCACAGCGGATGCCGCACCCGCTCACCGTGGATGCCGCACCCGGCTCACCGCGGGTACGGAGGAAACGCGGCGGCCAGCTCCGTGACCTCCGCGCGCACCCCGCGCATCCGGGGTGCCTCCTCGTCCTCCCGCAGGGCGGTGGTCAGCAGCGCGCCGATCCGCGCCATCTCCCCCTCCCCCATGCCCTGCGTCGTCACCGCCGCGGTGCCCAGCCGCAGCCCCCTGACGCAGCCGTCGGGCTCGGTGGCGGAGGCCAGCGCGCAGGTGTCCAGGATGATCCCGGCGGCCGCACAACGGGCCTTCGCCGTACGGCCGTCGAGCCCCAGCGGGGACACATCGACGGTGATCATGTGGGTGTCGGTGCCTCCGGTGGCCACCGTCAGCCCCTCCCCCGCCAGCCCGTCGGCGAGGGTGCGCGCGTTGGCGACGACCTGCCCGGCGTACGACGCGAACGCGGGCGTCGCCGCCTCGCCGAACGCCACCGCCTTGGCCGCCACGGTGTGCATCTGGGCGCCGCCCTGAGTGAAGGGGAACACGGCGCGGTCGACCCGCTCGGCCAGCTCCTCATCGCACAGCAGCATCCCGCCGCGCGGCCCGCGCAGCACCTTGTGTGTCGTCGCGCACACCACGTCCGCGTACGGCACCGGACTCGGCGCCGCCTTCCCGGCGACCAGCCCGATGGGGTGCGCGGCGTCGGCGACGAGATACGCGCCCACCTCGTCCGCGACGGCGCGGAAGGTGGCGTAGTCCGGATGACGGGGGTACGAGATCGAGCCGCACACGATCGCCTTCGGGCGGTGGGTGAACGCCAGCTCGCGCAACCGGTCGTAGTCGATCAGCCCGGTGTCCGGGTCGACGCCGTAGCCGATGAAGTGGAACCAGCGGCCGGAGAAGTTCGCCGGGGAGCCGTGGGTGAGGTGGCCGCCGTGCGGCAGCGCCATCGCCAGCACGGTGTCATCGGGCCGCAGCAGCGCGGCGTACGCGGCGAGCACCGCCGAGGAGCCCGAATGCGGCTGCACATTGGCGTGGCTCGCGCCGAACAGCGCCGTCGCCCGGTCCCGGGCCACCCGCTCGGCGATGTCCACCTGCTCGCAGCCGCCGTGGTGACGGGCCCCGGGGTAGCCCTCGGCGTACTTGTTGGCCAGCGGCGAGGCGAGGGCGGCCAGCACGGCCCGCGAGGTGTAGTTCTCCGCGGCGATCAGCTGCAGACCACTGCGGACCCGCTCCAGCTCGCCCAGGATGATCCCGGCCAGCTCCGGGTCCTGCCGGGCCAGCTCGCCGAAGTCCGGCCCCCAGGGAACCGCGCTGACGGCCATCGCGTGCTCACCTCCGCCGGGCGTCACCCCCAATGTAGGCCCGCACCGGCAGCAGCGCGCGCCAGGACTAAGCGGGGGCCGGGACTCCCGTGAGGGCCGTGACGACCGGGTCCAGCGCCTGGTTGATCTCGTCGCCGATGGAGCGGAAGAAGGTGATGGGCGCCCCGTACGGGTCGTGCACCTCGTCCGCCTCCTCGGTCGGCGCCAGCAGCCAGCCGCGCAGCGCGGCCGCCGCCTGAACCAGGGAGCGGGCGCGCTCGACCACGCCGCCCGCCTCCTCCGGATCGGGCAGCGTCGCGGGGTCTATGGCCCGTACCAGCCGGGTGAACTCCTTGAGCGTGAAGGTGCGCAGGCCCGCCGAGTGGCCCATCGAGATGACCTGGGCCCGGTGGTCGCGGGTCGCGGTCAGCACGAGGTCGGCGCGGATGACGTGCTCGTCCAGCAGCTCCCGGCCGAGGAAGCCGTCCGGGTCGGCACCGAAGTCGGTCAGGACGGTGGCGGCGTGCGCCTCCATCGGCGCGCCCTCGTGGCCCCAGGTGCCGGCGCTCTCCACGATCAGCCCGCTGGTGCGGGCGGCACCGAGCCGGTCGGTGAGGGCGTGCCGGGTCAGCCGCTCGGTGATCGGCGAGCGGCAGACGTTGCCGGTGCTGACGTGGAGGATGCGGAACGAGGTCTCGGCGTGCTTCGCACGGTGTTCCGCTATGCCACGGCCCGTCTCAGGGGCTGTCAATTCGCCACCTCGAGGTCGGGTACGACCTCACGGAGCTGCTCGGCGGAGAGCGCGCCCGCCCGCAGCAGCACCGGGGCCTTACCGGTGACGTCGACGATGGAGGAGGGCACCGCGGCCGGGGTGGGACCGCCGTCGAGGTAGACCGAGACGGAGTCCCCCAGCATGTCCTGGGCGGCGTCGCAGTCCTGCGGGGACGGGTGTCCGGTGAGGTTGGCGCTGGAGACCGCCATCGGGCCGAACTCGGTCAGCAGCTCGATCGCGACCGGGTGCAGCGGCATCCGTACCGCGACGGTGCCCCGGGTCTCGCCCAGATCCCAGGTCAGCGACGGCTGGTGCCGGGCGACGAGGGTCAGCGCACCGGGCCAGAAGGCGTCGACCAGCTCCCAGGCCTGCTCGGAGAAGTCCGTGACCAGGCCGTGCAGGGTGTTCGGGGAGCCGACCAGGACAGGGGTCGGCATATTGCGGCCCCGGCCCTTGGCCTCCAGCAGATCGCCGACGGCCTCCGCGCTGAAGGCGTCCGCACCGATCCCGTAGACGGTGTCGGTGGGCAGCACGACCAGCTCGCCGCGGCGGACGGCGGACGCGGCCTCGCGCAGGCCGGTCTTGCGGTCGGTCGCGTCCCCGCAGTCGTATCGCCGTGCCATTTAACGGTCCTCCTGCTCGTACGTGGCCAGTGTGTGGTGCGGTGCCGCGGTCACGGCATGGCCTTCCGCGCGGTGGCGAATCGGGGCCGTTTGTTCAGGTCGGGGTGGTCGGCGGCGTCCGCCCAGCCACGCTCCTCCGTGAAGATCCACGGCACCTGACCGCCCTGGGTGTCCGCGTGCTCGATGACGACCACACCGCCCGGCCGCAGCAACCGGTGGGCCGTGCGCTCCAGGCCGCGGATCACATCGAGGCCGTCCTCACCGGAGAAGAGCGCGAGCTGGGGGTCGTGATCGCGCGCCTCCGGCGCCACGTACTCCCACTCGGTCAGCGGGATGTACGGGGGGTTGCTGATGACGAGGTCCACCTGCCCGTCCAGCTCGGGCAGGGCCGTCAACGCGTCTCCTCGCTGGAGAACGACGCGGGACCCCTCGACGTTCTTGCGGGCCCACTGGAGGGCGCCCTCGTCCAGCTCGACGGCGTGCACCCGGGAGCGGGGCACCTCCTGGGCGAGCGCCAGGGCGATGGCCGCGGAGCCGGTGCACAGGTCCACGATGAGGGGTTCGACGACGTCCATGGCCCGGACCGCGTCTATGGCCCAGCCGACGACCGACTCGGTCTCCGGGCGGGGGACGAAGACGCCGGGGCCCACCTGGAGCTCCAGGTAGCGGAAGAAGGCGCGGCCGGTGATGTGCTGCAGCGGTTCGCGGGCCTCGCGGCGGGCGACCGCCTCCCAGTAACGGGCGTCGAAGTCGGTGTCGGAGACACCGTGCAGCTCCCCCCGCTTGACGCCGTGCACGAAGGCGGCCAGCTCCTCCGCGTCGAAGCGCGGAGAGGGCACACCCGCGGCGGCCAGCCGCTGGGTGGCCTGGGCCACCTCGGCGAGCAGCACGTTCACTGAATTCCTCCAGCCGGTCCGTAGTTGCGAAGAGGAAGGTCCTACTGCGCCGCCGCGAGCTTCGCCGCCGCGTCGGCGTCGACACACGCCTGGATGACGGGCGCCAGCTCCCCGTCGAGCACCTGGTCAAGGTTGTACGCCTTAAAGCCGACCCGGTGGTCCGAAATGCGGTTTTCCGGGAAGTTGTACGTACGGATGCGCTCGGAGCGGTCGACGGTGCGGACCTGGCTGCGGCGCGCGTCCGACGCCTCCCGCTCGGCCTCCTCCTGGGCGGCGGCCAGCAGCCGCGAGCGCAGGATGCGCAGCGCCTGCTCCTTGTTCTGGAGCTGGCTCTTCTCGTTCTGGCAGGAGACGACGATGCCGGTGGGCAGGTGGGTGATGCGCACCGCGGAGTCGGTGGTGTTCACCGACTGGCCGCCGGGGCCGGAGGAGCGGTAGACGTCGATCCGCAGGTCGTTGGGGCCGATCTCGACCTCGACCTCCTCGGCCTCGGGCGTGACCAGCACACCGGCGGCGGAGGTGTGGATACGGCCCTGGGACTCGGTCGCGGGCACCCGCTGGACGCGGTGCACCCCGCCCTCGTACTTCAGCCGGGCCCATACGCCCTGGCCGGGCTCGGTCGCACCGCCGCCGCCCTTGGTCTTCACGGCGACCTGGACGTCCTTGTAGCCGCCGAGGTCCGACTCGTTGGCCTCGATGATCTCGGTCTTCCAGCCGACGCGCTCGGCGTACCGCAGATACATCCGCAGCAGGTCTCCGGCGAACAGCGCGGACTCCTCGCCGCCCTCGCCCGCCTTGACCTCCAGGATGACGTCCTTGTCGTCGCTGGGGTCGCGCGGGACCAGCAGCAGCCGCAGCCGGTCGGTCAGCTCCGCGCGGCGCAGCTCCAGCTCCTTGACCTCGTCGGCGAAGTCCGGGTCGTCCTGGGCCAGCTCCTGGGCCGTCCCGATGTCGTCCCCGGTCTGCTTCCAGGCGCGGTAGGTGCCGACGATCGGCGTCAGCTCGGCGTAGCGCTTGTTGAGCCGCTTCGCCTCGCGCTGGTCGGCGTGGACCGCGGGGTCGGCGAGCCGCTTTTCGAGGTCGGCGTGTTCGCCGATCAGTTCCTCGACCGCCTCGAACATGAGGGCTCCCTGGGTGGGTCTGCGTGGACGCGGGAAATACGGGCCGGTTGACGCAAAACGCCGGTCCGGGTCGCCCCTGCGCGGGGGCGACCGAGGACCGGCGCCGTGCGGGTCGCTACTTCTTGGACCCGGCGTTCTTGCCGAAGCGGGCCTCGAACCGGGCCACACGGCCACCGGTGTCGAGGATCTTCTGCTTGCCCGTGTAGAACGGGTGGCACTCGGAGCAGATGTCGGCACGGACGTTGCCGCTCACGGTGGAGCGAGTGGTGAAGGACGCCCCACAGGTGCAGCTGACCTGCGTCTCGAAGTACTCGGGGTGGATGTCGCGCTTCAAGGGATTCTCCTGGTTTCTCGGGAGGGCGCCGGGTCGACGGGCGGGTTTGCACGTCGTGAACCGGGGCCGACGATCCAGTTTGCCAGCACTGGCCGCATCACCCAAAACCGGGGGTGGGGCCGGGATATTCCCGGCCCCGTCCGACATCCGCCGATCAGCCCTACTTGACGACCTTGCCGGCGTCGTTCGCGTCGCCCGCCGAGCCCTTGGTGGCGGCCGCCGGGATCGGCTTGTCCGCCCGCAGCGCCTTCCAGATCAGCTTGGTCTTGGACTCCATGGGCAGCACCCGGGACGGGTTCTGCGGGTCGTACTGGACGGGCAGCGTGGTCATCTTCATGTTGCCCGAGCCGATCCCCTGGAGGCTCTTGGCGAAGCCCGACAGCTTGTTGACCGAGGCCAGCTCGGAGTCGGTGGTGAGCGCCTTGGTGGAGGTGTTCGCGATGTCGTACAGCTTCTTCGGGTTGCCGAAGAGGTTGACGTGCTTGATCTGGTCGAGAAGTGCCTTGACGAACGCCTGCTGGAGCTTGATCCGGCCGAGGTCACTGCCGTCGCCGACGCCGTGCCGGGTCCGTACGAGGCCCAGCGACTGCTCACCGTTGAGGGTGTGCGGGCCGGCGTCCAGGTCGAGGTGGCTCTTCGGGTCGTGGATCGCCTGGGTGGTGGTGATGTCGACGCCGCCGAGGTCGTCGATCAGCTGCTGGAAGCCGGAGAAGTCGACCTCCAGGAAGTGGTCCATGCGTATGCCGCTCATGGCCTCGACGGTCTTGATGGTGCAGGCCGGGCCGCCGGTCTCGTAGGCGCTGTTGAACATGGCCTCCTGGACGGCGGGGCTCTCCTTACCGTCCTTGACGCACGAGGGGCGCTGGACGAGCGTGTCGCGCGGGACGCTGACCACGCTGGCCTTCTTGCGGCCCTTGTAGACGTGGACGATCATCGCGGTGTCGGAGCGCGAGGTGCCCTCGTCCGTGCCGTACTTGGCGTTCTTGCCGGCCCGGGAGTCGGAGCCGAGGACGAGGATGTCCATCGAGCCGTTGTCGACGTTCTTGGGGCGGTCGGAGCCCAGGGCCGCGTTGACGTCGACGCCGGTGAGGTTGCCGTTGAGCTTGTAGTAGAGGTACCCGGCCCCGGCGCCGCCGAGGACCAGGACGGAGGCGACCGACCAGACGGTGATGTGCGTGGCCCTGCGGCGCGTACTGGGACGCTTGCGGCGGCGGCCGCCGGAGGCGGCTCCACGGGCTCGGTGGCGGCCCGGGTTCACCGGCGTGCTCTGCTGGTCGTCGGCCATGTGCTCCTCAGTCCTCGTATCCCGGGTACCCCCTGCCGTCACGGTCAGGCGTGGCGTCGCGGATTCGACCTGACAGATGACAGGCCGAGCGCCAGGGTTGCATATCGAGCCACCTTCGTTTTCGGCTGGGGCGACCCGGGCGCCGTTCGTCCCCTTCGTCCGCCTTACCGCTCTCACCTGCGCTTTCGCAGGTGATAAGGGCATCGAGACCGTTCCGCGACTGTCCCTTTTGGTGTGGTTCACCTCTCACAAAAGCCGAGGCCTCCCCGCGGTGCGGGGAGGCCTCGGCTGACAGAGCGTGGCTGAACCTTATGCGGTCAGTCGCCGTTTCCGCCCGGGCCGGGCGTGGTCTTGGCGATCTGCATCAGGAACTCGGCGTTCGACTTCGTCTGCTTCATCTTGTCGAGCAGCAGCTCGATCGCCTGCTGCGAGTCGAGCGCGTGCAGCACCCGGCGCAGCTTCCAGACGATGTTCAGCTCGTCCGGCGCCAGCAGGATCTCTTCCTTACGGGTGGACGACGGGTCGACGTCGACCGCCGGGAAGATGCGCTTGTCGGCGAGCTTCCGGTCGAGCTTGAGCTCCATGTTGCCGGTGCCCTTGAACTCCTCGAAGATCACCTCGTCCATCCGCGAGCCGGTCTCGACCAGCGCGGTGGCCAGGATGGTCAGCGAGCCGCCGTCCTCGATGTTGCGCGCGGCACCGAAGAACTTCTTCGGCGGGTAGAGCGCGGTCGAGTCGACACCACCGGACAGGATGCGGCCGGAGGCGGGCGCCGCCAGGTTGTACGCACGGCCCAGACGCGTGATCGAGTCCAGCAGCACGACCACGTCGTGGCCCAGCTCCACCAGCCGCTTGGCCCGCTCGATCGCCAGCTCGGCGACGGTGGTGTGGTCCTCGGCGGGACGGTCGAAGGTCGAGGAGATGACCTCGCCCTTGACCGAGCGCTGCATGTCGGTGACCTCTTCAGGACGCTCGTCGACGAGGACGACCATCAGATGGCACTCGGGGCTGTTGCGGGTGATCGCGTTGGCGATCGCCTGCATGATCATGGTCTTACCGGTCTTCGGCGGGGCCACGATCAGACCGCGCTGGCCCTTGCCGATCGGCGCGACCAGGTCGATGATCCGGGTCGTCAGGCCGCCTGCCTCGGTCTCCAGACGCAGCCGGTCCTGCGGGTAAAGCGGCGTCAGCTTCCCGAACTCGGGCCGCCCACGGCCGGTTTCGGGCGCCATGCCGTTCACCGAGTCGAGCCGCACCAGCGCGTTGAACTTCTCGCGGCGCTCACCCTCGCGCGGCTGGCGGACCGCACCGGTGACGTGATCGCCCTTGCGCAGACCGTTCTTGCGCACCTGGGCGAGCGAGACATACACGTCGTTCGGGCCCGGCAGGTAGCCGGAGGTCCGGATGAACGCGTAGTTGTCGAGGATGTCGAGGATGCCCGCGACCGGGATCAGGACGTCGTCCTCGGAGACCTGCGGCTCGTTGCCGAAGTCGTCGCGGCCACGGCGGCCACGGCGGTCGCGGTAGCGGCCGCGGCGCCCGCGGCGACCGCCATCGAAGTCGTCGTCGTCATCGGCGGGGCGCTGCTGGCCCTGCCCCTGACCCTGACCCTGCCCCTGACCCTGACCCTGGCCGCGCCCGTCGCCGCGCTGCTGACGGCCGCCGCCCTGCTGTCCGTCGTCGCCCTTGCCGCCGCGGCCGCGGTCGCCACGGTCACCGCGGTCGCCGCGGTCACGCTGGCCGCCGCGCTCACGGCGGTCGCCCTTCTGGCCGCGCTCCTGGCGGTCCTGGCGGTCGCCGCCCTTGGCGCCCTTGCCCTCGGCGGTGTCCGCCGCCGCGTCGCCCTTGGTCTCGGTGCGGGCGGAGGCGTCGCTCCGGGTCTCGGTGCGGGTGTCCACGGCGGTGGCGGTGCCCCCCGACTCGGCGGTGGCGGTGGCGGTGGCCGGCGCGGTCGCCCGGCGGCGACGGCGCTCAACGGCCGGCTGCTCGTCGGCGGCCGGCTCCCCGGACTGGCCCGGGATGTCGATCTGCTGCTGGGCGTCGGCCTTGTCGGCCTTCTCGGGCTTGCCGCCCTTACCGGCCTTGGCGGCCTTGTCGGCGTCCGCGGCCTGGTCGGTCTTCTCGGCCTTGGCGGCCTTCTGGTTCCCCGCGTCCGCGCCGTCGTCGCCCGTACGGGCCTTGGAGGTCGCACGGCGCTTCGGCTTGGTCACCCCCTCGTCGGAGGACGGGGCGGCCTCGGAGCTCTGGGCTCCGCTGCCGGACGCGGCCTGCTTCTCCTTGATGACCTCGATCAGCTGGCTCTTGCGCATCCGCGCGGTGCCCTTGATACCCAGGCCCGAGGCGAGCTGCTGCAGCTCTGCCAGAACCATGGCGTCGAGGCCGGTGCCCGAGCGGCGTCGCCGCGGGGCAGTGCCAGTGGCAGCACCGGTGGCAGGCGCGGGAGCGTCCGTGGCGGGCGCGGCGGCATCGCCGACACCGCTGTCGGAGGTGCCGGAGGCGTTCACGCCCATCAGATCGGTGGTGTCGCTCACGAAGGGTCCTTCCCTGGAGCGGGCGTCGGCCTGTCTGGCTCGGCGACCGGTTGTGCTGTCCGGCTGTGGTCCTTCCGTTACGGACCGGGCCGGGGCGGTGGTCCGCCGGTACGGCGGAGAGAACATTCATGGTTCCGACGCGGCAGAGTGGTTCATTCGAATCCGCCACGCCGATTCCGGTGCGTGCACGACACTGCTCAGGCAGGCTGCTCAGGCAGTGTGGGAGGCTCCCGGAAGAAGGGTGGTCCCGGAGGGGGACACTTCGCACCGCGCCTCCGAGTACATCCAAGAGGCTTCGGGTGCAGACTTGAGGTTAACACTACCGGATCCAACAAACATTCCCCCTCTCCGACCGGCAATCGAGTTGTGCGGGGCCCGGATGACGCCCCGGGCGGCTGGGTCAGCTGAGCGGCAGGACGCTCGCCCCCCCGGCGTCGAGAGCCAGCCGGTTGGCGGCCCACCCCTGGCCCGCCAGCCGTGCGACCTTGTCGGCCGCACTGTCCTCGACCAGCGCGAGCACCGTGGGGCCCGCGCCGGAGACGACCGCGGGGATGCCGTCCGCACGCAGCCGGTGCACCAGGCTCACGCTGTCGGGCATCGCCGGAGCGCGGTATTCCTGGTGGAGCCGGTCCTCCGTCGCCGCGAGCAGCAGCTCGGGACGCCTGGTCAGGGCCTCCACGAGCAGGGCCGCGCGCCCCGCGTTGACGGCCGCGTCCACGTGCGGGACGGTGCGCGGCAGCAGTCCGCGGGCGGTCTCCGTGAGCACCGGCTTCCCGGGTACGAAGACCACCGGAACGATGGAATCGGCAGGGTCCATTCTGATCGCCCGGGCGGCTCCCGCGTCCGTCCAGGCCAGGGTGAAGCCGCCGAGCAGACAGGCGGCGACGTTGTCGGGGTGGCCCTCTATCTCGGTGGCCAGCTCCACCAGCGCCTCGTCGTCGAGTTTTTCGGCGCCGCCTATCGTCACGGCGCGCGCGGCGGTGATCCCGGCGCAGATGGCGGAGGAGGAGGAGCCGAGCCCGCGGCCGTGCGGGATGCGGTTGGCGCAGACGACCTCGAGGCCGCGCGGCTGCCCGCCCAGCAGGTCGAAGGCGGTACGGAGAGACCGTACGAGCAGATGGCTCTCGTCGCGCGGCAGGCCCTCGGCGCCCTCGCCCGCGATGTCGACGTGCAGACCGGAGTCGGCGACCCGGACCACCACATCGTCGTAGAGCCCCAGGGCGAGACCGAAGGCGTCATAGCCGGGACCGAGATTGGCGCTCGAGGCAGGGACGCGCACTCGGACGGCGGCGGCGCGGAACGCTGGACCGGCCATCGCTCGATGACTCTCCTTGTATGACGTGAGATTGCTCGAAGAGGTACGGAACACCGCGGGGGCCGTGACAGGACGGCGACGCCGCACAGAGGTGAGGGCTCTGCGTCGGGGCGGATTCAGTACAGCCTATCGAAGGAAGGTTCTGTGGCGACATAGGGCGCACGGGAGGCGCACGATGCGTGTCGCACTCCCTGTCGTCGACCAGGTCCACTCTACTGGAGGGTTTCGCGCGCCCTCGTCGTTCCCGCGCATCTCGTCCACCGCTCGAGTGGATCTTTAGATCGCCCGCCAGACCGCCTGGCGGACCGCCCAGCGGATCGGCCCGCGGACCGCCCCACGGGGGCGGGTGGGCGGGCCGGGGTGCCGTCGTCGGACACCCCGGCCCGCCTGGCGCGTTACGCCGCTGCGCGGGCGCTACGTCGCCGCGCGCGCTACGCCGTTTACGCGTACCGCACCGTTCACACGTACCGCGTCGCTTACGCCAGTCCGAGCCGTACGGCCGCCGCGTCGGCGTCCACCGGCACGATGACCGGCTGCGGGGCGCCCGCGACCGCCCAGTCCGGGTCCTTCAGGCCGTTGCCGGTCACCGTGCACACGATGCGCTGGCCCGGGTCGACCTTGCCCTGCTCGGCCGCCTTCAGCAGTCCGGCCACGCTCGCCGCGGAGGCGGGCTCGACGAAGACACCCTCCTGGGAGGCGAGCATCCGGTAGGCCGCGAGGATTTGACGGTCGGTCACCTCGTCGATGAAGCCGCCCGACTCGTCCCGCGCCCGCTCGGCCTGCGTCCACGAGGCCGGGTTGCCGATCCGGATCGCGGTGGCGATGGTGGCGGGTTCCTTGACCGGCGCACCGCGCACGAAGGGCGCGGAGCCCGACGCCTGGAAGCCCCACATCCGGGGCGTGCGGGAGGACGGGCCGCCCTCGGCCGCGTACTCCTGGTAGCCCTTCCAGTAAGCGGTGATGTTGCCCGCGTTCCCGACCGGCAGGACGTGGATGTCGGGCGCGTCGCCGAGCATGTCGACGATCTCGAAGGCCGCGGTCTTCTGCCCCTCGATACGGGCCGGGTTGACCGAATTGACCAGCGCCACCGGGTACTTCTCGGACAGCCCGCGCGCGAGCGTCAGACAGTCGTCGAAGTTGCCGTCGACCTGGAGGATCTTCGCGCCGTGCACCAGCGCCTGGCCCATCTTGCCCAGCGCGATCTTGCCCTGCGGGACCAGCACCGCGCAGACCATCCCGGCCCGTACGGCGTACGCCGCGGCCGAGGCCGAGGTGTTGCCGGTGGAGGCGCAGATGACGGCCTTCGCACCGGCCTCCTTGGCCGCGCTGATGGCCATCGTCATGCCGCGGTCCTTGAAGGACCCCGTGGGGTTGGCGCCCTCGACCTTGAGGTGGACCTCGCAGCCGGTGCGCTCGGAGAGCACCTGCGCGGGGACGAGGGGCGTCCCGCCCTCGCGGAGGGTGACGACGGGGCTCGTCTCGCCGACCGGGAGGCGGTCGCGGTACTCCTCGATGATGCCCCGCCAGCCGTTCCACTGTCGGGTGCCGGACATTCGAGGCCCGGCGTCAGCAATTGCGTTCATGATTTCCCTTTTTCTCCGCTCGCCCTCTACTCGGCCTCTGCTCCGCCTCTGTCACCCTGCTACTCGCCCTCGACCCGCATGATGCTCGCGACATCACGGACCGTGTCGAGCCTGCGCAGTGTCTCGACGGTCGCCGAAAGCGCGGCATCGCTGGCGCGGTGGGTCACGACGACGAGGGACGCCTCGCCGTCCTTGCCCTGCTGCCGGACCGTATCGATCGACACGCCGTGCTCGGCGAAGACTGTTGCGACCTGAGCGAGAACGCCCGGCTTATCGGCCACATCGAGGCTGATGTGGTACCGCGTGACCACCTGGCCCATGGGGCTCACGGGCAGTTGGCTGTACGCCGACTCGCCCGGCCCGGCGGTGCCCGCCAGCTTGTTGCGGCAGGCCGCGACCAGGTCACCCAGAACGGCCGAGGCGGTCGGCGAACCGCCCGCGCCCGGTCCGTAGAACATCAGCTGACCTGCGGCGTCGGCCTCCACGAAGACCGCGTTGTACGCCTCGCGCACCGACGCCAGCGGATGGGCCAGCGGAATCATCGCCGGATGCACCCGCGCGGTCACCGACCGGCCGTCGGCGGCCCGCTCGCAGATCGCGAGCAGCTTGACGGTGCACCCCATGCGCTTGGCGGAGGCGATGTCGGCCGCGGTCACCTCGGTGATGCCCTCGCGGTGCACATCGTCGAGGGTGACCCGGGTGTGGAAGGCGATCCCGGCCAGGATCGCGGCCTTGGCGGCGGCGTCGAAGCCCTCGACGTCGGCGGTCGGGTCGGCCTCGGCGTACCCGAGGGCGGTGGCCTCGTCCAGCGCCTCGGAATACCCGGCTCCGCTGCCGTCCATCCGGTCGAGGATGAAGTTCGTGGTGCCGTTGACGATGCCGAGGACACGGTTGATGTTGTCGCCGGCCAGCGACTCGCGCAGGGGCCGCACCAGCGGAATCGCGCCCGCGACCGCCGCCTCGTAGTAGAGGTCCGCGCCGCGCTCCTGGGCGGCGGCGTGCAGCGCCGCACCCTCCTTGGCGACCAGCGCCTTGTTGGCGGACACCACGCTCGCGCCGTGCTCGAAGGCGGTGGTGATCAGCGAGCGGGCGGGCTCGATGCCGCCGATGACCTCGACCACCACGTCGATGTCCCCGCGCTTGACCAGGGCGGTCGCGTCGGTGGTCACCAGCTCGGCCGGCACCCCCTCGCGGACCCGGCCGGGGCGGCGCACCGCGATCCCGGCCAGCTCGACCGGGGCGCCGATGCGCGCCGCGAGGTCGTCCGCGTGCGTCGTCATGATGCGCGTCACCTCTGAGCCGACGACTCCACAGCCCAGCAGCGCCACTTTCAGCGGACGCGTACGCATCATCCGACCTCGCTTCTCATCCATCTAGGTGGTGCACCAGTCTCTTGCACTGGAGGGGGATTCCTACCCCGGGTCCAGTATCCGAGATTTCCTTCTCGCTAACCGACATCGCCAGCTCGATATCGCTAACCGACATCCCTAACCGACGTCGAGCCGCAGGAGGTCCTCCTCCGTCTCCCGCCGGACGATTTCCCGCGCCTGACCGTCCCGGACGGCGACGACCGGCGGACGCAGCGCATGGTTGTAGTTGCTGGCCATCGAGCGGCAGTACGCGCCGGTGGCCGGGACGGCGAGCAGATCGCCGGGCGCCAGATCGGCGGGCAGGAAGGCGTCCCGTACGACGATGTCACCCGACTCGCAGTGCTTGCCGACGACCCGGGACACCATCGGCTCCGCCGTGGACGAACGGGAGACCAGCGCCACCGAGTACTCCGCATCGTAGAGCGCCGTACGGATGTTGTCGGACATGCCCCCATCGACGCTGACGTACGTCCGCAGCCCGGGCAGTTCCTTGACCGTACCCACCTCGTACAGCGTGAACGCGGTCGGCCCGACGATCGCCCGCCCCGGCTCGACCGACAGCCGCGGCACCGAGAGCCCGGCACTCGCGCACTCCCGGGTCACGATCTCCCGCAGCGCCTTGGCGATGTCGTGCGGCTCGCTCGGGTCGTCGTCCGGGGTGTACGCGATGCCGAGGCCGCCGCCGAGGTCGATCTCGGGCAGCTCGACCCCGTGCTCGTCCCGGACCTCCTTGAGCAGCCCGACCACCCGGTGCGCGGCCACCTCGAAGCCCGAGGTGTCGAAGATCTGCGACCCGATGTGCGAGTGCACGCCGATCAGCTCCAGCCCGTCGAGCTTCAGCGCCCGCCGTACCGCCTCGGCCGCCTGCCCGCCCCCGAGCGGAATGCCGAACTTCTGGTCCTCGTGCGCGGTCGCGATGAACTCGTGCGTATGCGCCTCGACGCCGACCGTGACCCGGATCTGGACCTTCTGCCGCTTGCCCAGCCCGTGCGCGATGTGCGCGACGCGCACGATCTCCTGGAACGAGTCGAGCACAATGCGCCCGACACCCGCTTCGACCGCCCTGTGGATCTCCCTACTGCTCTTGTTGTTCCCGTGCAGCGCGATCCGCTCGGCGGGCATCCCGGCGGCGAGCGCGGTCGCGAGCTCCCCCTCGGAGCAGACGTCGAGGTTCAGCCCCTCCTCGTGCAGCCAGCGCACCACGGCGCGGGAGAGGAACGCCTTCCCGGCGTAGAACACGTCCGCGTCGTCCCCGAACGCCTCCCGCCAGGCCCGGCAGCGGGCGCGGAAGTCGTCCTCGTCGAGGAAGTAGGCGGGCGTCCCGAACTGCTCGGCGAGCGTAGAGACGTCGATCCCGCCGACGCTCACCACTCCTTCGTCATTCCTGGTCACCGTGCGGGACCAGACCCGAGCATCGAGCTGATTGAGATCGGCGGGCGGCGCGGCGTAGTGCCCCTCGGGCAGAACATCGGCGTGACGGGGCCCGGCGGGGTGGGCGGAACGGCTCATGCTGTCTCTCTCACGGGGTTTCGCTGTTCAAAGGCGTTTCGGAGCACTGATGCCAAGCAGGCGGAGGCCATTCGCGAGGACGACGCGGGTAGCCTCGGCCAGGCGTTTTCGCCGGTTGTCGGCCTGTCCGAGGTAGGCATCAGCGACGGCAACAAGGTGTCGCGCAAGCCGATCGGGCGAACGGTGCCGAGCGGCGGCCTCGACGGTACGAGGAAAGTCCCCGAGCAACCCGAGCAACACCAAGTCGTCGAGGCCTTCTACTCCCTCATCTCCCTCATCGACGGACCGATGGGTGACGGCATGCGCGTACCGCACCCGGAAGAGCGGATTCCCCTCCCGCTGCGCCAGCAGGTGCGCGGGATCCAGATCGGGCAGATCATGCGCGGCAGCCCGCAACAACCCCCACCGAGCAGCATCGGAACCAAGCCGAGTAAGCAGCTCGCGGGCATCGCCCCCGGCAGCCCGCACAGATATAACCTCACCGCCGACGCCTACGTCGACCGATCCCCCACACCCCTCAACAAGCCCCACGACCGCATGCAGCACGAGCGCAGCCCGCACCTCATCGGCGGGCGCGAAGCGCGCGTGCACTCCGGCGAGCCCGCCCCCAAGCCCGTAGCCATCCCCCTGCTCAAGAATGGCCTCGACCAGCTGCTCATGCGAGCGCGCATCCAGGGTGATGTTCAAGAACCCAGGCCCGGCGATATCAACGCCCGCGATGCCAGGCGCCTCGACAAGCCGCCGCCGCAGCACCTCGGCGATCCGCGCGGCAGCTCCCTCACCACGCCCCCGAGCGAGCTGCAACGCAACATTGGTCGCGTAATCCCCACACCCACCCCGCGGCGGAATCCGCACCTTCACCCGCTCCGGCACATCGACACACAGCTCGTCGGCCTCGACGGCGCGACGCACGGTGTGCAGCACAGTGCGGGAGAGCTGGGCGGGTGTCACGGCACAAGCGTATGGGAGGAGGGGGGTACCTCCGCGAACCGGTTTCGCCCCTCGGACCGCCGCACGCCCGTCTTACGGAGGGTGTGAGGTCGGGAGGCCCACCGACCAACCCAAAACCTCGGCTAGCCGGTGGGCCCCACAGCCTGCTCGGCATCACCGGGCGCCGCCGCCCCAGCAGCCCCTTGCCGCATCAGCCGCCCCACAAGCTTCACCAGCTCGGCGGGCTCGAAGGGTTTCGCCAGAAAGGCATCCACCCCCAGCGCCTGCCCCCGGTCCACCTCCACCTGCGTACACGCGCTGATCATCGCGACCGGCAACCGCCGGGTCCGCGCATCAGCACGCAACCTGGACGCCGTCTGCAGCCCATCCAGTCTGGGCATCACGACGTCGAGAGTGATCACATCGGGCCGCACCTGGTGAACGATCTCCAGGCACTCGGCACCATCGGCCGCGGTCACGACCTCGAAGCCCTCCAGCTCGAGGTTGACCCTGATCAGCTGCCGGATGACCTTGTTGTCGTCGACGACAAGGACCCGGCCGGACAAGCCAGGCACACCCAGAAGACTAGGCGCGCCCCCACCCCCGCGTCCGCGTTTTGCCCACTTCCACCACGTCCGAGGGATCTTCCCCCCACTCCCCTGCACCCCGCCCCCCACATGCGGTATACCCCCTCCGCTCCCACCCCGCCCTCTCCCTCACCGCCCCCCGATAACCGTTCATGACCACCCCCAGCGAACTGGTAGTGTTCTACTCGTCGCCGCGAGACAGCAGCGACAGGCAAGCCCCCGTAGCTCAGGGGATAGAGCAACGGCCTCCGGAGCCGTGTGCGCAGGTTCGAATCCTGCCGGGGGCACTCCGGATAAAGGCTCTGACCAGCAGAAATGCTAGTCAGGGCCTTTCTTGTGCATGCCAAAACGCACACGGCCTACTTGGCCGTGACCACTCGACCTCTCATGGCCCTGATCAGGGGTTTCCCATGGCCGGGCGGGCGAAGTCCCAATTATCCGATCCCGCAAAATCGATTCCTGTGGGACATACGCGGGCCATAAAGCCGCAAGGCCGGATCCCTCCCCCTCAGGAGGCCACTTTGACCTGCATGTTTGCCAAGGGGACCAGCCAGAAGGCACACGGAGGAACAGGCCGTTGCACTTTCCCGGACCAGATTCGGCACAGTCTCGCAAAGATGCTCGTGCCCGCCCGGCGGCCTGGGCGAGGCACCGCAGAAGCCAACGCCCGGCACGGTGACACCTCCCCCAAGCTCCGGTTCCCCCCAACCCGCCTCGTCCCGGCAGCCCGCACAGAAGCTAAACCACCGCAGGGCATCGGAAGCCTCGCCTCCTCCAACACCCGCGTGCGGAGTTGAGTGCGCACCCTCACCACTGCCCGCCCTCACGCACTACGGGAGCGTGGACGAACTCACTCGATGGGCGCCGGGACACTCGCGGGCGCACTCGCCGCGGAGCGAGATCAGCCGGGCGTTTTCGCGGGGTTGCCGCCGCTGTCGGCGCCCGACAACCTAGCTAACGCCTGCGGGCGTTGAGCGGAGCGGTGGGAGACGAGTACCACCCCTTCGATGAATGCACCGACAACGCAAGTGAGAGGATCGGAAGTATTCGCACGACTGATTTCACGGGGGACATCATGAGTGACGAGTCGAGGCATCTGGCGCGGCTGATCTGGTCCGTATCGGACCTTCTCCGCGGAGACTTCAAGACTTCCGATTACGGCAAGGTCATACTGCCGTTCACCGTCCTGCGGCGCCTGGACTGTGTCCTGGCGCCAACGAGGGGCAAAGTACAGGACGCGGCCGACAACTTCGAGGGCGGCGGGCACGCCCTGGAGGCGCTCCTCAGAGTCGCCTCCGGGCAAGCTTTCTTCAACACCAGCCGTCTCACGCTGGAGGATGTCGCTTCCTCACCGCACAACACGGCGCCCCTGCTACGGGATTACGTCGCTGGGCTCTCGGACAACGCGCGGGAGGTGATGGAGCGCTTCGAGCTGGATCAGACGATCAAACGGCTGTACGACACCGACCTGCTGTACCTGGTCATCAGCAAGTTCGTCTCGCTGGACCTGGGGCCGACGGTCACCAGCCATCAGATGGGGCTCGTCTTCGAGGAGCTCGTACGCCACTTCGCGGAGCACAGCAGCGAGACGGCGAGTGAGCACTTCACTCCGCGCGAAGTCGTCCGGCTGATGGTCAGTCTCCTGACGGCTCCCGACACGGACATCCTCACCCTGCCGGGTACCGTCCGGTCGGTCCTCGATCCGGTCTGCGGAACCGGCGGGTTGTTGAGCGAGGCGGAAGATTACATCACGGGGCTCAATCCCCAGGCCCACGTTGCCCTGTACGGACAGGAGATCAACGCGGAGACCTGGGCCATCTGTCGCTCTGACATGATGATGCGGGGCCTCGACCCGGACAACATCGCTTATGGAAATGTGCTCAGCCGCGATGGACACCAAGAGGGACAGTTCGACTACCTGTTGGCCAACCCGCCGTTCGGCTCGAAGTGGAAGAGGGTCGCGGACGCCGTCCGGGAGGAACACGAAAATCTCGGTTACAGGGGCCGGTTCGGCGCGGGCCTGCCACGTATCAACGACGGATCACTGCTCTTCCTACAGCACATGCTGTCGAAGATGAAGACAGTGGACGCCTCTGGCATCGGCGGGAGCCGCATGGCCGTCATCTTCAACGGCTCCCCGATGCATGTAGGGGCTCCAGGGTCGGGTGAGTCCGACATCCGGAAGTGGATCATCGAGAACGACTGGCTTGAGGCCGTGGTGGCCCTCCCTGATCAGCTCTTCCACAACACGAGCATCGGTACCTATCTGTGGGTGCTATCCAACCGGAAGTCCGCCAACCGGAGAGGCAGCGTCGTCCTGGTCAACGCCCAGGATCAGTGGCAGAAGATGCGCAGCACAGTGGGCGGCAAGCGGAAGTACATCGGACCGGATCAGATCGGTGAGATCACCCGGCTCTGCCACGAAGCGCTGCCTCCCACCTCCGATCGTCCGCAGCACGCCAGAGTGCGCGTTCTCCGCAACGACGAGTTGGGCCACCGTCGCATCACCATCGAGCAACCACTACGTCTGCGGTACGAACTGTCCACCGAGAGCCTGACTCAACTCGCCGCATCCCGGCTGGTCCAGCAGACGAGCACCGCCGACGCCCTGCTGGCGTCCCTTCGCACGCTCGTCGGATCGACCTGGAGCACCAGCTCCGCGGCGTTCGCCGCGCTGCGGCACGCGGTCGCAGCCGGCGGAGAGTCCTGGCCCGGCGGAGCCGCCTTCAACAGAGCGGTTCGCAAGGCGATCGGAGTGCGCGCCAGCCAGGGGGAGGTCCAGAGATCAAGGGGGGTGACCGAACCCGATCTAGAATTGCGCACATTCGTCGACCTTGCACTGCACGAGGACCCGGAAGACTATCTCCGACGCGAGGTGCACCCTCATACGCCCAACGCCTGGATCGACCACAGCAGGACCAGGGTCGGCTACGCGATCGCGCCCGCTCTCTTCCTCGTAGCGGAATTCGTCGGCCCGGTGGAACCACTGCGGCACTTCGCGCACCTGGAGACGGTCCGTATCGGACCGCATCGCGATGACGCGGACGAGCCGAGCGAGACCGACCGGCCCAAACACCTCAGAGCTCAGGATCTGTACCAGGCCGAATCTGCAGTGGAACTACCGGATGCCCCGAAGGAAAGTCCCGCGCTCACGCCCTGCGCGGGAGGCAACTTGGTGGGAAGGCCCGGAAAGTGGCGACTTCTTCCTCCGGGCTTCGGCGAGGCAGCCACCTCCTTGTTTGTCCTGCACCCGTTGCGTGGCAGCGGAAGGGCATTGTGTGAATGGCTCAACTCGCTGAAGGAAAACGGACAGTTCCCCAACCCGCGAGACCTGCTCGACCTGCCCGTTCCCGTGGCACTGGTTGCCGACGAGGAGGTCGACGATCTCCTGACGGAGGTGCAGGAGGGGCGACGCACCCTCCGGAGCGCGACATCGGGCATCTTGCCCAACATTTTCGCGGACAGTGAGACGGACATCCAGCGACTGCGCGAGCAGGTTCGGTCCGCGGCCTACGAAGCCCGGTTGGTCGGAGAGCTCGTGCGTCCTCTCGGCGACCCAGTCTGGCGGGCGGAATGGAGCTACCCGTATCACGTGGCCGCGCTCGCCCACCGGTACCGGATCAGCACCCATCCTGCAGAGCGGAAAGACGGCCTCCTCAAGCTCGGTGAGGGCATCGCCCGAACTCTGGGCCTCCTGGCGCTGAGCGAGATCGTCGCAAGCGAAGGTTTCACGAGGAACGTGCGGAACAAATTCCGTACAGGGGCGACCTTCGGGACCTGGCTGACACTCATCGACAGACTCCCGAATGCGGTCGATGCTCCTCGTCTAAGAGAACTCTCCACACTTCACGGTCGCGACAACGCGCGCCCGTTGCTGGGCGAGATCAAGGACTTCAGGAATGACTCCCACCATGCTCACGGTGTGCGGGCAACCCACGAGCTCGATGAGGACGTGGACAAACTAGAGCCGTACGTGGTGTCCGCCATCAGCTCGGTCAGCTGGCTCTCAGGTACTCACTGGGACTGGGTGGAACGGTGCGAGTACGTCGACGAGTCCTCGTACAAGCTCGTCGGTCTGCGACTTCGCGGGAGCCATCCGAGCTGGGAGCCCTTCGAGCGGTCCAGCACCTATCCCTTGCGCCCCGATCGTATATACGTCGACAGCACTCCTTCGGGCCCACCGGTGGACCTGTGGCCACTTGCCGCCGTGAGTCTGTGCCCCGAATGCCGCACCCGCGAGCTCTTCTTACTGAATCAGGTGCGGGACGGGCAGTTGACGTTGCGCAGCCTAGAGGAACACACCCTGGAGATCCCGGACAGTGAACCCGAATGAGTAACTCAACGTCAGTGGTGAACAGTCGGAGAGGCTGAACCGCCCCGGGTTGCGTGGGGAGGCTCCACCAATCCCGGAATGATTCATTGTCGGCCGCCTCGCCAAGATCAGCCGCTCGCGAGCGCTACTCGTATTCGTGCAGGAGTTTGTCGATACGCTGGTTGGCGATCTCCTGCCGCCCGTACAGGCACTTGGCGTACGTGGCCATGAGCACCTCGACGCTGTTACCGGCGCGCTCGGCCACCTCGGTCGGGTCGACGCCAGCGTTGAGCCAGGTGGACAGGGCCGAGTGGCGCAAATCGTATGGGCGGGCTGCGAGCAGCGAGCACACCAAATCCGGGGGGAGGCCGATTTCGCGGGCCTCGTGCCAAGCACGATCGTAGGTACTGGATCCGACGATGCCGCCGCGCTCGCTGAAGAACAGCCGCCCGTCGTCCGCGGTGCCGAAGGTGTCGATGCTCTCTCGCCAGAGCGCTACCAGTTCGGGCGGCAGTGGTACGGGCCGGGTGTCGTCGGCTGGACGGCTCTTGAGACCGCGTTCATCGTGGGCTCTTCCGGTGTCGGTCCACCGCTTGCCCGCCTGCGGCAGTGTGCGGTGCACGCTCGCCTGGCCCCAGCCCTCGGCGGGCAGCACGCAGTTGGGCAGAGACACCCCGATTGCTTCGGCGGGGCGCAGCCCGGCGTAGTACATCCCGGCGAACAGCCCGACCAGTCTCCGTCCACGTGCCCGCCGGTAACCGCCGACGTAGGAGACCGCGCACAGCAGGGAACGTGCCTGGCTGGGGTTGGCGACCACCCGCGGGTCGACCTGGTCGACGGTCTCAGCCACTCTCCACTTGATGGGAGCGAGCGGATCGGCAGACAACTTGCGCTGCTCGACGGCATACCGCATGGCGTTGACCAGTACCTTGTGCTTGTGCCGCTGCGTCTCGGCCGCCGCCACCGCGCCATCCTGATTGAGTCGCAGTGCTGTCAGCACCGACCGCATCACTGCCGGATCCATCAGATCGGCCAGCAGACGCGAGGCTCCCGCCACCCAGCGCAGGGCCAGTCTGACGTCAGCTGGCATCTGAAGCGGCTCCGGGCGCGGGACGACGAACGCCCAGCCCCGCATCGCCCGCCGCAGCAACTCGTCACTCGGACGGCCCCGCACGTCCCGGAGCATCGCCCGGGTGATCGCGCACAGCGCGTCGTTGGTCTCGTCCCGCGTCTTCGCTGCGATCAGCGGCCACCTCATCTCCATGTACTCCAGAGCAAAGGCATACCAGCTGACCCCAGCCGCGCGCCCCTGTGGCAAGCCACAGCTGATACCCGCAGGGGACTCATCCGCGACGCCTTGTCGAACGGCACGGAGGAGCACGGCGCCCAGGTCATCGGCCAGCGCCCTGATATCCGTCGCACCCGCCGTGCGCCGGCCCGCCACGGCCCTTCCTACACGTCTCTGGCCGGGGACGCCGCGCGCCTGAGATTTCGAGTTCCTCATGACGTCCACCACCTCCCTGACACGTGAACGTCCTGGATGCCCATATCAAGCCCGGCAGCAACAACACCCTCTTGAGTCCCAACGTGCGCCCAAACCCAGATTGGAGCTCGGACCGGACCTGCACCTCGCGACTGTCTCTGCCAGACCCATTCGATCAGGGGAGGATGAAAGGTAGGATAGGTAGCATGAGTGAGCCTACCGGCAAGTACTCGATCACTATGCCGCGCGATATCGCCGAAGCCGCCAAGGCCCGCAGTGGCCCCTCCGGACTGTCTGCCTATGTCGCCGCAGCCGTCGCCCGCCAGATCGAGCGGGACAACCTCAACGAGCTCATCACGGTTGCGGAGGCCGAACATGGCCCAATCGCCGACGAAGAGATTCAGGCTCTGCGCCACCAACTCCACCAAGCCCGAGAGCAACAGACCCAAGGCGGAGCGAACGCCGCGTGACCCTCTCCCCCGCCGCCCCCGGCGGCACCCTGGTCCTCGACAGCGAAGGGCTGGCCAAGGCCGTGTTGCGCGACCGTACGGTCACCGGCTGGCTCGCCCTCGCCCGCGCCGACGACCTAAGGGTGATCACTTCCGCAGCCACCCTCGTGGAAGTGATGCACCCACGGATCAATCGCCCAGCCCTGGAATGGACCCTGTCTCGCCTCGTCATCGAACCGGTCACCGAGCTCATCGCCCGTCACGCCGCCACCCTCCTCGCCGACGCCCGCCTGCACGGCCACAAGTACGCCATCGACGCCATGCTCAGCGCCACCGCCCTCGCCGCACCCCGCCCCGTCACAATCCTCACCTCCGACCCGGAGGACCTCACCGTGCTGTGCGGCGGAGGCGCCACCGTCATCAAGATCTGATGCGTCCACGGGCTGTCTGTCGCTGCTGACGCTTCCGCTCGCACCCGCAGTCGCTCGTCGGTGCCTGCACGTGTAGTAGGCGCCTACGCCAGCTCCAGTACCACCACGACGTCCTCAACGGCTACCTCACCGGAACCGGACTCACCCCCCGCCCCACCATGACGACATCACGCTTTCAAAGTCAGTAGGTACCGGCTGCTTGTCGACGACCGCCCCGGACTGCGGGCACCGCGTTCCGGCCGGGTTGCAGGGGGAAGACGGTGATGCCCTGCTGGAGTGCGGTGATCGCGTAGGCCATGAGGTCCAACCGAATCCTCCAACCACCTGATCTTCGAAGGTGAATGCGATATTGGTAGATGCATGAGCGATTCGTTGCCGACTACGCCTTTCCCTCGCCTGGCGAGCTGCAACTACAGAACTGACTCCGGGCGCACTTTCCCTGGCTGTCGCGGCACAAAGCTGCCAGGTCAAAGATTTTGCCTTGAGCACGCAAATGATAGCGAATTGCATTCATTCCTATCATCCATTGGGCCGGGCGCAAGGATCGATTTTCGCCACACCAATATTCCCGGCCCAAGACTACAAGAGGCGCTATCCCGACTGAAACAATCCGAGGGAGGAGGACCCCTGATAGGGCGTTGCGCTTTCGATGACGCCCACTTCACCAACGAAGCCGACTTCTCTAGGGTTACATTCTCCGACTATACTTCATTCGATCGCGCCACATTCATTGAAGCAGCCCACTTCGATAACGCCACATTCGCCAACCAGTCATCATTCAAGGATGTCGTGGCATTAAGTACAATTTCCTTTTTTGAGGTCACTTTCACCGAGACACCTTGGTTCAGTAGAGCAACATTTTATGACGACGTTTACTTCACCTGGACTACTTTCCAGGAAGACGTCATGCTCGATAGGGCGACTTTCAAAGAGAAGGTCGACTTCCATAAGGCACAGTTCCAAGACAATGTCCAGCTCGGTCCGTTCATTGCCGAAAAGTCGCTAGAGATGGAGGAGGTAATCTTCAACTCGCCTATGGCCCTGCTAACGACAGCACGAGAAGTAAGCCTCCGCGGAAGCCGCTGGTCGTCATTTGGGCAAATTGAACTACGTCACGCCGATGTCAGCCTCGCAGACTGCGCTCTCGAAGCGCCAGTATCTGTCAGATCCGCCCTCGCCCAATTCGAGTGGGATGGAACCATCCTTGAAGAAGAAGGGTTCTCGAATCTCTTCGGAACATGCATCGTAACCGATTTATCCGGCACCGATTGCAGTATGCTCACTCTAGCCGACGTCGAACTGACACGGTGCCATTTCTCTGGCGCTATTCACCTGGACCAAATTCGCCTCGAAGCCCACTACGGCTTCAACATCCCACCTCAAGTCCGTATTGAATGCTGGCGACTTTCCTATAAGTGGACGCAACGCCAAGTTATCGAAGAAGAACGCCAGTGGCGCGCGTTACCCGAAAGAAGTCCGATTCTCCGGCGAGGGTGGGGCGCCCCACCGGAGCAAGTGCACGAAGTCCCCAGCCTTGCCGCCCTTGCCATCATCTACCGGCAACTCCGCAAATCCCGCGAGGACGCAAAAGACGAGCCCGGCGCCGCCGACTTCTACTACGGCGAGATGGAGATGCGCCGCCACAGCAAGGGATGGGGCACGGCGGAACGATGGTTGCTCCAGCTCTACTGGCTGCTGTCCGGCTACGGCCTGCGCGCCTCCCGGGCACTCGGCTGGCTGGCCCTGGCGATGCTGACGACGATCCTGCTGATGATGGGCTTCGGCCTCCCGCAGGACTCACCCATGCAGGAAGCCAGCGGTACGGTGCCGCCCGGCGGCGGGAAGGTCATCTTCGAGATCGACAAGGACGACCCGAAGAACCCGACCCACGACCGGTTCACGACCAAGCGCTTCGACAAGGCGCTCAGCGTCACGCTCAACTCCGTAGTGTTCCGCTCCAGCGGCCAGGACCTGACGACAGCCGGCGGCTACATTGAGATGGCGTCTCGCTTCTCCGAGCCGGTACTGCTCGGTCTCGCGGCGCTCGCCATCCGGGGGCGAGTGAAACGGTAAAGGAGCCATCTATCGGGGTCCCAGTCTGGTCCGGCCAGCCGTGTGCCACCGGCCTGTTGGCCAGCTCCTGCTCCAGCACGGCGAACAGCTCGTCGTTAAGAAGTGGCAATGACGTCGATCCCGTGGAAGCCAGGGCTCTCGGCCCATCCTGCAACCAAGCCCAAGCCGGCCGCTGCCATCGCCCGGCAGACCGCGCACTACGAAGATCGCGCTCTACAGCTGGAGCATCAGCCCAAGCCATCGCGTCGGATGCGCCGCCGCGGGAGCCAGAGGCAACCCGGCGCATTTCACTTACCCACGCGCTCCGGAACATCTCCCTGTTCGAGTGAAGGCGGCACGCTTTACTCCTACGCCTGCCCGAGGGAATCGTGACCTCCGCCACAGAGGGCGACCGACGAGCAGTCGCCGACAAGTAGACCAAAGCTGCCAAACAAGGCATTTCAATCTCGCGGGACATGCGCGGGACGACAGACTTGACATCCTGTCAGGTAAGCCCGTGACCTGCGGAAACAACCGGGAATTATCCGTCCTCCGGAGCCGTGTGCGCAGGTTCGAATCCTGCCGGGGGCACTTCTGTGTAAGTGCCGCAAAGCCCCGCCATCAGCTGTGATGCTGAGTGCGGGGCTTTCTTGTGTCCGCATGCACGCAACCGACGCGAGCGGGGCGGCTACTGCCAAGCGCGGACGAGGTCTTCCGGGCCCCAATGTGCCGCGAGCGGCAGACCGTCCTCGATACCGCAGCGGGAGACGGCTACGAGCGGAGTGTCCGGGTCGGCACCAGGCACCGCGAGCATGTCCCGGACCAGGGCGTCGTATTCGCGTCGGCCGAACGGCTGGGACTCCAGCCACTTGATCGAGCCGACGAAGTGCACCGCGCCCGCGACGGGTTCACGGTCGGTGCCGATCAGGTCGATCTCAGGGTTGTTCTGCCGGTTCCACCAGCCGCCGACCGCCTCCGTTCGGGGCCACGTGTCGTCGGGGAGCAGGCGCAGCAGCGACTCCCGGACGACTGGCTCGACCGCACGCCCTCGCCAGGTGGTCCAGGACCGCTCGATGCGCTCCAGGGCGAGATCCCCGCGGCCACGCTCGATGAGCGGGATTCCCCGCTGGAGGAAGGCGAGCCAGAACCGGAGGTAGGGGTCGGCGATCCGGTAGCGCTTGTTCTTGGTGTCGGCCTTGGCGGACAGCGGCAGATCGGCGGCGAGGATGCGCTTGGCCTGCAGCGTATTCAACAGCGGGGACAGCGTTCCGGAGGGCAGCACGCCGGCGCCTCCGGCCTGCGCGGCGATAGTGGAGAAGGTCCGCTCACCGCTGCCGACCGCCTCCAGCACTGCCCGGGAGTGCGAGGCTTCGGGGAACTCCCCCAGCAGCGACAGCTCACCCGCCACCAGCAGCGCCGACAGCGGGTTGGCGACGGCCTCACGCAGGAAGTCCGTACGGCCCATTCCGGGCCGCCACGACTGGACGATCTCCGGGAAGCCCCCCGTGATCAGTAGCGCGTCCACCGCCTCCGCGGCGTCCAGCCCCGTCATCGCCTGCACATCGGCCAGATGGAGCGGCCGTACGGTCATCTTCGTGGCGCGCCCGAAGAACGGACGGCCATGGGACTGCAGCGCCTCCATCACGGACATGTCACTGCCCACCAGGATCAACAGGACCGGCTTGGCGGACAGGTAGCGGTCCCAGACCGTCTGCAGCGCTCCTTCGAATTCCTGATCCTGCTCCACCAGCCACGGCACTTCGTCGATCACCGCGATGCTCGGGACATCGTCCGGAACCGCGACAGCCAAGGAGCGCAGCGCCTGGTTCCAATCTCCGGCCTGCAGCCCGGCCACGAGCTCCGCCCCGGGCAGCGGGGACTGGGCGAGGGCCGAGGCGAAGTCCGCGCGCTCGGCCACGGCGTTACGACCCCGGGTCGCCTGGAAGACAACGTATGGAAGGCCGGACCGGTCACAGAATTCCTGGACCAGCCGAGACTTCCCCACCCGGCGCCGCCCCGTCATGATCACAGCCTGTCCCCGGGTCGCGCCCGCGCCCTTAGCCACCAGGCCGAGTTGGCGGGCCAGCAGGCCGAGGTCGGCAGCCCTGCCCTTGAAGTTCATCGCTACCCTTACGTCCAGCGCGGCGCGCCATTGAAACGTATATTCGATCTTACGTAGATTGAATCTTACTTAGATGCTAGCTGATCTCGTTCGGGTCACCACGCGCTTCCCCGTGCGAGCCGCCGCACGGCTCCGTCGGCGCACCAAGCGGGCGCCGCATCGACTCCGCGGCACGGACGACCGCACCTGCGCCACCCGCCGCGGCGCCAGAACTCCACGACAACGGGCCACCCGGCGCACAGGCTCCACCACCACACCAGGAACCGGGCAGGTCGACAGTGATGGGATCTGAGATGGAAGAGTTCACCATCCAGCCTGGGCACAGGTGCGCACGCGGGAGTGGCCACCGGGTATCGCGACGTAGCTAATGGAGATGGTCACGGACGGGCTGCGAGGGGTCGGGCAGGCGACACCGGTGGTGGTGACGACCTCGTTGACGTAGCCCCCAGCGCCGCCCGAGCCGTAGCCATAGATGTGCCATTGCACTCTGAGGCAGCGGCCTTGAGAACGCTCGCGAAGCCCGCTCAGTCGCTCGGTGCGGAGCAACGCATACAGGCCGCATCTTTGATGCCAGAGCGGAATTCCGCACAGCTACCGCACGAGGGGCAAATATAGCTGCGACTCCGTTGCCAACAGGGGACGGCAAGCAAGTCCTGGGCAAACGCGCGATCCAGATCGTCTCCATAGCCGCCGGGTTGACTCTCTGAGTCTACAGTCGTCAATACTGCATACCGGTCGTCACATTTCACACAGCGACGCGTCTCCCGTACCGTGCCACAGTGATCGCAGTTGCATCGGTATGTGGTTTCGCGGCGCCCAAATGCCCGATCAGCCCGAAATGGAATCCGACCACAGACAGGGCAGAGCATAAGGCGTCGGTCAGCGCGTCGATCAGGACGGGGCCGCCACCCCACCGGTTCCGGCGGCCCTCCCCCGCGTCGGCGCGCAGCAGTTCCAGGGCGGGCGGGCGTTCGGCGTCCCAGCGGCCGTCGGCGCGGGCTGCGGCGCGCAGCGCACGGTAGGCATGCAGGGAGTGCTCCGCCCGGAAGTGGTCACGGCGGACGGTGAGCGCGTCGGCCGTGCGGCCGTCGCCCGCGTAGCGTTCGGCAAGGTAGTCGACGAGGCCGCGATGGACCGGCTCGCCCTCGGCCGCCGCGTGGCGCAGCCCGTTCTCCACCCACTCCAGGGCTTCGCCGGGGCGATCCGCCGCCTCCAGCTCTCCGGCGATCACCAGATGGGTGCATCCGTCGGGGTGGAGTTCGGCGGCGTGGATGGCGATCAGTTCTCGAGGTCACCGGCGGCCCGTGCCAGGGACTCCATGAGGTACTTCTCGGCCCATCCGGACGGATTGCGGGCCAGGGCCTCCTCGCCCAGGGCCCGCAATGTGGCCAGTCCCTTTACGCCGAGGACGTCGTGGTAGTCGGTCGGCTCGGTCTCGAGGTATTTGCCGCCGTCGCCGAGGCAGTGGTCAATCAGCCATTGCGCGGTCGCGTCGAGGTCGGGCGGTGCGGCGAGGCAGGCGTCGAGATGGGCTCGTTCAAGCTCCGCCGCGGCGTCGGCGATACAGCCGTCGGAGTCGTCGGCCGACTCGTACACGCCGACCACCCGGTGGATCGCCTCCCGGGCCGCTGCGACGGCGGCGACACCCCGGTCCGCCGTGGCCAGACCGCGGATCGCCTCGGCCGCGCGGGTCACCTGGGCCGCGTAGCCGTGGGCGTCTTCGTATGCGATGTATCCGTACTGGCTGAAGCCGCCGGGTCGAGCAGCACGCTGATGTCGGCCTGGATCGACGTGGTGTCGCCGCCGGCCATGGTGGCGCGCAGTGAGAGCAGTTCCGTGAAGTCCGGGTCCTCGGCGAGCCGTTCCCGCACCAGAGCGAGCAGTTCGTGACGGCCGAGCCCGTCGAGCCAGGCGTCCAAGGCGGTTTCCCGCGCCGCCGCCTCCTCGCGCAGCGCGGTGAGTGCCACGGCGACGCAGTGCTTGCAGAAGTGGCCCTCCTCGCCGTACGGGCAGTCACAGGCGGCCCGCAGACCTCGGCTGTCGTCGAGAACGACGCGATAGCGTTCGGTGCCCTCCACAGTGGCGGTGACCCGACCCTTCTCGACGCGCAGGGGCCCCACGGCGTCCAGGTAACCCAGGCCGCGCTCGTACGACCGGGAACCGGCGAGCTGGCGGACATCCGACTCTATGTAAGGGGCTGTGCTCATGGGCTCGATTCAATCGTGTTCCGGCCGGGCGACTGAGGTTGTTCGCCCTTCGCGCCCAGGCGCCCGCTCACGCGGTCAGGCGCGGATCAGAGGGCGGCGCGCTGCTGCCGGTGTCGGTCCGGAATATCAGCCGTGGTGGATTCGGGGCAGTCGACCTGCGGTGCCCCCTTCGCATGAACCGGAGATCGGGACACCGTTCAAGAAGCTGTCCAGGAGTTCTCCATGCAGGCTGTGGAGAACCTCGTTCTCCACATGTGCGGTTCGTGCCCGCTGATAGAGACCCTCCACCAACCGCGCGAATCGCTCACGAACCTCCAGCGGAGGCCACCGGACCAAGACGTCTGCGAACGCACGTCGGCTGAGTTCACGTCCGCCCGCACCCTGAGAGGCCGCTGTCAGTTCGGCGCTTCGGGAACGGATCTCGTGCAACAGCCAGTATCCGTCGGCTGCGCTCTCCGGACGCAGGGTGAGGACGCCGCGGCCAGGAACAACCGGCATGGCGCTCGCCGCCACCTGCACACCGTCCTCCCTGGTAGCCACCAAGAGCGAGGACGGAGGGCATACTGCGGCTCCTTCGGCAGAGGCGAGACTTGCCTCTGTCCGATACAGGTAAGGCACAACGCTGCGGAAAATGTCTGCGGGTGCCGCGAATGCCACCCTCGTCTCGTGTGGCCCCTCGCCTGATTCCGGACGCGGGCGCGGGGCGGTCCCGGACTGCAGACACGCCAGAGTGCCGAGGTCCCAATCGGGCCAGCCTTCGCCTGCCTCGGCTTCGACAGCGAACTGGGCGTCGCTCAAGGCCACTGCGCATTCGGCTATGCGCGCATTGACTGTCGCTTTCGCTTCCACTGTGCGCATCGCGCGTACGAACGCCGCTTGAGACCCGATTGGGGGCAGGGGCACGGGGAGGTTCCGCAGAGCGGCCAGACTCAATGTGCGCTGCAAGGTGGATCCGGTTGCCCGGCGTTCACACCAATCCCGTACGTACGACGATCCGAGCCACAGCCTTAGCCAATCAGGTCCCACGTGCAGGTCAGGGCGCAGCACAGCGACCGTCCGGGAGGCGTTCCAGCCGTGATGGTCGTCGGTGACGACCGCTGCTTCGCCAACCCTCCCCACCAGGACCACGACAACGTCCCCGGCCCGAAGCTCGCTGCGCGGGTTCGCCTCGTGGGTCCGCGCTGCGATGCGCCTTGGTTCACAGGTGCTGAGGCGTCCGTCCTGGATGTCCGAGGCCCGGACCATTCCGACGCCGTCTTCCACGTGGGCGCCGGGACGAGTGATCCCGTAGCTGAGCGCGGTCACCAGCTCACTCAGCTTCCCCTCGGCCCAGCCTTCGGGAAGCGCGCACAGCCGGTCCTCGAGGGATACGGGTGTCACACGTGCCCCAGAAGGTCGCGAAGCTCGCGTTCGAGACGTTGGGATGTCTCGAAGTGCTCGTACAGCTCCTTGGTCAAGGCGGCCACCCGTTCATGCCCTTCCTGAGCCGGGGACGCGGCTGTTGGTACGCCGATGTGATGGCTGGGCAGCACGTCGTAATCACGCGCCACGATCTCGGCGGTCGACACCGATCGGCACCAGCCGGGCACATCCTCGTACGGTTCCGAGTCCTCTGCTCCTCGCCATGCGGCGAAAACGTCCGTGATGCGTGCGATCGCGTCGTCGGGGAGGACACGGCGGCCCCGCCCAGTGCTCATCGCCGCGTCTCGTGCGTCGATGAACAGCAACTGCCCTCTCTGCTCGGGGCTCTTGCTCTTGGCAAAGATCCACAGAGTCACGGCATTGCGCACATGAGGGATCAGTCCCGCAGGTAGCTCGATGACACAACTCAGGAGATCGTCGTGTACCAGCCCGGCACGGATGGAGCGCTCCGCCGCCCTCGCACCCGAGGCAGCCCCTATGGGCAGAAGAATCGCGGCTCGCCCGGAGGAGGACATCTTGCCGACAGCGTGCTGGACCCAGGCGAAGTTGGCATTACCGGCCGGCGGCGGGCCGTAGATCCAACGCCGGTCGTAGCGGCCCCGCCCTCCATCATCCCAGTGGGACTGGTTGAACGGCGGGTTCACCATGACGACATCGAAGTCCGTCCCTTCGAATCCGTCATCGAGGAGACTGGACGAGGCTCCGCCCAGACGCGCACTGACTCCGTGCACCGCGAAGTTCATCGCCGCGACGGCCTGGGCTGCCTTGCTCTGGTCCTGTCCGTACAAGGCGAGGCTGTCCCCCTGCCCCCCGGCCGACTCGAGATGCGTGCGGGCCTGGAGGAGAAAGCCTCCCGAGCCGCAGGCCGGATCGTAAACGGCCTCGCCCTCCCTGGGGGCTGTCGCGGCGGTCACGAGACGGGCGATAGGCCGCGGCGTGTAGTACTGACCGCCTTTCCCGCTCGCCTGCGACTGAGCCTGAAGGCACTGGTCGAACAGGGCCGCGAGGTCGGACGTCGTAGCTATCACCTCGAGCAACGGCCACAGATGGAAGCCGCCCACCCCCTCCAGGGAGGGCACGTCCGGATCCATCACCACCCCGGTGTCCCGCTCCCAACGCCGAAGACCCATTCGGATCGCCTCCTCCAGGCGATGGGCGGACCGCGATTCCAGTTGCGCGATCTCCTCCCACGCCGGAGGTTCCGCTGGAGACGTACCGCCTTCGCGGCCGGAGACTGCCATGTCCGCCTGGTGACGCAGCAGGATCAACACCATGGCGAGGCGCAGCGCGTCATCTGGGCCCATGGCCCCGCGCAGGGCGTCAAGCGCCTGCACGAGCGACGGACCTTCCAGCGTCCTCGCCACCGTCGTCACCGCCGTTCTCGTTCTCGTCCTACGTTGACCTGCCCCATCATGCCCGCCGAGTCAGCGGGACTGCAGATAGTTCACGATCAAGAACTCGACCGTGATGGCAGCGAGGAACACGCAACCCCCCGTCCCCACGGCCTGGTTCACGCTGCCCGAAGCCGCCTTTCTCCAGATCCCCGCCACCAGCGCACAGATCACCGCGATCGCGAAGACGAGCGCGACGACCATGAGGCTCATTCGATCCACTTCTCCCCCTAAGTCCTTTTCGGGTAGCCCAAAGCGAAGCACCAGCGGCCCCGGACACCTCATCCACCGTGCTGCGCACGACTGTACACGACCGCAGCAGTCCGTTGGGGATCGCCTGTAGCAGTCCGTTGGGGAGAGCTTCATGTTCAATTCCGCATCGGCGGATCACGCGGCAAAAGTGGCTTTGATGAATTAATGAATTCGCGCCGTCGCTCGCTTGCCGATCGCACATGGACGAGGCGCGGCGCCTGGCGGACGTCCGGGCCCCTGAAGCCCCGGCCCAGGCCGACTCCTCAGGTTCCGTCCGTCACGCGCGCCTCCGTCCGGCACCCGAGCCGATACGATCTGGGCCGGGGATATTGCTGCCGAGCAGCCGCAATCAGTACAGATCGACATGGACACGAAGCGGGGATGGCGCATGCGGGACGGCCGGTGGGTCACGGTCACCGAATCCGAGTTCCAGCACGAGCGCCGGGGGCTGGAGGCGATCCGGGAGAAGCTCCCCGACAACGATCCGTGGCGCGCCTGGTCGAACTTCACCTTCACCGCGCACAGCGGCCACGTCAGGGAAGTGGACCTGCTGGTGGTCGCCCCCGCCGGGGTGTATCTGATCGAACTGAAGGACTGGCACGGCTCGGTCGAGTCGCGTAACGGCACCTGGCTGCAGACCCAGCCCAGCGGCCGGCAGATCACCCACGGCAACCCACTCCACCTGGCGAACAAGAAGGCCAAGGAGCTGGCGCAGCTGCTGGCCCAGGAGGACGAGCGGGTGTGGGTGTCGGAGGCCGTCTGCTTCACCGACTCCTCCCTGAAGAATCGGCTGCCCGCCCACGATCAGCACGGCCTCTACACCGTCCACCAGCTCGCCCGGATGCTGGCGGAGCCCCCGCGCGACGAGCACCGCCGGATCGACCGGTCGCGGTCACGCCGGATCAAGTCGGCCCTGGAGCGGGTGGGCATCGCGCGCAGCGACGCCGAGTACAAGGTCGGCCCCTATCTGCTGCACCGCAAATCGTTCGACTCGGGCCCGACCTGGGCGGACTACCTGGCCCGGCACAGCGAGCTGCCGGAGGCCGCCCGGATCCGTGTCTACCTGCGGGAGCGTGGCTCGGACGCCGAGCTGCGGGCCTCGGTGGAGCGCGCGGCGCGGCGCGAGGGGGAGGTGCTGCGGAGCTTCAAGCACCCCGGTGTCGTGCAGCTGAAGCAGTACGACCCGTCCGGGCACTCGGCGGGGCCCGCGCTGATCTTCGACTTCGATCCGCGGACGCTGCGCCTGGACGAATATCTGGCGCAGTACGGCGAGAAGCTGGACATCCTCAGCCGGATGGCGCTGGTGCGGCAGCTCGCCGAGACCGTGCGCTCGGCGCACAGCCGCCGGATCTACCACCGTACGCTCGCGGCCCGCGCCATCCATGTGATGCCCCGCTCCCGGGGCCGGGCGGCGGCCGCGGACGGGAACGGGAACGGCGAGGAAGCGGCCTGGCTCAGTCCGTACCTGCAGATCTCGGACTGGCAGGTCGCGGTCCAGCGCGGGTCGGGGTCCGGCGCGCCGGGCGGCGGCGAGCGGTTCGCGCCGACCACGCTCTCGCGCGCGGGCGCCCACCTCGCGGAGGGCGCGGATCCGTATCTCGCCCCGGAGCTGACCGCGCTGAAGGCCGACCCGGTCGCGCTGGACATCTACGGCCTCGGCGTCCTCACCTACCTGCTGGCCACCGGAAAGGCCCCGGCCGCCAGCCAGGCCGAACTGCTGGCCCGTTACGAGGCGGGCGAGGGGCTGCGGCCGAGCGCGGTGGTGGACGGCCTCTCGGATGACATCGACGCGCTGGTGCAGATGGCCACCGCCTATCACGTCGGCGACCGGCTGGACTCGGTGGATGACTTCCTGGACTTGCTGGAAGTCGTGGAGGCCGCCCTGACCGAGCCCGCCCCGGCGGAGCCCGTACTGCCGGCCGCGCCCGAGAAGGATCCCCGGGAAGCGGTCGCGGGCGATCTGCTGGCCGGCCGCTGGGAGGTCAGGCGCCGCCTCGGCACGGGGTCGACCAGCCGCGCGTTCCTCGTACGGGATGTGACGGCCGGCCCGGAGGTCCGCTTCTCGAAGTCCCTGGCGGTGCTGAAGGTCGCCATGTCGGACAGCCGCGGCGAGATGCTGACCCGCGAGGCCGAGGTGATGGGGCGGCTGCGCCCCGATTCGCGGATCATCCGTCTCGTCGAGCCGGAGCCGCAGCGCATCGGCCGCCGCACCGTCCTCGTCATGGAGTACGTCGGTGACGAGCGCGAGGTCGACGCCGAACCCGCCACGCCCGGGGAGCGCAGGAGTAGGCGGCGCGAGGAGACCGTCGCCCGCCAGCTGCGTGAGCACGGCCGGCTGTCGGTGGACCAGCTCGAGGCGTACGGCGACTATCTGTTCGGCGCGGTGGACTTCCTCGAGGGCGAGGGTGTGTGGCACCGCGACATCAAGCCGGACAACATCGCGATCCGCATCCGCCCGAACCGCACCCGTGAGCTGGTGCTCATCGACTTCTCGCTGGCCGGCTACCCGGTGCAGGAGACCGGGGCCGGGACCGACGGCTATCTGGACCCGTTCATCGGGACGCTCACCGAGCGCTCGGTGTACGACGGGCACGCCGAGCGGTACGCCCTGGCCGTCACCCTGCATGAGATGGCCTCCCGCGAGCTTCCGGTCTGGGGCGGCGGCAGGGTGTCGCCGCGTCAGACCGACGCCAAGAAGGAGCCGTACCCGAAGATCGCGGCGGACGGGTTCGACCCGGCGGTGAAGGACGGCCTGGTCGAGTTCTTCCGGACGGCGCTGCACCGGGACGCGGCTCAGCGTTTTCCCGACCTCAAGCCGATGCGGGACGCCTGGAAGAAGATCTTCCTGGCCATGGACGAGGCGAAGCCGTCTTCACGCCGCTCGCGTCAGCCCGCCCCCGCGCCGGGCGGCGCGGTCACCCCCGGGGAGGAGGCGGCGCAGGCCCAGGACGCCCCGATCCCCGCCGCCGAGGAGGAGAGCGCCGAGCAGCAGCGCGACCGGCTGGCGGCCCAGGCCCACCGTGAGACCCCCATCTCGGCCTCGGGGCTCAGCCCGGCCGCCGAGTCCTTCGTCTACGGACTGCGCGTCAACGACGTCGGGGGTCTGCTCGACCACAGCCGTCATCAGCTCGTCAACGCGCCCGGCCTGGGCGCCAAGACCCGCAAGGAAGTCCTCCGCCGCATCAAGGAATGGCGGCAGCGGCTCTCCGAGCAGCCGGCGGCCCCGCTCACCCCCGAGGGCCGGAAGGCGGCGAAGGAGGAACTGTCGGTCGCGGAGGCCGCGCTCGCGACCGCGATGGCGGAGGGCGGCAGCACAACAGGGCTGCCCGAACGCGCGCTGCGCAGTGTCAGCCTCGACACGCTCGCCACGATCTTCGTACCGGAGCTGAAGAAGGACGAGGCGAACCACAACGAGTGCGAGATGGTCCGGCTGCTGCTGCGTCTCCCCGACGAGCGGGGCACGCTGCCGGAGATCGGGGTGTGGCCCCTGCAGAAGGACGTCGCGACCGCGCTCGGGCTGTCGGCGGGCCGTATCCCGCAGATGCTGAAGACCCAGCGCACCCGGTGGAAGCGGAACCCGGCGGTACGGGTGCTGCGCGCCGAAATCCTGGAGCTGCTGCGGGGGCTGGGCCGGGTCGCCTCCGCGGCGGAGGTCGCGGACGCTCTCGCGGTACGGCGCGGCACCCAGCTCCCCGAGCGCGAGCAGCGCCGGGCGCTGGCGCTGGCCGCCGTACGAGCGGTGGTGGAGGTCGAACAACTCATCCCGGACGAGGCGGAGTTCCAGCACATGCCGAACCGTGACGCGGCCGACGAGGGCATGGGGGCGGGCCTGCTGGCCCTGGAGGTCGGCTCCGACGACGCCCCCGAGACACCGTCCGGACCCGGTCTGCTCCACTACGCCCAGCGGCTGGGCAAGGTCGCCGACCGACTGGCGAAGCTCGACACCCTGCCGACCGCGGCGACGGTTCTGGCGGAGCTGGGCTCCATCGCACCTCCGAGCGAGGCCGTGGACTGGGACGAGCGGCGCCTGGTGGAGGTCGCCGCCGCGGCCTCGCGCCGGGCCGCCGCGACACCGCGCCTGGAGATCTACCCCCGGAACCTGCCTCTCGTGCGGGCACTGCGCCTCACCCAGGCGGGTCTCGTACCGCTCATCCCCGGAGTGCCGGAGGCCCGGCAGCCGGGGTTGACGGGCGAGGACGTCCACGAGCGGGTACGCGCCCGCTTCCCGGAGCTGCTGAACGAGCGGCGCGGCCACGCGCTGCCGACCGGGGGACCGCTGACGAGGGCGCTGCGGGACGCCGGGTTCGACCTGGAGCTGAAGACCCGCGAGGGCACCGGCACGCTGCGCTACATCCCGCGCCAGCGGGACGGCGGCTCCTCGTACCTGTCGTCGGATGCCGCCCGCCAGGCCACCGGCACCCTCACCGCCCACCGCTACTCCGACGACCCGCAGCTCGCGGGTGCGGTGGTGGCCGAGGAGCGGCTGCTGTCCTCGGCTCGCCGGGACGGCTTCCGGGTGCTGACGGTACGGACGGGGCTGGCGGGCCACGCGTTGCGGGAGCTTGCGACGGACCGCTTCGGGGCGGAGGTCGTATCGGTGACCGATCTGTTCCTGCACGCCCTGCACGAGCAGGTGGACCCGCGGCCGAAGCCGACCTGGGAGACGATCCTGCGCGCGGACGCGGCGGAGCCGGGGTCGAAGGCGGCGATGCGGTTCGGCGAGTACGCGCGGACGAGTTGGGGTGCGGTGGAGCCCCGGCTGCGGGAGCTGGTGTCGGGGGCGTCGTCGTACGGCTCGGGGTTGCCTGTACGGCCTGTGCTGCTGACGGACGCGGGCGCGTTCGCGCGGTACGACGCGATGGCGGTGCTGGAACGGCTGGCCGAGGCGGCCCGGGACGGGGGGCGCGGGCTATGGCTGCTGTGCCCGCAAGGCGATCCGGCGCGACCACCGAGGTTGGGGACAACGGCTGTGCCGTACCAGGCGGGGCTGGGAGAATGGATCGAGCTGCCGGAGTCGTGGGTGGCGAATGAGCACCGGGCCGAGGCGTCGGCGGCGGGCTTGTCGGGGGACGGGTAGCGGCGCTGAGCGTGGGTGCTGCCGAGACCATGGGGACGAACGGGATTACGGGAGACGTGACGACGTGATTGACGCTGCAGCGCTTCGGGCCGACCTGATCAAGCAGGTCAAGACGATCGAGGCGGACCTCGACAAGCAGGTCAGGGACTGGGAGTCGGTCCTCAAACCGCTGCGGCAGGAGTTCGAGAAGGCGAGCAAGGCGGATTCGGCGACCCCGAGGTGGGCTGCCTGGCTGGATGCGCGTCTGGCTGCGGGCGAGTTGTCAGCGGACCGCGCGGAGCAGGTTCGCGTGGCGGAATCGGTCGCGGGCCGGCTGCGGGCCGAGTACGACGAGGCGCGCAAGCTGGAGCGTACGGCGGCGACGTGGAACCTGTGGCTGGACGACCGGGTCACGCAGGTCGCGGTGGCGTGGGTACTGGGCACGGTGTTCGTGCGGTTCTGCGAGGACAACGGGCTGATTCCGGAGCCGTACCTGACGGGTCCGGATGCGGAGCGCCGTGACCTTGCGGAGGCACGGTACGCGCAGTACGTGGAGGATGAGCAGGACCCGACGTACCGGGGCTGGCTGGAGGGGGCGTTTGAGGAGCTGGGGGCTGGTCAGGCCGGGAAGCTGCTGTTTAGCAAGCAGCGCAATCCGCTGTATCAGATTCCGTTGTCGCATGACGGTGCACGGGGGCTGGTGGAGTTCTGGCGTGAGCGGGGTGAGGGTGATGACGGGAAGTTGGTGCACGACTTCTCCGATCCGCTGAACGGGGACGGTACGGAGGGGTGGGACACCCGGTTCCTGGGCGACCTGTATCAGTGGCTGTCGGAGTCGGCACGGAAGACGTATGCGCTACTTCAGACACCGGAGTTTGTGGAGGAGTTCATCCTCGACCGGACGATGGATCCGGTGGTACGGGAGCTGGGCCAGAAGTTCGGCGAGCTGAAGATGATCGACCCCACGTGTGGGTCGGGGCACTTCGTACTGGGCTCGTTTCGGCGGATGGTGCGGTTGTTCGCGGATCGAGAGCCGGGGCGGGACGTGCATGAGCGCGTGCGGGATGCGCTGAACGCGGTGCACGGGGTGGATATCAACCCGTTCGCAGTAGCTATCGCTCGATTCCGGCTACTGGTGGCGGGGATGGCGGCTGCGGGTGTGCGGACGCTGGCGCAGGCGGGCAAGTACGACTGGCCGATTCACCTGGCGGTGGGTGACTCACTCATCAAGGCGCGGCAACTCGAGCTGACACTACTCGAGGAGGAGTCAGGAGATCCTCTGGCGGAGTTCTCGTATGCGACGGAGGACTTGCATGAATATCCGAAGATCCTGGAACAAGGACGTTATGACGTTGTGGTGGGGAACCCGCCTTACATCACAGTCAAGGACAAGAAACTGAACGCCTTGTACCGCGAGTTGTATGCCTCCTGCGGTGGGTCATACGCACTGTCAGTTCCGTTTGCGGAACGCTTCTTCCAGTTGGCGAAACTCGGAGATCTCAACGGTCGAGGGTACGGCATGGTCGGCCAAATCACCGCAAACTCTTTCATGAAGCGAGAGTTCGGAACGAAGCTGATCGAAGAATACTTCGCACACAAAGTGGAACTGACGGAGGTCATTGACACCTCGGGTGCATACATTCCAGGGCATGGCACACCCACAGTAATTTTGGTGGGTCGGCGACGATCCGGAAGTGACCGCGCCGCGTCAATTCGAACCGTACGGAGCGTTCGAGCGGAACCGTCTACGCCGAAGAATGGCGCAGAGGGCCGAGTATGGCGTGCAATTGTCGAGCAGGTAGACCAATCAGGCTCATCAAGCGAGTGGGTTTCTGTCGACGATCTAGAGCGCCAGCAATACTTCAACAAACAGCCCTGGGTGTTGACCGACGGCGGACTCGAAATGGTCCGTCAAATCGAATCGACCAGTATCGCACCTTTGCGCAGCATCCTTCCCAAGGACATCGGCTTCGCGAGCTTCCCTGGACAGGATGATGCATTCGTCAGTACGCCATCAGCGCTCAGGCGGCAGCGAATCCCTGAGTCAATTGCCAAACCCCTCATCGTCGGCGAGGTCGTGCGCGACTGGGTTACACATTGCTATGAGAGTGCCATTGCGCCTTATGACGACGCCTTGCAGCCACTCCCGTACGACGAATCAACACCTTGGGCGAGGGTTCTCTGGCCCACCCGGCGCTACCTGCGGTCCACAACAAACTTCGACGGCCGTTCACAGGAAGAACTAGGGAAGCCCTGGTGGACATGGTATCGATGGGTCATTGAGCGGTACAAGACACCGCTTTCAATCACGCTCGCCTTTGTTGCCACGCACAACCATTTCGCGCTCGATCGAGGCGGCAATGTATTCAAGCAGACAGCCCCGGTAATCAAGCTCCGCGAAGATGCTTCGGAAGAAGATCATGCACGCCTGACCGGCCTCTTGAATAGCTCCACCGCGTGCTTCTGGCTTAAGCAAGTGAGTCACAACAAGGGACGCCCCGGAGCGGAGCAGACTGGCGCCGACGAGCCATGGGAACATAGGTTCGAGTTCGCTAGTACCAAAGTCGAAGAGTTCCCGCTCCCTGCTTCATATCCCACCGGAATCGCGCACGAGATCGATTCACTTGCTCAACAGCTAGCTGCCGCTAGCCCAGCCGTCCAGGCGGCGCAGGATGGTCGGACCCCAAGCACAGATTCCCTTCGTGCGGCTAAGACTGAGTGGACGCATATCCGCAGCAGGTTGATCGCCCTCCAAGAAGAGCTTGACTGGGAAATTTACGCCGCCTATAACCTCCTTAATAGCGAGATCACCGCAGATCTTGAAGACGTCCCGGAGCTGAACCCTGCTGAACGAGCATTTGCGATCGTTCTGGCTCGCAAGGTAGAAAAGGGCGAAGTCAGCACATCATGGTTCAGCCACCACAACCACAGGTTCACGCCCACCACTGAGCTTCCCGAGCACTGGCCCGACTCCTACAAAGCCGTCGTGCAGAAGCGCATCGAGGTCATCGAGACATCCCGCGCCATCGGCATGGTAGAGCGACCCGAGTACAAGCGCCGCTGGGCGACCGCGGGGTGGGACGTACTCCAGGAGCGTGCGCTCAAGTCTTGGCTGCTAGACCGGATAGAGAACCGCGACCTCTGGTTCCAGGATGCGCAGCCGACCCTCCTCACCCGGGACCAGCTCACCTCCGCCCTCTCCCTCGATGAGGACTTTGTATCCGTCGCCGAGCTGTACGCCCCTCGTACGGAGCTGGCGGCTGTCATCGCTGACCTCCTCGCCGAAGAGCACGTACCGTTCCTCGCCGCCCTGCGCTACAAGCCCGCCGCCCTCAAGAAGCGCGTCGACTGGGAGCACGTGTGGGATCTCCAGCGGAAGGAAGACGCCGCCCCGGAAGAGCCTGCCAAGCGGAAGATCCGGGACTCGATTCCCGTGCCGCCGAAGTACACTTCAGCCGACTTCCTCAAGCCGTCCTACTGGCGGGCCCGGGGCAAGCTGGACGTGCCCAAGGAGCGGTTCATTTCCTACGCGACCAGCGCGATCTCCGGTACGCCGACGCTGTTCGGCTGGGCGGGCTGGGATCACCGGGAGCAGGCCCAGGCGCTTGCCACGTACTTCACGAACCACGGTGGGCTCTCCACCGAGGAGATGACACCGCTGCTCGCGGGGCTGCTGGAACTTCAGCCCTGGCTTGACCAGTGGCACAACGATTTCGATCCGCTGTACGGCAGCTCCCCCGCAGCCTTCTTCGCGGGCTACCGGGCCACCCAGCAGGGTGAGCATGGTCTGACCGACGGCGATCTGCGGGCCTGGCGGCCCGCCCCGGCCGCTCGTGGCCGGCGCCCGGGCAAGGGCTGATCGCTAACCAAGTGTGTCCTCCCCGCCTCTGCGCAGGGAGGACACATCAGCGTCTCGAACGGTCAACGGCGCAGTGGCATCGATCCGCAGGGCCGGGCCCTCGTCCAGCTCAAGCACGATGGTGCGCCCGCCGCCCGACGCTGACCGCTCAGTACTCACGCTCCGGACCGTGCGCCACGTGCCCCACACCCGTACGCACTGACCTGGCCGGACCGCCACCGCAGCGATCTCGGTCCCATCGTGTTCAGGCACCAGATCTGGGGCTTTCAGCTCGACCCACACGGTTTTCCCGATCCCACACGCGCGTTCCTCGCAACCCCAGCGATGGGCCAGCGCCTCCACAAGCAGCAGCCCGCGCCCGCCCGTCTCATCGCCTCCGGGCGTCCGCACCTCGGGCTTCCCGTCGCCCGCATCGCTGACTTCCAGCCTCAGTAGGCCGTCTTCCATCAGCCACGCGATCCGCACACCGACCAGCCGGTCACGCGGGACCCGCACCCGCATGGCGTTGGTGACCAGCTCCGAGAGAACCAACTCCCCCGTCTCCACCGCGTCTGGTCCGGCACCCCAGTCACCGAGCACGGAATGCAGCAAGGCGCGTGCTCGGGGGACGCTGCTCCGCCGACGAGACAGCCGGAAGTTCACTTCGCGAGGTTCACCCATGACAGCTCCCACCGATCCAGCGAGCAGTCCGACCTCCCGGATGAGAGCGGGAACTTGCTCGGTCGTCAGTCGTCCCGCGCATCTCTCCACTCACACAGGACTTCGAACACACACAGCATTCAGTTGAGCGCAGTGCGTCACAGGAGCTAAGCTGCACCCCACAGCTGGGCATCGTCAAGTCACTAGAAGTGTCAATTGACATGATGATGGAAAGTCGATCGTTTCTGACACCTTCTAGATCGAAGATCTCCGTCATTGATCCGGTCTCCACGCCAACCGCAAGCACAAGGAGGGGCAATGAGCAATGGCAACAGCACTCTGCTGATGTCTCGTGTGACGTTCGGCCGAGCCCTGCGTCGACTACGCCAGGAGGTCAACCGCTTCACGATCGCCGACGTGGCAGCCGCGCTCGCCTGTGACGTCTCCTTGATCAGCCGCATCGAGAACGGGAAGCGCGTGTGCTCCCAGAAGCACTTCGCCCAGCTCATGGACCTCTACGAAGTCCCCAGGGATCAGCGCGATGAGCTCGCTGAGCTGCATGCAGCTGCTCGGGAACGGCAGCAACCGTGGTGGGCCCGATACAACGAGGTGATCAGCGCGCAGTACGAACGCTTCCTCGGATTCGAGGCGGCGGCCTCGACCGTCTACGAGTACCAAGTCGGCATCGTGCCAGGGCTCCTGCAAACCGAGGCATACGCGCAGGCTGTCACTGGCGTGGGTTTCGCCTCGCTCGGGCCGGATCAAATCGAGGCGCTGGTCGAGGTACGGAGCTTGCGACAGCGGCACCGTCTACACGAGACCAAGTCCCCGCTGCAGTGCCACTACGTCATCGCACAGGCGGCACTCGACTTCCAGGTGGGAGGCACGCGCACACATCAGGAGCAGCTGGAACATCTGCAGGAGATCTCCACACACCCGAACGTTGATCTCCGCGTTGTCCCCTACGAGAAGGGCGAACAAGCGGCTCAGATCGCGGCGTTCCGCATCCTTCAATTCTCGGACGAAGACGTGCCCGACGTGGCCTTCGGTGAGTCGGTCGCTGGTAGCTTGACGATGGACGACCCTCGGGATTTGCGCCGCCTGCACCGGCTTTTCCGGGGTCTCACCGATGCGGCCCTCTCTCCGGAGGAGAGCCGCGACGTCATCGCTCACACCAGGAACAAGGGAAGCTGACTGATGGAGAAGATAGGCCTCTACTCGATCGACCCCACCACGCTCTCCTGGCAGAAGAGCAGCTTCACCGCCAACAATGGCGAATGCTTCGAACTGGCGGCCCTCCCCGACGGAGGAGTGGCCGTCCGCGACTCGAAGAACCCCTCCAGTCCGCACCTCTGCTTCACCTCCGGTGAGTGGAATGCCTTCAAGGCCGGAATGGCCACCGGAGACTTCGACAACCTGTAGGCGGTGACTGCGTGGGTTGCCTCAGCCGCACCTAGCAGCCCACCGTGCGCGCTGGTTCTCTCCTATATGCAACCCGTTACGATCGGGGACGGGCCGCAGCCGTCCGCACGACGACTGACGACAACACACCGGGGCCGCACAGAAACAATCCGTGACCGCCGTCCCGGGTCAGGGGGGAACACCCTGCTGTCCAGGCCCACGCGCTGAACAGGACGCAGGAACCAGGAGAAGCGAGACACAGATGGCCCCGAACGCCACCGGCACGGCCCCACTGCTCCGCGACGTCATCGACATCAAGACGTCGATCTCCACCTCCGACTTCGTGCTGAAGCTCGCCGAGGCCGTCACCGACGAGGGGGCGGCCCGCGCGCTGCGGGACTACGTCGTCACCGAGCGGCTCCTGGAGAACTTCGACGAGGCCCTCGGCCTGATCAAGGCGTCCCTGGACGGGAACACCTCGAAGGCCGCCTATCTCCACGGCTCCTTCGGTTCCGGTAAGTCGCACTTCATGGCCGTCCTGCACGCACTCCTCCGGGGCGAACCGGCGGTCCGCAGCCGCGGAGACTTCGACCCGGTCCTCACCAAGCACGAGTGGCTGGGCACCGAGGGCAAGAACTTCCTCCTCGTCCCGTACCACATGCTCAGCGCGAAGTCCCTGGAGCAGCGGGTCCTCGGCGGCTACGTCAGCCACGTCAAGGCCCTGCCCCAGCACAAGGACGCCCCCACCCCGCAGGTCTACCGGACCGACTCCCTCTTCGAGGACATCCGCTCCCATCGCCAGCGCGTGGGCGACCAGACCTTCATCGACGGGCTCGCCGACGCCCCCACCCCCGGCGCCGCAGGCGGCGACCAGGACGATGACGACGACGAGTGGGGCGAGCCGTTCGCCTGGACGCCGGAACTCCTCAACACCGCGCTGGCCGCCGAGGAGCTGGACGGCGGCGAGGCGAACCTGAACCTCATCAACCCCAGCACCCCGGCCGAGCTACGCGCGAAGCTCGTCCACGACGCGAGCGTCACCTGGTTCCCCGGATTCGCCCGCAACGCCGCCGAGGACGAGCACGGGTTCATCTCCCTCGACGCCGGCCTCGCCGTGATCGCCGAGCACGCGAAGTCGCTCGGCTACGACGGACTGATCCTCTTCATGGACGAGCTGATCCTCTGGCTCGCCAACCGGATCCACGACCACAAGTTCGTCTCCCGCGAAACGGACAAGATCACCAACTTTGTTGAGGGCGCCGACTCGCGCCGCGCCATCCCGATCGTCTCCTTCATCGCCCGCCAGCGCGACCTGCGCGAACTCGTCGGCGAGGAAACATCCGGCGCGGCCGAGACCGCGATCCAGGACAGCCTCAACCTGGCCTCCGGCCGCTTCGACAAGATCACCCTCGAAGACCGCAACCTCCCCCAGATCGCGCACGCCCGCCTCCTCAGGCCCAAGGACACGGAGGCCGCCGCCAAGTTCGACGCCGCCTTCACGAAGATCAAGCGGGTCGGGCCGCAGATCTGGGACGTGCTGCTCGGCTCGGACGAGGCGACGACCGGGGCGGATGAGGAGTCGTTCCGGCTGACGTACCCCTTCTCCCCCGCCTTCATGGACACCCTCGTCCACATCTCCTCCGCCCTCCAGCGCTCCCGCACCGGTCTGAAGCTGATGGGCCAGCTGCTCGCCGATCACCGGAACGAAGCGACGCTGGAGAACCTGATCCCGCTCGGCGATCTGTACCCGGTCATCGCCGACGGCGGCGACAAGCCGTTCGTGGACAGCCTGAAGGTGGAGTTCAAGGTCGCGGACAAGCTGTACCGGACCAAGCTGCGGCCCCACCTGCTGGCGACGTACGAGATCACCGAAGAAGACGTCGAACGCTATCAGCACCGCCGCCAGACCATTACTGGCCAGCGGCTTCTCGGGCAGTGCCGGGGCTTCGTGGGCGACAACCGGTTGATCTGCACCCTTCTGCTGTCGGCGCTCGCCCCCGGCGTGCCCGCGCTCCGGGATCTCACGATCCGGCGGCTCGGCGCGCTCAATCACGGTTCGGTCCTCACCCCCATCCCCGGTGCCGAGGTCGGAGTGATCAAGGCGAAGGTGGACGAGTGGGCCACCCGCTTCGCCGAGATCAAGCCCACCGGCACCGGGGTCAACCCGGGCGTACGGCTTGAGCTGGCCGGGGTGGACGTGGACTCCGTCATCGCCAATGCCAACGTGAACAACAACCACTCCAATCGCCGGGCCCTCGCCAAGCGGCTCCTCGCCGAGGAGCTCGATCTGGACGTCCATGAGCGGCTGGGTGCGGACGAGCTGACGCTCATCTGGCGCGGGTCGAACCGGACGGCGGAGGTCGTCGTCGGCAATATCGCCGACCCGGACGCCATGCCCGGCCATGACTTCCCGCCCAGCCAGCACGGTCTGTGGCGGCTGGTGATCGACCTGCCCTACCACGAGGGGGAGTACGGGCCCGTCGAGGCCACCAACCGTATGCGCGGGCTCCGCGAACAGCCCAGCTCCGGCCCCCGTACCGTCGGCTGGATCCCGACCCATCTGTCGGAAGCCCGCTTCCGGGACTTCCAACGGCTGGTGGTCATCGACTCCGCACTGGCCGACCAGAGGCGCTTCGACACCCATTACGCCCAGCACCTCAACGCCGACAACCGGGCGCGGGCCAGGGTGCTCCTCGAAAACCAGCGAGAGGCCCTCATCAAGGTGGTGAAGGCGGCGTTCAAGCAGGCTTACGGCTGTGCGGACAAGAAGGCGGCCGACGTCGACGTGTCGTTCGACGAACACTTCCAGTCGCTGCGTGACGTCCCCGAGCTGCGGGTCTCCATCGGGCAGACGCTGTCCGGCGGGGCCCGGCACATCGTGAAGCAGCTGCTGACGCACCAGTTCCCCGCGCACCCGGACTTCGACCCCGACGGCACCAACACCGCGGTCAAGCCGAGCGATGCCCGTACCGTGTTCACGTTCATCCGGGCGGCGGCGGAATCCGCCGACCGTCAGGTCGAGATCCCCTCGAAGGACCGGGCGGTGATGCGGCGCGTCGCGGCGCCGCTCGGGCTCGGCCAGCAGAAGGAGGCGTACTTCCGGCCCTCCAACCGCTGGGTGGACCACTTCAACCTGCAGGCCCGTAACGACACCGGGCCGGGCGACCTGAGCGTCGTCCAGCTCACCGAGTGGATCGACCGGCCGGAGCCCATGGGCCTCGACCCCTTCCTCGCCAACCTGGTCATCGCCTCCTACGCGGAGATGGACGACCGGGTCTGGGTGCGCGCCGGCTCCCTACTCGACCCCGCCCCCGAACTCTCGGCCATCAAGTCCCAGGACGCGCTGCGCTCCCAGCCGCTGCCGGAGGAATCCGTCTGGGAAGAGGCCGGACGCCGGTTCTGGGACATCTTCGGGGAGCAGCCCCCCAAGCTGCGCCGGGGACGGTTGGTCAGCCACTTCGCCCGGCAGATCACGAACAAGGCCCGCGACTACAAGCAGCATGTGGACACGCTCGTCGAGGAGCTGGAGAAGCACGCGGCGCTGCTCGGCCTGGACGGGGCCGACGAACCCGCGACGGGCAGGCTCACCCTCGCCCGCCGCTCGCGTGACCTGCTGGGCGAGCTGTCCGGCCTCTCGCAGGGCCCGGCGGGAGGCTCGGCGGCGGCCAAGCAGGTCATCACCGCCTTCGCCGGTTTCGACCTGGGCGAGGCGTCCGCCGGCCGCTACGGGGCCTCGATCAAGCAGGCGAAAGCCGTCGCCGACGCGCTGGTCGTCGCGGCCTGGGACATGCTGAGGCTCGCGCCCAACTACGGGCCGCAGGGCGAGGCGGTGCTGGAGGCGCTGCGCGGCGCCGCGCGTGCCGATCAGCGCACCATGCGGCTCGAGGACGCCCTGCGGGACGCGCGGAAGTCCATCGTCACCGTCATCGAGCGCAGCCAGGCCGCAGCCAGGCCGCAGCCGCCCACGGCCACGCCCGTCGGCCCATCCACCGCCCCCGCGTCTCAGGCCGCCCCGCTCACCACGCCCAATCAGGTGAGCCTGAACAACGACACCGATCAGCCGCCCGTGTCCACCAAGCACCCGCTGCCCGGCCCTCGCCCCGCGCGCCGCTCGGGCGGCGGCCGGACGACGGTGTCCCAGGCGGTGGCCCAGCTCCGGGCGGAGCTGGACGAACTGACGGCCGCCGAGCCCGATGCGACGATCGAGATCAGCTGGCGGGTCGTGGAATGAGCGGAATGAGGCGAGTGCGGTGACCACGACGACCAGCGCGAGCGCGGAGACCACCACCAGTGCGGTGCGGCTCAACTCCGCCACCATCACCCAGTACCTGGCGTCGCAACGCGGCCTGCCCCTCGGCAAGCGCCGGGCCGTGCTGCTGCGCGCCGCGCCGTGCTGGGACGGCCCGGCCGAACTGCCGTGGGGCGAGCGGCGGCAGACTGCCGTAGCCACCGCGCCCTCACCGCTCGCCGCGTACGAGCTGGTGCTGGCGCATCAGGCACCCGCCGCGCCGGGGCCCGACGTGCTCGTGGTGCTCATCGACCGGGAGGAGGCCGAGCTCGGCCCCGACCTGCTGGCCAAGGTGCACCGGCACCGCGTCAACGCGGTGGACACGTGGGACGTCGTCCGGGAAACCTTCGGCGCCGCCAACACCGACAACCGCCTCGTGCACGAGAACTGGGCCGCCGAAGCGCTGCTGGACGCCACCCCGCCGGGCGGCTGGCCCCGGCTGCCGGGCGGAGTACTGTCCCGGGACAAGGCGCTCAGCGAACTCACGCTCCGCAGGCTCGGCATCGGCCGGTACGACCCGGACCGTGACCAGCACCCGCTTTCGGCGAACGGCCACGAACTCGACATCAACACACTGCTGAGGTGGACGCTGGCGTCCGGCGGCCCGGACCGCTTTCTGGCACTGCGCGCGCCCGAGCGTGCCGGGATCCGGCAGTTCCTCGGCGAATCGGAGCAGGCCGGGCAGGCCGGGCGGGCGCTGCTCGCGCTGGTCGAGGCCGAGCACGGGCCGGACGCCGTCGCCTTCGGCCTCGTCTGCGCAGCGCTGTGGGGGCATGCCGACACGGCGGCGGACGCGGAGAACTACCGGGCCCGGGGGCGGGCCGAGCGGTGGTTCGGGGAAGAGCCGCCCGCTCATGGGGAGGCCCTGGACGCGCTCGCGGCGGCCTTCGGCCGGTCCTGCGAGGAGTTCGTCTCCGGGCTGCTGCTGACCGGACGGTCGGAGCACGAAGAGTCGTCGGCGACCGCGCGCCGGCTGTCGGGTTCCGCGCTCGACCGTGCGGCCTCCCTGGCACGGCAGTTCGGCGCGGAACAGGCCACCCGTACGAGCCCCCTGCTGGCAGCGGGCCTCGAGGCCGGTTTCACCACCGTCGGGGAGGCGCTCCTGGACGGCGGCCAGGCGCGCATCGCGCAGGCGGTGAAGGCGCTCGACGACCACCGGCTCGCGCCCGAGGCCGATGCCCGCCCCCGCGCCGGACGGACGCGTATGGCGCAGCGGCTCGTCCAGTGGCTCGCGACGGAACCGGCGTCGGTGGAGAGCGAGAGCGTGCGGGCCGGTATCGGACTGCACGTCGCCGAAACCGGCTGGGTGGACCTCGCGCTGGAGCACATCGAGTCCGGCGGGGACCCGGACCCGACGCTGAAGTCCGCCTACGACGCCCTGTGCACCTCCGTACGTGCCCGCCGCCGGGATATCGACCGGCACTTCGCCCGGTCTCTCGCCGCCTGGACGGCGGGTGGCAGGCCCTCGGAGAACATGCTGACGGTGGAGACCTTCCTGCCCACCGTCGTCGCCCCTGTCGTCAAGGCGGGGAAGCGCCGGGTGCTGCTTTTGGTCCTCGACGGAATGAGCGCCGCCATCGCCACCCAGCTGGCCGAGGAACTGCGCGACCACTGGGTGGAGTACGACCCGCTGCCCAAGGCGAAGGACACCCCGCGGCGCCGGGCGATGGCCGCCGCGCTGCCCACCGTCACGGCCGTATCCCGTACCTCGCTGTTCGCCGCCCGGCTCATGAGGGGCACACAGGCCGACGAGCGGAGGCTCTTCCCCCAGCACCGCTTCTGGGGAGAGGAGGAGGCCGCGGTCTTCCACAAGGACGACCTGCGCGGCGAGACCAGCGGCGCTCCCGTCGGGCCCGAGCTGCACGAGGCGCTGGTCGGTGACCGTACGCATGTCGCCGTGGTGCTCAACACCATCGACGACCGGCTCGCCACGGAGCAGAAGCTCGGCGACGGGGCCTGGCGGCTCGGGGAAATAGGGCGACTTCCGGACCTGCTGCGTTTCGCCGCCGCCCAGGGCCGGGCGGTCATCCTCACCAGCGACCACGGCCATGTCATCGACCGGCACGGGGCGCGGATCGACGCCGACCCGGAGCGGGTGGAATCCGCCCGGCACCGGTCCGGAGGGGGCCCGCTCGCCGAGACGGAGATCGCGCTCTCGGGGCCGCGCGTGGTCGCCCCGGAGCCTGACGGGGAGATCACCGCGCTCTGGGACGCCGACTCCCGCTACACCTCCCAGAAGGCCGGCTACCACGGCGGCGCCTCCCTGGCCGAGGTCGCCATTCCCGTGCTGGCCTTCCTCCCCTTCGGCGCGGAACCGCCCAGCGGCTGGCGTGAGCTGGGCAGTCAGCAGCCGCCGTGGTGGTCGCTGGCCCCGGACGCTTCCGAGCGGGCGCCCGTACGGCCTGCCACGGCCGCCGCCCCTTCCGCCCCCGCGAAGAAGCCTTCGAAGCAGGCCGCCGAGCTGGCCAGGAGCCACGACTCGCTCTTCGAGGTGGCGGTGGTTCCCTCGCAGAGCGAGGACGCCCTGCTCTCCGCCGAGCTGGTGTCGCCGGACGACACGCTGGTCAGCGGCTTGCTGGCGTCCGAGGTCTTCGCCGCCCAGGTGCAGCTGCTCGCCCGTAAGCCGGATCTGCCCCGGGTGGAAAAGGCCGTACGCGCCCTGCTGGACGCGGGCGGCACGCTCCCGGTGACGGCCCTGGCCCAGCGCATCGGCCTGCCCGCGTCCAGGGCGGCCGACGGTTTCGCCGCCGTACTGCGGCAGTTGCTCAACCACGACGGGGTGCAGGTGCTGGAGACCCTGCCGGACGGCCGGACGCTGCGCCTGCACACGGGGCTGCTGCGGGACCAGTTCGAGCTGACGTAACGGGTCCCGCGGCAAATGACACCGCTGTCAGGTGAGCTGTCGCAGCAGCCCGACGAACTGGCGCAATTCGTCGCTGCGCCGCTTCGAGAGCGGCTCAGGGTCGAAGTGCGCGATCATGTTGCGAACCTGTCGTACCCGGTCGAGCTGGTGCACGAACTGGACCCGGTCCACTCCCGTCCAGGCGAGAGCCCGCCAGTTCTGATCGGCGACGGGGCAGAGCGCCGGGTTCTGCTGCTGGCCATCGAGAAGCTTCACGTAGCCGTTGAACATCAGATCGGTGATCTGGCCGGTCTTCTTGTTGTTCGGCTGCACCGCGCGGATGTTGTCCGGATCGAGAGCCGTGCCCAGGCACTTGCGGAGCCGGAACTCGATCTCGCCCACGACGAAGAAAGGCCATGCCGTGGCGTCGAAGCGCTCGGTGATGTCCGCACCGGTGACGATGCCGGTGAACTGTCCGCTGTTGTCCCTCACGAGCACGTAGCCGTACTCGCTGATGATCGGCAGCAGGGAGAAGAAGTCCTGGCGCGAGTCGGCGATCGGCGGGTCGTCCACGATGGCGTTCGCCAGTGTGGCCGTCGCGTTGGTCTCGTACATCTTGGCCACCGAACTCCAGGTGACCACGCCGTGCAGGGTCGTCCTGCCGTCGATGACCGGCACCTGGGAGTAGTTCTTGGTGCGCATGAGATAGGTGGCCTGGGTCGCCGACGCGTTGGACGGCACGCAGTCGACCCCGCTGCGCGCGGCCGGGAGATCCCCGATCCTGAAGGAGTGCGGCGGCAGTCCTCCGGGCGTCAGACCATCCCCGTCTCCCTCCTCCTCCTGACCATCCGGATCCTCATCCTGCTCGGCCACGGATTCGAGCGGCACGATGTGCACGTCGGCCCGGCCGTTGCAGTTGGCGAAGTACGGGAACGTCGAGAGCCCGGCGTCCTTCAACCGCTGCGTGATGGACAGCACGGCCTGTTCGTTGCGCACCCGGGTGCCGAACAGCGCGAGAAGCTCGGCGACCGGGATCAGCTTGCCCTGGAGCGCACGAAGCTGCTCCTCGGACGGCGTCTGCGACATCGCCCGACTCACCAGCCCGCCGTGTCACGGAAGACGGTGCGCTTGCCCATGGCGGATTTCACCAGCTCCAGGAGCTGCCGGGCGCGGCTGTCGTAGAAGCGCGCGAAGTCCGCCTCGTGCAGGGTCAACGGATCGATGAGATGCGTGGCGAGAACGTCATCGAACCACTCGGGGCGCATCCCGGATTCCAGCATGACCGACTTGAGATACACGGCGGGAGACCCGGTGAGGCTCCGGCTGGCCCGGAAGGACAGCGGCGTCTTGTTGACGATCGAGTTCGCCTTGGCGGCTTCGCCCGGAGCGTTCTTGGCGATCCACCCCTTGGGGAAGATCTGACGTACCTCCACGTTGTGCTCGATCAGCCGGCCCGCCGTGAGCGGGGCCTCGGTGAAGTACCAGTCCACCGCGCCCTGCTTGACCAGCAGCGCGTAGATGCCCTTGTAGGCGGCGCTGTTGCGGGTGGTCAGGCCGTCCAGCCGGTCGTCCAGGAAGGCGGCTTCGGCGACCGTGTCGGGAATGGCCGCGTCCTGGCCACGGATCCAGCCGATGAGCTGCTCCACATCGCGGGTGAACCGGCTCTCGGTCGATCCGCCGTACATCTCGCCGAGCACACCGCACCAGTACCACTGGGCGATCCGCTCGTCCGCCCCGGGAGTGTCCGTCGCGTCGCCGAGGACAGCGCGCACAGCCGCCAGCGGCACGAGCTGGGTGCGATAGGGGAGGTCTCCGGTGCGGACGATGCACTGCTGCTCCAGGAACGCCCCCACCCACTTGAACGCCTCCGCGACCCGCGGCGCCAACCGCCGGAAGTCGCCCAGCGGCAGTCGCAGCAGGTCGCGGCGCTTGCAGGACACCGAGCTGCGCTGGCCGCCCTGCTTCTCCTCCCAGGTGCGGACAAGGGCGACGGCCTGCAGGAAGTCACTGCTGCTCAGGCCGTCCTCGACACCGGCCTCCATGCGGCCGAACACCGGGTAGGAAGAGGTCAGGTCCTTCTTGATCTGCTCCCACTCGACCGGGAGCCGGTAGTAGTCGCCGCGCTCCGCGACATGCTCCTGGTTGCCCGCGTAAGTGGCGGTGAGCAGTTCGAAGACGTTGAGTGACACCCCACCGGTGTTCACCCGCTCGAACACAGCGCACACGGCGTCCATGGTGGTGGAGGCCGGAAGCTTGATCATCGGAACCTGGAACTGCTGCACATGATTGAGAACATGCTGCTGAAACTCGCTCCAGACACCCCAGTTCGCCGGATCGGCCTTCACGAACTCCTGGAGCCACTGGTTCACCCGATGCGGGTCGAACACGATGTGGAGGGGAAAGAATCCGGCGGCGCACTCCTGCTCGACCGTGCTCAGGTCGAGAACGACCCGGCGTGCGAAATCGGCTTTGAGGATCCGGTCCTCGGGAACGGAGAACACCGCGTCATCACGGTCGGCGGGTGCCCCGATCGCTTTGGCGATGTCGATGTAGTACCAGCGCTCCAGTGGCTTGCCCCGCGTGTCGACCGTTTCGACCGGACGGTCCCGGTGAAGGGCCTGATACAGGGAAGTCATGCGCTGCTGCCCGTCAAGGAGCAGTAACTCGGGCGTCGTGCCCTCGGCGGACTCCGCGCCATTGAGCGTGCGGGGTTTGAACTGAGATACGCCGCCGGTCTGCAGCGCCATCACGACGCCGAGCGGATAGTCGAGTGTCACTGTCGCGATGAGAGCCCTGATGCGTTCGTCATCCCATTTCCAATCACGCTGGAAATCAGGAAGCTGAAGGGCTCCGGATGCGACGTCCTTGAGTACAGCGCCTAGATTCAGGCCGTCGAGCGCCACGCTGGATCTTCCCCCCGATTGAGCTGAACGGTGTGAACACACGATTGCATCAAGTGACCAACCATGCGTCAAGTGCTACGACGGGGACGCCGGAAGCGCCTGCCGCAGTGCGAGACTGATGGGGTGAGTACAGACAGCCCCGGCCGCGGCGGGCCCGTCAGCGCCGCCCGGCGCCGCGACGTGATCGATGCCCTTCGGCGTGGTGCCGTCCCCGAGAGCGGACTCGATCTCCTCGCGACAGGTCTGGAACGCTTCGAGCAGGCGCTCGCCTCGGAACTCGACGCCGTCGCGTCGGGATCTTCGGTTTTCAAGGCGGTCCGGGGCGAATACGGATCCGGCAAGACCTTCTTCACCCGGTGGCTCGGCGAACGCGCCAAGCGCCGCAACTTCGCCGTCGCCGAGATCCAGGTCTCCGAGAACGAGACGCCGCTGCACAAGCTGGAGACCGTCTACCGCCGCCTCACCGAACGGCTGACCACCCCCGGCTTTCCGCCGAGCGCACTGCGGCCCGTCGTGGACGCGTGGTCCTACGCTCTCGAAGAGGACGCGCTCGCCGCCGGGGCCGCGGAGGAGGAGCTGCCCGACGAGGTCGAACGGCTGATGACGGCCCGGCTCGTCGAGGTCTCCCGGCACGCTCCGTCATTCGCCATCGCCCTGCGCGGGTACCGGGCCGCTCTCGCCGCAGGCGACGAGGCCACCGCGTCGGCCGTGATGGCCTGGCTGGGCGGACAGCCGCATGTCGCCGCCTCGGCCCGTAAAGCGGCCGGAGTACGCGGAGATCTGGACCACTTCGGCGCGCTCGGTTTCCTGCAGGGCCTTCTCACCGTGCTGCGCGACTCCGGGCACGCGGGGCTCTTCGTCGTACTCGACGAGGTGGAGACGCTTCAGCGGGTGCGCTCCGATGCGCGGGACAAGGCGTTGAACGCGCTGCGCCAGCTCATCGACGAGGTGCACTCCGGGCGCTTCCCGGGGCTCTACTTGATGGTCACGGGAACTCCCGCGTTCTTCGAGGGCCAGCAGGGCGTCCAGCGTCTGGCCCCCCTGGCCCAGCGCCTGGCCACCGACTTCACGACCGATCCCCGCTTCGACAATCCGCGCGCCGTGCAGCTGCGGCTCTCCGGCTTCACCCTCGACTCGCTCGTCGGCCTGGGGCTCACCATCCGTGACCTGTACGCGAGCGGCTCCTCGAACCCGGACCGCGTCAAGGCCGTCGCGGACGACGCGTACATCATCGATCTGGCCAAGGCCGTGGGTGGGGCGCTGGGCGGCAGGGTGGGGGTCGCGCCCCGGCTGTTCCTGAAGAAATTGGTCGGCGATGTCCTCGACCGTGTCGATCAGTTCGAGGACTTCGACCCGCGCGAGCATTACGCGCTCACGGTGAACACGGCGGAGCTGAGCGAGGTCGAACGCAACACGGCGGCGACCACGAGCGCCGACGACATCGCCTTGGACCTGCCGTGACGGAGATGCCGGGGGACGTCGATCCGCTGGACCGACTGCACCGGGGCCTGGTCCACCACATCGTGAACTCCCTGGGCTGGTCTGGTCTGCGGCCGCTCCAAGAGGAAGCGATCGCGCCGCTGATGGACGGGTCGGACGCGGTGGTGCTGGCCCCCACCGCCGGTGGCAAGACCGAGGCAGCGGCCTTTCCCCTGCTGTCGAGGATGGCGAAGGAAAGCTGGACCGGTACGTCGGTGCTTTACGTCTGTCCCCTCAAGGCGCTGCTGAACAATCTGCTGCCCCGCCTGGAGACGTACGCCTCCTGGCTCGGCCGCACCGCCGCGCTCTGGCACGGCGACGTCCCCCAGACGCGCCGCAAGCGCATCCTGTGCGACCGGCCGGACGTACTGCTGACCACTCCGGAGTCACTGGAAGCGATGTTGGTCAGTGCCAACGTCGACCACCGGGCCTTCTTCTCGGGGCTCCGGACCATCGTCGTCGACGAGGTGCACGCCTTCGCGGGGGACGACCGCGGCTGGCACCTGCTGGCCGTACTGGAGCGGCTGGAGCGGGTGGCCGACCGGCCGGTTCAGCGTGTCGGCCTCTCCGCGACGGTGGGAAACCCCGATGAGCTGCTGACCTGGCTCCAGGGGTCCGGGGCCGGCAAACGTACGGCGCGGGTCGTCGCTCCTCACCTTCGGGAGAAAGCTCCGGCGCTCCCCCCACCCGGGGAGATCGAACTCGACTACGTCGGTTCGCTGGCCAACGCCGCAACGGTGATCGCGGCGCTGCACCGGGGCGAGAAGCGTCTGGTGTTCTGCGAGGCACGCCGGGACGTGGAGAAGCTCGGCGAAGCGCTGCGGGCGAAAGGCGTGACCACCTTCCTGTCTCACGCCTCGCTGTCCGCTGACGAGCGACGCCGGGCGGAGGAAGCCTTCGCGGAAGCCCGTGACTGTGTGATCGTCTCCACCAGCACGCTGGAGCTCGGCATCGACGTCGGTGACCTGGACCGGGTCATCCAGATCGACGCGCCCGGCACGGTCGCCTCGTTCCTCCAGCGTCTGGGGCGCACCGGACGGCGGCCCGGGTCGAAGCGCAACTGTCTCTTCCTGGCGGTGGACGAATCCGGGCTGCTGTCGGCTGCCGCTCTCCTCCTGCTCTGGTCCCGCGGCTGGGTGGAACCGGTCGTCGCTCCGCCGGAACCCCGGCACATCACCGCCCAGCAGCTCCTCGCCCTGTGTCTTCAGGAACACCGGGTCGGCGACCGGTTGTGGCGGGAATGGTGGGGCGGGCTCGGCCCGTTCGGTGCCTCGGCGGAGCCCATCGTGCGCCACCTGATCGACGAGGGGTATCTGAATCTGGACGGCGGGCTGATGTTCATCGGCCCCGAGGCCGAACAGCGCTTCGGCTTCCGGCACTTCATGGACCTCACGGCGGTGTTCACCGCCGCGCCGGAGTTCACCGTGCTGTCCGGCCGTACGGTAATCGGTACGACGGACCCCGCGCTGCTCACCGACGAGGTCGTGGGGCCGCGCCGGCTGCTGCTCGCCGGGCGCAGTTGGCAGGTGACCTACATCGACTGGTCGCGGCGCCGCTGTTTCGTCGAGCCGGTGGACGGGGGCGGAAGGGCCCGCTGGGGCAGCGTCGGCTTCGCCCGCGCCGCCTCGTACGAGCTGATGCGGGCGGCGCGGGACGTGCTACTCGGCGCGACACCACCGGTCACCCTCACCCGGCGCGCCGAGGGCGCGCTCGCCCAGGCCCGCGAGGCGAGCACCAACCTGGTGCACCCCGGCGGCACCGTGATCATGCGGGGCGGGCGGGACACGAACGTCCGCTGGTGGACGTGGGCGGGATACCGCGCCAATGCCACCCTCGCCGCCACGCTCACCTCCGTGGCCGACCCCTTCCAACGCCCCACGGACGCGTACGTCCGGCTGCGCGAGGACATCACCCCACTCGAATGGAAGAAGGCCGCCGCGGAGGGCGCCGAGCACTTGTGCCTGCCCGCGGTGGACCCACGCGCCCTGACCGGCTTGAAGTTCAGCGTCGCCCTTCCACCGCGCCTCGCCGAGGCGACGCTGGCCGCCCGCCTGGCCGATCTCGATGGAGCGGCCGCGGCGCTCCGCGAACCGGTCAGGTTCACGACGTGGAGTGCGTGACGGGACGCCGATTCGCTGTGGAGCCGGCTGATGGCTGGGGACCGTGTGTCAGAGGCGTGCCGTAGCCTCCAAGTCCTGCTCAACAGGTCGGCCGACTCAGAGGGTGACGTATGAACGCTTGGCTCCTCACCTGCAACCGAGACGTGTTCGATCTGGACTCATTCCGCCGGGACGGCCATGAGCTCCAGGCCTGGAGCGTGGCGCGTTACAGAGGGGAGTTAGCAGATGGCGACCGGTTCGTCATGTGGATTACGGGGCCCAAGGGAGGTCTCATCGGCCGCGGTCGATTCACCGGGCCCCCGACACAGCAGGCATCCCATCCGGACGAGTACTGGCAAGAAGACCCAGGGCGACGCTGGTACGCCCCACTCATCATGGATGAATGGCTCGACGAGCCGGTCCCTCGGAATGAGTTCACCGAGGACCCACGGTTCGTGGGTGCCTCGCCATTTCGGACGCTCTTCGCCGGAAATCCCCACCGTCTGAGCGATGACCAGTGGGAAGCCTTCAGCGAAGCGTTCGACCAGCGCCGTACCGCTGGGTCGCGCGAGTGGGGGCTGCGGCCCGGTGACACGATCCGGCGCGAGGACCTCCACGACCTCTACGGAGGCAGCCGGGCCGGAGATATCAGCACATGCCCGGAGTCCGGGAACGTTCTGCTCTTCGCCAGCCCACACACCGATCACGGACAAGGTTGTCGTAACGGATGGGCGGAGGATGGGACCCTCCGTTACATCGGTGAAGACTGGATCGGTGACCAAGACTCCTCAAGCACGAACGACGCGGCGATCCGTGACCATGCGCGCGAGGGCCTGGCGCTGCGTCTCTTCGACCGAGACGGCGATGATATCCGCTACGTCGGAGAGTTCGCTGTGGATCCCGCGGCTCCATACCACTACACAGACCTCTCGGAGCCCGGCGGGGGCTCGATGCGGCGGGTCACCCAATTCCATCTCGTACCCGTGGGCGCTGCTTCGCAGCCGGCTGACGTGCCCGTGGGCTGTGAGTACCGAGTCGCGGACGATACTGTCGAGCCAGCCGCCGCCACCCCCGGTCCAGTGAACGCAGACCTCGCCACGCGGAACCTCAAGGCACATCGGAGACTGCAGAACGATCTGGCGGCGGCTGCCAGGGAGCGGGGTATGACGGTTCTCTCGCCCGGCGCGGCTGATCCGGACTTCGACCTCGCCTGGCGCAAGGGTGACGATGACCTCGCCGTATGCGAGGTCAAGTCTCTGACCAGAACCAATGAGGCGCGACAGATGCGTCTCGGCGTGGGTCAGCTTCTCGATTACCACGATCTGCTCCGAGCTCGAGCCGCGAATGTGCGGGCGGTCCTCTGGGTGGAGCACGAACCCACTGACGCCCGTTGGCTCGGGATATGTCACCGAGTGGGGATCGAACTCGCTTGGCCGGGCCGAGAGGCCGACATCCTCACATAGCGGAGCGGTCATGGGCGCCCATGGCCTCCAAGTTGGCTGAAACCACCGCAAGGTGGTGTGAGGTCGCCCATGCTCGCCACTCTGCACCACCTCCGGCTTTCGGCCGTCGTCGATGAGCGCAGTCGAGGATCCGGGCGTCCCCCCACGAGGTCTGTGCACCAGTGGACGGCCAGTAAGGGGAAGCGACGAGGTCTTGGCTCAGAGTGAAGAAGTCATCATTGCCGGAGCGGATCCTCGGGTAGACGAAGACCTGCCAGTCGCCTCTCGTCGTGTAGCGCATGTTGGGGTCTGGCGTTCCCTTGGATCTCTTCGGCATGTGCGGGTGCGTGACCCCGAAGTCCCCAAAATCCGGCGGCTCGCCATCCCACCGATTGATCACCTGCTGCCACAGCTGCGCGTCCAGCCGTGGCACAGGTGTCGCCTGGCCGCGGGGGAAGCCGGTGAGATTGGCAGGGAACGCGCCCGCAGCGACACACCTCTCTCGCCATCGCCACGGGGAAAGCAACCTCAACGCTTCCAGAACGCGCTCCACGGCGCCGTCCCGACCAGCGATGGACCGTACAGGGCCGGCATCTACCAGAAGGTCGGTCTCCTCGGGCTCGACTTTGAGGTCGCGGAGCAGCCCGCGAATTCGCTCTTTGTCCGGGAAGGGTTCGCCTGAGTCCGCGGCCACCGCGACGCGAAGGCACGCCCCGCTCTGGTGCCCGGCCACGGCGATCGCCGCCTCGGCCATCACACCGTCGGTGTCGGTGCACCGGACGACCGGGCACATGGTCACGCCCCTGAGGCCAAGCGACTCGCTCACTCGGGCCATCGGACCGCCGACGTCACCTTGGAGAACCCGGACCTCTGGTAGGGCGCCACAGTCGACGGTGAGCACCGTGCCATTCGGCACAGCGTCCATGGCGTGGTCGCAGAAGGTCTCCAAGATGTCCCTGAGGTCCGGGTCGGGGACAACCTCCATCACTGGGCGGATGCAAGCTCGGACCTCAGGCGTCGCGTGCTCAAGGGCCATGAATTCCCCCGCTTTACCCTTGAGGATCGGTACGTAGGCCACCGGCCACCCCCCAGGCGCCACCAGCACATCAAGCCAGTCGACAATCCCGCCGCATCTGACCAGCGTGACGTGGCCGAGTGTGGACAGGTAGAGGGCGAAATCAGCCACCGCCCCGTGCCCAAGGGGCGGCGCGGCTGCCTGCGGACACCACTGATTAGATCGTGGCCATGCATATTTTCGGAGGAACGGTAGCTGAGGCTGCGGTGAAGGTCACCGATCCCGAGTTCATCAGAGAGTGCACCCATCGCTACCGCACCATCCACGGACGCTCCCCCGGCGAAGAAGAAGTAGAGAGTTGGGTGAACAGCTGGCCGCCCTTACTGGAGGTCCTGCTCGCAGCGAAGCTGAGCGAGCTGCACCTCTTGCTGGAGTACGAGCTGCCGGGCACCAGCCAGCGCATCGACGCGCTCCTTCTTGGCCACCGTCCCGGGGCAGAGTCCCTGGTCGCTGTGGCCGTCGAACTCAAGCAGTGGAGAGATGCCGCGCCCCACGCCGCGGGGTCGGGGATGCTCCACGTCGGAAAGAGGGAAGTGCTCCACCCGGCACGTCAGGTCGGTGGCTACGTCAACTACCTCAACGAGTGGGTTCCTCCCGAGCTGCACCTTGACGTCGAAGGCCTCGCTTATCTCCATGAGGCACGTCCGGACCTGATCGATGGCTTGCGGGGGCTTCAGGAGTCGGGCCCCAGCGCCGCGTACTCCATACTCGGCCCCGACGACGTGACCGCTGACACTCCGCCGCATCTGCTGGCCGAACGCCTCCACTGCCCGGGCCTGCAGCCAGCGGCCCCGGAACGTGTCACCGAATTCCTGGAGACGCGACACCGCCCGTCTCCGAAACTGCTGGCCAAGGTCGCCGGCGTCATCAGCGGCCACGAAACGTTTCGCCTCATCGGAGAGCAGGACGAGGCGCGTCAGCGCATCGACAGCGCCATCAAAGCCGCACGGCAGGGACACCGTGGGCACGTCGTCGTCGTCACCGGAGGACCTGGGACCGGGAAAACCGCCATTGCGACCCGGATTTTTGGTGACCTCTGTCGGGAACCCGGCGCCAACCCGCGTCTTCTCTCCCCGACGGGGACCCTGTCTCAGCAGCTCGGTCGCGCCGTCGGAGAATCGGCGCGGGGGCTCATCGCCACATTCACCACCCGCCTGCCCCGCGAGCTCAACAAAGATACGAGCGTTGTGCTGCTGGATGAGGCCCACCGTGCCCGCACGGGCCAAGGCTTGCGCACCAAAGAATTCCCCAAGCTGCTGACCGACCTGATAGCTGAGTGTGCCGTCCTTGTCCTCTTCCTCGACGAAGGCCAGATCGTCCGCCCAGGCGAAGGCACCACCGTGGATGAGCTGCGGCGCATGGCCGAGCAGGAGAGCTGCAGCTTTGCCCATGTCGATCTACCCGCCCAGTTCCGATGCAGCGGCTCTCGCCCCTATCTGGACTGGGTGGACGCCCTGCTGTCTCCGGAAGCACGCCCGCCGCGCTGGAGTGGCGACGATTACGACCTGGCCCTCGCGGAGAATCCCGCACAGCTCGAGGGGTGGATCACCGGTCGCATCCGCGACGGCCTGAGCGCGCGCATCACCGCCGGCTACTGCTGGCGCTGGAATTCCCCCGACGTCCCACCGCTGTTGCCGGACGTCTCCATTCCCTGGAAGGACGCTTCCGGGGAGCACCTGTGGGAGCGGCCCTGGAACTCGCGGGCCGACATGATCGCCGCCGGGGACGGGGTCCCGGGACGCGCCTTCTGGTCCACGGACGAGGGCGGACAGCACCAGGTCGGGTGCGTCTACACCGCGCAAGGCATGGAGTACGACTATGGGGCGGTCATTCTGGGAAAGGACCTCGTCTGGACGGCCCAGGGGTGGCGGGCCCAGCCCGACGAGAGCGAAGACCTGGCCCTGAAACACCTCACCCCTCAGCAGTACCTGCGGTACGCGCTGAACACCTACCGGGTCCTCGCCACCCGAGGCACGCGCGGTACGCGCCTGTACTCCACCGACCCCGACACCCAGAAGTTCCTCCGAACCGTGCTCCCAGACCACAGCGACGTCGAAGGCAACTACAGTTGATACCGATTTTCCTGCGGCCCGCCGGGCTTCCGCTTCTGACGGGCTTGCCCCGTACAGGATGTGAAGGACACGCCCCCACCCGCTCCAGCGATCGTGTGCTGTCTGGGGGCCTTTCTTGTTGATCCGTGAATCCGTTGCGTCGGCCGCAGCCGAGATCCAGTCGGGAGCGCTGTACTTCCATCTGGCGGACCGATTCGTTCACGCGCACGGGCATCAACCCTCCTACGGTGAGCGCCGATCGTGGGAGCATTCTCTGCCCGCGCTGGTGAACTCGGTGATGGAGGCCGGTCTCGGCGAGGTCGAGGTGATGCTGGAGTACGCGCTGCCGCTCACCAGCAAGCGTGCCGATGCCATACTCGCCGGCGTACACCCGAAGACCCGTGAACCCTCCTACGTGGTCGTGGAACTGAAGCAGTGGACCGAGGCTTATCCGGACGAGGAAGCCCCGCGACTCTGCCACGTCGACGGAATGCGCTCCCGCCCGATGCTCAATCCCATCGAGCAGGTCCGGGGGTACTGCGACTACCTGGCCCGGTTCAACGGGGCGCTGGACGGGCGGGAACACCAGGTCGTCGGTGCGGCCTACCTCCACAACGCCACTGAGTTCGGAGCCGGAGCGCTGGATGTCGCCGGGCAGAGTCCGCGCGGTCGCTTCTTCACCGGGGACAAGCGGGGCAAGTTCATCGAGTTTCTCCAGGAGCACCTCGCGCCAGAGTCCGGCGCGCTTGCTGCCGATGCCCTCCAAGCAGGAAAGATCAAGCCGTCCACTCAGCTCATCGATGTCGCCGCTCAGGAGATCCGCGACCGGGAACAGTTCCGCTTGCTCGCTGAGCAGCAGATCGCGTACGAACTCGTACTCAAAGCCGTTCGGAACTCGCGGCAGGCCGACAACAAAGAAGTCATCGTCGTCACCGGTGGTCCAGGAAGCGGGAAGAGCGTGATCGCGCTGTCTCTTCTCGGGGAGCTGTACCGCCAGGGGAGGTCCGCGTTGCACGCCACGGGTTCGGCTTCCTTCACCAAGACCATGCGGAAGGTCGCGGGGTCCCGTAAGCGGGAAGTCCAGGATCTCTTCAAGTACTTCAACAGTTTCATGACCGCCGAGCGCAACGGTCTCGACGTGCTGATCTGCGACGAGGCGCACCGGATGCGCCGGACTTCAGCCAACCGCTACACGCGAGCCGCTGATCGCACCGGCAAGCGCCAGGTGGAGGAACTCATCGACGCGTCCCGGGTGCCGGTCTTCCTCCTGGACGAGCACCAGGTCGTACGCCCCGGAGAGATGGGCTCCCTGCACGAGATCGAAGACGCGGCGGCTGCCAAGGGGCTGCCAGTCACTACGGTGCCCCTCGACGGCCAGTTCCGTTGCGGTGGCAGTGACGCCTACCTGGACTGGGTGGTGCGGCTGCTCCGTCTGGAGGACGAGAGCCCGATCGGCTGGGAGCCCGACTCCAAAATGGAGCTCTTGGTGGCGGACACTCCTGAGCAGATGGAGGCGTTCCTCGAGAGCCGACGCGCTCAGGGGTACGGCGCCCGCATGTCCGCCGGGTACTGCTGGAAGTGGACCACCAAGATCGCGCCGGGTCAGTCGCTCCCGGCGGACGTCATCATCGGCGGCTGGGCCAGGCCGTGGAACGTCTACGGTGACCGGGCGGTGGCGGGTGCGCCGCCGGCCGCCCTGTGGGCAACCGACCCGGCCGGCTTCGGCCAGGTCGGCTGTGTCTATACCGCTCAGGGCTTCGAGTACGACTGGAGTGGCGTCATCATGGGTCCAGATCTGGTGTGGCGCGATGACCACTGGGTGGCCGACCGTTCGGCCTCGAAGGACCCGGTATTCAAGAAGTCCACACCGAATGAGGATGTGGACCGGCTGATCCGCAACACGTACAAGGTGCTGCTGACCCGGGGCATGAAAGGCACCGTGATCTACTCCACGGACGCCGAGACGCGTGCCAAGCTGCGCGAACTCGTCCAGGCCGAGGCCCGGACCCCGGAGCCGGTGGGCTGACGATACCCTGATGCGGCTTGCGGGGTCCGCCGCGCTGTGCGGCCAGGCTCACCGGGTCACGGTGATACGGCCTTCCGCGCCCACGAACACTCCGTGTGCGTACAGTTCGGCGACGTCCGTCTCCAGGGCCGTGCGGATGTCCGGGCCCAGTCGCTTCCAGCCGAAGAACTCGCATGCCTGGCGGAGCAGTTCCTCCCGGGACATGCCCGGGCATTCGGCGGCGAGTTCCTGGAGGGCGAGGCGTCGTTCGGCCGGGGCGATGTGGGCGGCCTGGCGGGGCGGGGAGCCGTCGGCCGGGTGGCGGGCCTTGAGGGTCTGCCGGTCCGCCGCGTCGAGGAAGTCGCTGGATGCGACGACCGTGCCCGCGCGGCTGAGGGCACGCACCACCTGGCGGATGTTCTCGCGAATCCTGGGGCCCGCCTTGCTCTTGCCCCACGCCTCGCGGGCACGCTTGATCAGCAGCTCTTCGTGGATGGGTCCCTCGGCCTCGATGATCCGGGCCAGGACCTGGCGCAGCGCGGGCCGGGCCTCGGGGGTGTGGAGTTCGGCCGTCGGCGTCACGTAGACGTCGCACCGCGCGTACGGGGCGCTCCATGGGCGGTCCGGCTCGGTGTCGACCGGGACCCGCTCATGGTCCACGGCCGCGGTCCCCGCGGGTGGCCTCACCGTCGCCTGTTCCGGCACCCCGGGTCGGCCGGCCGCGACGGGCGGCGGCGGCTCGTCGGGCGACGCCGCGAGCGGGTTCACCGCGACGGCTCGCTCGACCGCCTCCCGCAGCCGTGTCTCGGCGGCGGTGCGCCCCCGGTACCAGTCCGTGCCCCAGATGCGGTGTAGCTTCCAGCCCAGGCCCCGCAGGACCTCTTCGCGCAGCCGGTCGCGGTCGCGGGCCGCCTTGGACGAGTGGTACATCGCGCCGTCGCATTCGATGCCCAGGGCGTACGTGCCGGGGGCGTCCGGGTGGCGCAGGCCCATGTCGATGCGGAATCCGGCGACGCCTACCTGTGGCTGGACCTCGTATCCCCAGCCGCGCAGCACCTGGAGCACCGACTCCTCGAAGGGGCTCTCGGGCTCCGCGTCGGCTGACTGTACGACGTCCTGGGCGAGGACATCGGGGCCGTTCTCGGCGTACTGGAGGTAGCGCTTGAGGTGCTGGACGCTTCTGTTCGGGCTGTCGGCGAGGGCGCTGCCGTGGAAGGAGGCGACGACTTCCATGCGGTAGCGGGCGCGGGTGACGGCCACGTTGAGGCGGCGCCAGCCGCCGTCCCTGTTGATGGGGCCGAAGTTCAGGCCGAGTTTGCCGTGCTCGTCGGGGCCGTAGCCGATGGACATGATCATGACGTCGCGTTCGTCGCCCTGTACCGATTCGAGGTTCTTGATGAAGAAGCCGTCAAGACGGCCCTCGGTGAAGCAGTCGTCGAGGTCGGGGCGTGCCAGACGGGCCTGCCGGACCGCGAGGTCGATGGCAGACGCCTGGGCCTGGGAGAGGGCGACGACGCCGAGGGTGCGGCCGGGCCGGGTGTCGAAGTGGTGGATGACGCGCCGGGCGATGAACTCCGCCTCGATCCGGTTGTCGCGGCGGCCGCCCCGGTCGTACGTACCGCCGTCCGCGGTGAGGAAGGCGACGCCCACATCGTTGCCGTGGTCGAGGGCGCCGGGAAAGGTCACCATGGAGTTGCCGTAGAACTCCCGGTTGCTGAACGTGATCAGGTTCTCGTGGCGGCTGCGGTAGTGCCAGCCCAGGGTGAGGACGTTCATGGCACCGGCCTGGCACGCCTTGAGCAGCGACTCGAAGGACTCCGGCAGGTCCTCGTCGTATTCGTCGCCGTCGTCCTCCATGGCCGCGTCGAAGAACGATGTCGGGGGCAACTGGTTCTCGTCGCCCGCGACGATCAGCGAGCGCCCGCGGTAGACGCAGTTGACCGCGTCGGCGGGCCGTACCTGCGACGCCTCGTCGAAGATGACCACGTCGAAGTCGTAGTCGGCGGGCAGGTGGAGGCTGACCGTGAGCGGGCTCATCATGAAGCACGGCTTGATCGTCCGTACGACGTCCCTGGTCCGGCCCAGCAGGTCGCGCACCGGCATGAGCCGCGCCTTCCGCTGTGCCTGGTTGGTGATGACGGCGGAGGCGCCCCCGTGGAACCTGCGGGGCCTGCGCTGGTTGCACGCCTCGATCACGGCGCCGCCCGCCGCCGCGACCAGACGGCGGTCGGCCTCCTGGAAGTCCGCGACCCGCGCGTCCAGATCGGCGGAGCGGGTCGTACGGAGCCTCTCGTCGGTATCGAGGTGACCGTCCGCCCAGGACCTGAGCACCGCGTACTCCACCACGTCGGGCAACTGCTCCGCGGGGATGCCGCGCTCCACCGCGCGGGGCACGAGCTCGTCCACCCGGTGGCGGGCCAGCCCGGCCAGCCCGTCGCGGTACGCCTGCCACTCCTGCGGCCCCTGCGGGTCCGCCAAGAGGACGTCCACGACCTGCTGGGCCTGGTCGAGGGTGCCCAGCAGCGCCGGGTACAGCTGGGCCCGCCTCGCGTCGTCGAAGAGATCGAGGAGCGCCGTCGCCGCGTCGGACCAGCGTTCGGCGCGTCGCGCCGCGGCGTCGCACCACTCGCCCAGGGCGTCGCGTGCGCTTCGCGTCAGCAGTCCGGGCAACGGGTCGGGGGTGGATTCGCCGTCGGCGAGGTACGCGGCGAGCACATCCGGGCGCTCGACGCCTCCGGACAGCTCGGCGATGCGATCAGCGGTGGCCAGCGCATGGTCGAGGGCCGCGAGGTCTGCCCCGGTACGGGGCGTGTACCGGCCCAGCAGTGCGCTGTGCCGGTCGGCGAGGCGTGTGACCTCGGCATCGGCCCGCTGCCACGCGAGGGCCCGGTCGAACCGGCCGATCAGCTTCTTGTGCCAGACGCCGTCCCGGGTCAGCTCCGCGACGGCCGCGCGGTCGGCCTTGCACTGGGCGGAGAAGCGGCCCAGGAGGCCCCGGTGCTGGTCGGCGAATCGCCCCAGCAGCGCGGGCAGTTCCGGGGCTGTGAGGATCTGCTCGCCGAACACGTCGTCGGCCGCGCCGCGTGCCTCGGCGAGGGTGTCGAACGCCCGGTGCGACTCCTGTGCCGCCTCGTGGGCCCCGCGCAGCGTGTCCGGGTCGAACCATCCGCTCGGCGGCCGGTGGGCGGCGGATGCCAGATCGGTCAGCGCGAACAGCGCGAACGCGGCCTCGGCGGTGTCCGGCTTACGGGCGCCGAGGTTGTCGGCGAGCTGGGCGAGGGTGTCCGAGATGTCCTCGGGGAGGACGGCACCCGGCGCCGGGCTCCGGTCCGGCAGTCCGGCGCGGAGCGTCCGTACGGTCTGCTGGAGGTCGTGCGCCGTACGAGGCTCGGCGATCGCGGCCGCGAACGGCCTGCGCTCACCGGCCGTGCGCAGCGCGCCCAGCGCCTCGGCGGCCTCCGACACCGCTGTCAGCGCCCCGGAACCCACCAGTCCGCGCCACGCGAACGACTCCCCCTCGGTGGCCGGGCGCCAGGCGCGGCCGATGGCTCCGGCCGCGGCGGTGAGGTTCCCCAACGCCCCCGGGCCGAGTTCGCCGACGGCCCTGCAGTGCTCCGCCCGCAGGGTGAGCTGGGGAGTGCCGGCCTGTTCCAGGAGGACCAGGCGGCCCAGGACGTCGTGCAGGCTGCGCTCCAGCGGCTCGCGCACGTGGTTCATCGCCGCCGCGTAGCGGGAGAGTTCCTCGCGCAGTCGGCGTGCCCGCTCCAGTTCGTGGGCGGCCGCTCCGGTGACCCGTGCCTCGGTGGTGAGCACGCGGGCGAGTTCCGTCGCCACCGCCTTCTTGGTGGTGTCGCCGCTGTGCAGGGCCAGGACGAAGTCCCCGAGACCGACTTCGCGCAGCCGGTTGCGTACGACGTCGAGGGCCGCCGCCTTCTCGCTGACGAAGAGCACGCTGCGGCCCGAGTGCATCAGGGCGGCGATCATGTTGGTGATGGTCTGGCTCTTGCCCGTACCGGGCGGACCGTTCATGACGAACGAACGCCCTTCGAGTGCGGCCGCGATGCACTGCCGCTGGGACGCGTCGGCGTCGAGGACGAGCGGGGTCTGCTCGGGCAGCTGGATCTCGTCGATACGGTCGAGCTCGGGAGGGTCGAAGGAGAGGGCGTCGGCGGGCAATTCGGAATCAGGGCCCAGCGCTACCGCGCGTACCAGAGGATGGCCCAGGATGCGGTCCTCGTTCTGCGACAGGTCCTGGTACATGGCCTCCTTGTACGAGGAGAAGAGGCCGAGGACCACGCGCTCGTCGACCGACCAGCCGTCCTGTCCGGCGGCGATGTGCCGCGCGGCGGCGAGTACCGCGCCGAGGTCGGCCACGTCGGTGCTCGTCACCGGCGACCAGTCGACGCCCAGCCGGTCGAGCTTCACCTCCAGAGCCGGATTGTGGACGGGCTCCTGGCCCTCGGCCCGGTACAACCGGGCACGGCTGGTCCGGCCATCGCGGCGCAGCTCGACCGGGACGAGCAACAGCGGGGCCGAGCTGGTCTCCTGAGCGCCCGCTTCCCTCCAGTCGAGCATGCCCACGCCGAGCCACAGCACCCACAGGCCGTAGTCGTTGTACATCTGGGCGGACGTGCTGCGCAGGCGGCGGAGGGCGGCGTCCAGGGCCGTCTGCCGGGTCTTGTGGGTGACGAGCCCGCCACCGGCTATCGGCTTGCGCTCGCCCGGTGGAAACGGGCCCTCCGGTACCGACTCGACTTCATCGGTGGCTTCCGCGGCCTCATCAGTCTCCGCGATGGGGGCGAAGTTCCAGCCCCGTGCGAGGCCGGTCAGCACGGCAGCGGCGTCAGGTGAGGTGAGTTCCAGGGTGGCGGTTCTCGTGTGGCGGAAGTTCAGGAGCCTGTTGCGCCCACCCATGTCGAGCAGCGAACCGCGCCAGCCGCTCAGCACGACCTTCAACCGGGCCAGACCGGGGTCGCTGATGCCGGGATGTGCGGCGCCGGTCACGTGCCGGTGAGTCATACGGGCGGTACCTCCGGAGAAGCGGGAACGCACACATGGGGACGATCCGCTACCAAGAAGCCCCCCAAACACCGTATCTACCAGCCCAGTACACACAACACCGCCGAATCGACGAGTCCGATGCCAATCGGACGCTTTCGCTATTCGGCGGCCTCGTCCGGCGCATCGGGGCACTCGGTATCCCCATTCGTTGAGGGGAGTTGGAGACATGACCCACTTAGCCAGCGGGATACGGGCGGGTGCGATCGGGGCCGTGGGCCTTCTCGCATGCGGGGTACTGACCGCCTGCGGGAGCGACGGGGATTCTGACGGCAAGGGCGGCAAGACGTCGGCCGCGAGCGGCACCGCCGGGGGCACGGCGGCGGTTCGTACCGCGTACGCCAGGACCGCCGAGGAGGAGACGGCGCGGATGACGCTCCGGACGGAGACGTCCGCCGCGGGCAAGACGGCGGCCGCGGACGGCGAGGGCGTCATCGACCTGGAGGACGGCGACAGCACCATGACCATCAGCGCCGGAGGCCAGAAGGTCGAGCAGCGCGTCGTCGACCAGGTGCTCTACCAGAAGCTTCCCGCTCGGCAGCGGGCGCAGGTCCCCGGTGACAAGCCGTGGATCAAGATCGATCTGAAGAAGGCGGCCGCCGAGCAGAACAGCGGCAGCAGCAACCAGATCAACGACCCCGCGCAGTCCGCGTCGCTCGCCAAGGGCATCACCGACCGGAACACCGAGAAGGTGGGCACGGCGACGGTCGACGGCGTGAAGACCACCCGCTACCGGGTCACGGTCGACGTCGACAAGCTCTCCGGCACCGCCACGTTGAAGCGCCAGGTCGGCCCCACCGTCCCGATGGACGTCTGGCTGGACGGCCAGGGCCGCATCCGCCGCCAGCAGGTCACCATGAACATCAAGCCCACGGACCAACCGGACCGGACCGCCACCCCGCGGAAGATGACGGTGCGCACCCTGATCGAGTTCTCCGACTTCGGCACCGAGGTGGATACGGACGCCCCACCGGCCGGGCAGACAACCGACATGACGGGCAAGATCGGCGATCGGCAGAGCTGACCGAGCCCCGCGCTGCCTCAGCCCTCGTCGGGCAACCACCGACTGGCCTGATGGCGGCTGACGTGTGCCGCGTCGACGTACCAGAGGCGCTTCGGTCCGTCCCATCGCGCCCGCAGCAGTTTCTTCGCCTCGTCTTTCTCCTCGAAGGGAACCTTGAGATAGAGCCGCCCGTCGACGACATCGCCCGGGGAGACGCCGTCGCCCGACGGCGTTGCGGACGTGTCCGTCCCGCGCCCGCGTCCACTGCCGCCACTTGGTGCTGTGCGTGGGTTCCAGGCGGCGCGGTCCTTGCGGGCGTGTTCGATGACGCGGCTGACCCGCTCGCACGCCGCGGGGTCTGTGAACCGCATCATCAGGTCGGTCGGCCCTGTGTTGGCGAGGAGGTTGAGCGACCCGTGCCAGAGCACCGCGCCGTCGAGGATGAGGACCTTCTCGTGCATACGCTCCCGGAAGTCCACTTCACAGCCGACCGATCGCAGCTGGTCGATCCTCTGCTGGTGGCGTGTAACCCCAGCATCGTCGCGCTGCTCCTCGGCGGCCCGGGTGTAGACGACGACCTTGACGCCGTTGGCAGCCCGCCGGCCCAGCAGGGCGGACCACTTGCGGACCGGCTGCGGGTCGAGGAACGGACAGTACAACTCGATGCTGGTGGTCGCCCGCTCGATGTCCCATGTGACTGCCTCGTAGACCTCGTCCGCCGGGAAGAAGGCGGGTCTCGCCAGCTCTTCCTCGGAGAGGGATGAGAGCTGGGCGGCGTCCCGGGTGGGCACAAGCTGATCCGCGGACATCAACTGCGCGTGGGTTTCCAGGTGGTCGAGCATGGACCGGGCCTCGCTGTGCGGGGCGAGGTTCCGTCGCAGGTGGTCGACGTCGGCCACCACGATCAGATGGTCCTGGGCCCGGCTGAGCCCGACATTGAGCAGACGGCACGTGCTGGAGGACAAGCCGGTTCCCTGGTAGAAGAAACCGGGGTTCTTACCCGCGCCGACAGCGGTGTCGAAAACGACAATCGGGCGCTGGCTTCCCTGAAACCGGTGAATGGTATCGACGAGACCGTCGTAATCCTCGCCGAAGCGGTAGGTGAGGCTGCTCTTCAGCGCCTTGACTTGTGCCTTGTAAGGGGCGATGATCCCCAGCCGGTCGGTCGCGCGCTCTCCGGGCGGGACGTCCTCCCACTTCCGGCCCGGAAGTACGCCCTCGTACTGAAGCCCGCGAACCAGTTCGTGGACGACGGCCTCGTTCACCGTATTGGCCTTGTGGTCGGGCCCGGGAATGCGGTGCTTGGAGGTGTCGATGAGAATGACCGGCGCGTCGACCAGTCCGTTGAAGGGGATGCGGCTACGGCTGTCACGCCCGGTGGAAAGCGGGGAATCCGGGTAAGCGACGGCATTGACGACATCACAGATCGGCTCGCGCATCCGGTACTGCGTGTCCAGAGCGACGAGCCGGGGGTCCTGCCGGACCGACCCGGAATCGCTTACCAGACCAGCCGCGTGAAAGGGATCGCGGGATGCCCATTCCCGGGAGTGCGCGCGCTGCTGCTCTGTCGCCTTCTGGTCGTTCTCGCCCTTCGTGACGGCGGGCAGTTGCCGAAAGTCTCCGGCGACGACCACACGCTTTCCGGCGAGTCCGGCGGCGAGCCAGGCGGACGGAAGGTTGACCATTCCCGCTTCGTCCATGACGACGACATCCACGCGGTCCAGCAACTTCCGTGACTGAACAGCCTTGGCCACGGTGGCGCCCATCACGCGGCACCGGGACCGCACGGTGTCGTGAATCTTCCTGCGTTGTTGGTCGAGGTCGTCAACCTGCTTCTGCAGAGCTTCCGCTTGCCGCGCGAGCAGCGGGCGCGCGGCTACGCCTGTCAGCCTGGCCCGCGCGCCGGCCATGCGCCCGGTCAGTTCGCCGATGTCACTGGCGGCCTGCGCCGCATCGCGCTCCGCGCCCGCGATCTGCCTACGCGCACCATCGGAGATGGTCTCGGCCTCTGCGAGGTCAGCGCGCAAGGTGGCGAGCTGTGCTTCCTTCCGCTTCGCGAAGAGCCCGCTGGGGGTTCCCAACTGGCCGATCTTGAGGCGAAGCTGCGCGGCATCGGCTTCGGCTCGCAGCCCGCTCCCCTCAGCGGCCTCTTTCGACGTCGTCGCCGCGGAACGGGCCGTGCGCGCCGCGGAAAGCGCCTGCTCCAACGACGCCAGCTCGTCGTGCAAGGAGATGGCTGCGCGGGTGTCCTTCAACGCTTTCATCGCCTGGGTGAGGCTCTCGTCGAGCTGCTCGGATATCCGAGCGGTGATCCGGGCGGGGTCGACGAAATCGCCATATCGGTCGCGCAGGGACGGCACTTCGATATCCCCGGCACGCTGAACGAGTCCCTCCGTGAAGCGTTCTTCCGCCTTGAGAAGATCACACATCCGCTCCAACGCCTGGTCGACGGCGACCTTCGTCGGCGCGAGGAACAGGACGTTATGCCCCTGCCTGAAGCACCCCTCGACGATGTGGCCGACGACATCGGTCTTCCCTGTGCCGGGTGGGCCCCAGAGGAAGAGGATCTGACTGCCGAGGGCCCGTTCGATCGCAAGCCTCTGCTGGGAATTCAGCCTCAGCGCCTGCCAGTCGGACACCCAGCGCCCCGGGTCGGCGTCCTTGGCGACGACGGGATCGCCACGTCCGACGATCCATCCAGCGCTCTCGACCCGGACAGGGCTGTCGTCCTGTCCCACCGATTCCAGACGCTCGGCCATCAGGGCCAGACCGGCCGTATCGTCCTGCCGGATCTGGACGTGGGAAACAGATCTTCCCAGATCCTCCGTGGCGATCAGCCGCACCTTGCCGTCGGGCATACGGGAGACTTCCGCCGTCGTCCAAAGGCCCCGGGAGCGTGAGGGGCGAACGAGTACGGGCACGCCCTCAAGGGAATGATCCCACTTCTTGCAGACGAAAATGTATTCGAAGCGCCCCGCAGAAGAGGAAGCGAGTCGACCGCCGGAGAGCGATACCTTCTGCCTGTCCTGACCGTCGCCGCGTCGCTCAGCCTGAATTTCCCCACGAACCGCCGTCAGCAGCTCGGCTGCCGGATACGGCTGCTTGGTCTGCGTCATGCACCGCCCCCGTCATTTCCACTTCAGCGCAATGTTTGCACTGCGATACAAACATCTCCGCGCCACCCCCGAAAGCACGCGAGCGACATAGCGGCCCAAACACGGCGATTCCGCCTGGTTCAGATAGCTGTGTCATCACCTTGCTGGGGGCAGGGGAGGTCGGGGGCCTGGGGGTTCGGGGAGCAGGTGACCACGGCCAGGGAGAGGAAGGACGTGCGGCCTGCGTAGAAGCCCAGGGAGACGTCGGCGCCTTGGGTGAGGCGGGTTGTGGTGGTGGCCAGGAGGTGGGAGAGGCGGGCGGTGTTGGCTTCGCCTCGGGAGAGGAAGCCGGGGGCGTGTTCGGTGAGTTGTTGGCCCAGCCAGGTGGCCGCTTCCTTGGGTTCGTGGAAGGTGGCGCGGATGAGGCTCGGGGATTTGAGGAGCCAGTACGCCGTCTCCATGGGCGGCAGCTCGGAGCGGCGGAAGGTGTCGAGGAGGGCGCGGTAGTGCTCCTCGTCCTCCGGGGTGATCGGGGGCAGGGGGCGGTCGGGGAGGCGGCGGAGGTTTTCGTGGTCGAACAGTTCCTTCTCGCCCAGCCAGGAGTACGCATGGAGGTGCACGCGTCAGCCGTTCCCCCTGGGGTGGAGGGGGAAGGTCCGCTGATGGGGTGATGGGGGCTGCCGGGTCAGGAGACCGTGATCTCGGCTGCCGAGTCGTAGAAGGACAGGTGGTTCTTGATCTCCGGTACCGCGTCGATCGGCTGTGCGTACGCCCACACGACATCGGGGCGCAGGGCTGCGCCGCTGTTCGGGCCGATGTACGTCCAGTACGCCGCCTCGCCCTTGAAGGGGCAGGTGGTGCGGGTGTCGGTGGGCTCGAACAGGGTGAGGTCCACGTCCTCCGGCGGGAGGTAGTAGCGCACAGGCAGGCCGGTCTCGTGGAGCAGCAACGGGCGGTCCGTCTCGGCGACTACCTGGCCGTCGATGGTGACCTTGACGTGTTGCGTGCCGCGGGCCACCTCCACGCGGTGTCCGGAACCTGAGCCGGTGTGGGGGTGCGGGGTGGGCATCTTCACCGTCCTCCTCGGGGGGTTCTGCTGGGGGCCGTACTCAGGTCAACGCTTGCCCTCGGCCGTAGATTCCGATGTCTCCTCGCGGGGCCACGGGCGGCCGTCCTGGTCTTCCACCTCGCGGTTGAAGCGGGTCAGGGCCTCGCCGAAGCGGGACAGGTCCTCCGGGGTCCAGTCTTCGAGCAGCCGGGCCAGGCTGGTGCGGCGGCGGTCGCGTTCGGCGGTGAGGCGTTCGGCGCCCAAGGCGGTGACGCGGAGCTTGCGGGCGAGGCCGCCGTCGGGGTCGGGGATGCGCTCGACCAGGTCGCCGCGGAGCAGGGCGCCGGTCTGGCGGTTGACGGTCGAGACGTCGAGCTGGAACGCGTCGGCGAGCTGGCCGATCGACATCGCGCCCTCGGTGTCCAGGCGGGAGAGGAGTAGGTAGGCCGAGCGGTCGAGGCGGTCGGGCGCGCAGGGTTCATCGGCGGATGGTTCGCCCGGAGATGTCCTGCGGTCCCGGGGTGTCAGGACATGACATCTGGCGACCAGCATCAACTCGCGTTCCAGCAGTTCCAGCCGCTCCCGCACGCTTCCTCCTCGTCGCCCCCGCTCCATGGAACAGAAGTGTGCACGATACACAGCATGTGTAGGATGCACATCTCCTACTCATCCCTGTTGTACCGCTTGGAGGCCTCATCCGCATGGCCCAGTCAGCCCCAGCTCGCGTCGAGGAGCCCACCAGCGCCGCGCCGGTCGGCGCCGCGCTCCCGGAGCGCGAGGTCGGTGGCGGTTTCGTGGCGGTGCTCGCGTTCTGCGGCATCGCCGTATCGGTGATGCAGACGCTGGTCGTCCCGCTCGTGAGCGAGCTGCCGCAGCTGCTGCACACCACCAGCTCGAACGCGTCCTGGGTGATCACCTCGACCCTGCTCGCCGGGGCGGTCTCGACGCCCGTCATGGGGCGGCTCGGGGACATGTTCGGCAAGCGCCGGATGCTGATGGTCGCGCTGACCCTGCTCGTCATCGGCTCGCTGACCTGCGCCGTCACCTCCGATCTGGTCGTAATGGTGGTCGGCCGGGCCATCCAGGGCGGGGCGATGGGCGCCATTCCGCTCGGCATCAGCATCATGCGGGACGAGCTGCCGCCGCAGCGGCTGGGCTCGGCGATGGCCCTGATGAGCTCCTCGCTCGGCATCGGCGGTGCGCTGGGGCTGCCCGCCGCCGCGTTCGTCGCGCAGCACACCAGCTGGCACGTGCTGTTCTACGGGGCCGCCGGGCTGGGCGCGATATCGATCGCGCTGGTGCTGGCCGTCGTCCCGGAGTCCTCCGTACGCACCCCGAGCCGCTTCGACCTGGTCGGCGCGGTCGGGCTGACGGCCGGGCTCGTCTGTCTGCTGCTGCCCATCACCAAGGGCGGCGACTGGGGCTGGACGAGCGGCACGACGCTCGGGCTGTTCGGCGCGGCCGCGCTGATCCTGCTCCTGTGGGGCGTCTTCGAGCTGCGCACCGCCGAGCCGCTGGTCGACCTGCGGACCACCGCGCGCCGCCAGGTGCTGCTGACCAACCTCGCCTCGATCATGGTCGGCTTCTCGTTCTACGCGATGTCGCTGATCTTTCCGCAGCTGCTCCAGCTGCCGGAGGCCACCGGCTACGGTCTCGGCCAGTCGATGGTCATGGCGGGGCTGTACTTCGCCCCGATGGGCGTGGCGATGATGCTCGTCTCGCCGCTGTCCGCGCGCATCAACGCCGCCCGCGGCCCCAAGGTCTCGCTGATCATCGGCATCATCGTGATCGGTGCGACGTACGGCGCGGGCGTGGTGATGATCGACGAAATCTGGCAGGTCGTGACGCTGGCCACCGCGCTCGGCGTCGGCATCGGCCTCGCGTACTCGGCCATGCCGACCCTGATCGTCAGCGCCGTACCAGCCCGTGAGACGGGCGCGGCGAACGGTCTGAACACCCTGATGCGGTCCATCGGCATGTCCACCTCCAGCGCGGTGGTGGGGGTGATCCTGGCCCATCAGACGACGGACTTCGGCGGGGTCGCGCTGCCGAGCAAGGACGGCTTCCAGATGTCGTTCATGGTGGCGTGCGCGGCCTCGGTCGTGGGTCTGCTGATCGCTTTCTGTCTGCCCGCCCGGCGCCCTGCCCCGGTCACCTCCGCTCCTGCGGCCGTCTCCGTGCCGAGCGCGCGGAGCACGCAGATCGCGCCGAGCACTCCGATCGCGCCGGAGCCCGCCGTCGAGAAGGCGGTTGCGGAGGACGTGGCTCCCGCCGCCCTCTCCGGCAGCGTCATCCACGGCCGCGTCCTCGGCTCCGACGGCACCCCGCTCGCCGACGCCGCCGTCACCCTGATCGACACCGGCGGCCGCCAGCTCGGCCGTACGGTCAGCGGGCGCGACGGCCGCTACACCGTGACCGCGACCGGCAGCGCGAGTGTCGTCCTCATCGGCTCGGCCCCCGGGCATCAGCCGCAGGCCGCCACGCTGCTGGTGGCGGACGTCGCGGTCGTCTGTGATCTGCGGCTGACCGGAGGCGGCGGGCTGACCGGAGCCGTCCGGTCCGAGAACGGCGGGCCGCTGGCCGGGGCCACCGCGACCGCGACCGGCGCGGACGGCGAGGTGGCGGGTTCGGCGAGGACGGACGAGAAGGGTGCGTTCGCGTTCGCGGAGCTGGCCTCCGGCACGTACACGCTGACGCTCAGCGCCGACGGACACCGTCCGCACGCCACCCAGGTCGAGCTGACCGCCGGTGAGCCGATACGGGTCGACATATCGCTGCGGCCCGCCGCGCGGGTCGGCGGCACCGTACGTGACCAGGGCGGACGCCCCCTGGAGGACGCCCGCGTGGCGCTGCTGGACGCCTCCGGCGATGTCGTCGGGCAGTGCGTCACGGGCGCGGACGGGGGCTTCGGCTTCGCGGGGCTGACCGGTGAGCACTACACGGTGGTCGCCAGCGGTTACGCACCGGCCACCCGGCCGGTCACGGTCGGCGGCGCCGCCCCGGAGGCCCGGGACGTCGACTTTCTGCTGAGCCACGGCTGAGTCCCGGTCATGAGCCGCGGTTGAGTCTCGGCTGAGTCACCGCTGATTGTCGTGCCGCCCCGTGCAAGCGGGGCGGCACAGCAATGAGCACAACACACATAAACCCCCGGCGGTCCGCTGTTCCCGCTCATTCCTCGGGCAGGCTCTCCCACGCCTCGCCCTTGCGGAACAGCTCGTATCCCTCCGTGTCCGCGATCGACTCCGCCTCCGCGCGGCTGCCGACAGAGATCTCGTACGTGTGGCTGTCGACCGTCGCGTGGACACCTTTGCCGTCGGTGATCGTCTCGATCGAGTGCGTCTCGTAGATGACGCGCCCCGGCTCGGCCTTGCTCCAGACCACGTGCATGCTCACTGCCATCGGATCACTCCCGAAGACGAGCCCCCTGGTTTCAGGGTCTCACGGCACGCGGCTACCGCCTTCCGAAGATCGCCACATGCGCCAGGGCCAGCACCGCGAGCGCCCCGCCGAACCACATCACGCCGACGAGCGCGATCCCGTCCGCCGCCCGGCCGCCGAGCAGCGCGCCCAGCGATATCGCGATGTTGAAGACGCCGACGAACAGCGCCGAGGCCGCCTCCCGCGTGTCCGGCGCCGCGTGCAGCACCCAGGTCTGCGAGGTCACCGACACCCCGCCGTACGCCAGCCCCCACAGCGCCAGCAGCGTGACCGCCCCGCCGAGGGTGCCGCCCGCGACCGGGATGAGCAGGACCGCGGTGGCCAGAACGGTGAAGATGACCATGAGGGTGCGGCGCGGGTCGCGGTGGGCGGTGGCGCCCGCCAGGAAGTTCCCGGCGATGCCCGCCACGCCGTACGCGAGCAGCAGGGTGCTGATCAGTCCCGTCCGTACGCCCGCGACGTCCTCCAGCACCGGGCGGACGTACGTATACGCGCCGAAATGGCCGGTGACCAGCAGCAGCGTGGTGATCAGCCCGACCCGCAGCCGGGCGTTGCGGAACAGCCCCGGCACCTCGCGCAGCCGGATGGTCTCGGTCGCGGGCAGCGGCGGCAGGGTGACGGCGAGGGCCGCGGCGGTCGCCAGCGCCAGCGCGCCCATCCCGGCGAACGCGGCGCGCCAGTGGACCAGGTCGCCGATGAGCGTTCCGACCGGTACGCCCAGGACGGAGGCGACGGCGATCCCGCTGAAGATCAGCGACGTGGCGGGGCCCGCGGACTTCTCCGGCACCAGCCGTACGGCGAGCCCCGCGGCCAGGGTCCACACCCCGCCGATGCACACCCCGACCAGTACCCGGGCCAGCAGCAGTACGGCGAAGCCGGGGGCGAGGGCGGAGGCCAGGTTGGCCGCCGCGAGGAGTCCCATCAGGCCACACAGCACCAGCCGCCGGTCGAGGCGGCCGACGGTGACGGTCAGCAGGGGCGCGGCGACCGCGGCGACCAGTCCCGGCACGGTCATGGCCAGGCCCGCCGTGCCGGGCGAGACCCGCAGCGCGGAGCCGATGGAGGTGAGCAGGCCGACCGGGAGCATCTCGGTGGTGACGACGGAGAAGGTGCCGAACGCCACGGCGACGACGGCGAGCCAGGCTCTGAGCGGCGAGTACGCGGGGGCGGCTGACCCGGATGCGCCTGCCGGAGCGGTGAGTTCCGTGGTAGGGGGCGTGGAATTCGACATGACTCAAATGAACCGCCGCCTCTGGCCGGGAACAACGCCGAAATCCTCAGTCTTCTATGAGCGGGACTCATGGATCGGTGGAGCGGTCGGCGGAGCGGTCGGTACAGAAACCAGTAGAGGGATCGCAGGAGGGAGGCCGATGTCCGGGCTGGAGATCCGCGAACTGGAGTGTTTCCTCGCGCTCAGCGAGGAGCTGCACTTCGGCCGCGCGGCGGAGCGGCTGTACGTGTCGCAGAGCAGAGTCAGCCAGTTGCTGCGCGCGCTGGAGAGGCGGATCGGCGCCCGGCTGCTGGACCGCACCAGCCGACGGGTGCGGCTGACCCCGCTGGGAGAACGGTTCCTGGCCGAACTGCGGCCCGCGTACGACGCGCTGTACGGGGCGGTCGAGGGGGCCAGGGGCGCGGCGAGCGGCCTCACCGGCGTGCTGCGCGTCGGTTTCCAAGGGGCCGCCGACGAGCGGGTGATGGCCACGCTGGCGGCCTTCCGGGAGCGGCATCCCGGCTGCGAACCGGAGACCGTGGAAATCCCGATGGCCGATCCGTTCGGCGCGGTGCGCGGCGGCGAGGTGGACGCGGCGATCGTCTGTCTGCCGGTCGGGGAACCGGATCTGGTCCTGGGCCCGGTATTCTCCCGGCAGCCGCAGACGCTGGTGATCCGCGCCGGGCACCCCCTCGCGGGGCGGAACGCGGTGGACGCCGAGGAGCTGGCGAGCTGCCCGCTCGTCGCCCCGTGCGATCCGGCGCCCCGCTACTGGCGGGAGTTCATGGCCCCGCCCGTCACCCCCGGCGGCCGCCCCATCCCCCACGGCCCGCGGGTGCGCACTCTCCAGGAGGGGCTGACGGCGGTGGCGGCGGGCCGGGGCGGGATGCTGCTGTGCCCCCCGACCGCCGAGTACCACGGCCGCCGCGACATCACGTTCGTCCCGGTCGAGGGGCTGCCGGACTCGATGCTCGGCCTGGTGTGGCGGCGGGCCGGGGAGACGGCGCGGATACGGGCGCTGCGGCAGGCCGTGGACGAGCTGTGCGTGCCGCCGCTCCCCCGCACCGCTGGACCGCCGCCACCCCGCACCGCTGGGCCGCCGCTCCCCCGCACCGCGCTATCCGGCGGCCGTCCAGATCCGCCGCAGCGCCTGGTAGTCGACCACGGCGATGCCCTCCTCACGGAGGATGTCGCGCGCCTGGGGTGAGGTCAGGAAGGCGTGGTCGGTGCTGCGGATCTGCCAGCCGCCGGGGTCGACGGCCCGGGCGTGGGCGTCGTCGAGTCCCGGGTGCACGGCCCATTCGGTGAGCCCGGGCGGCAGCTCGCGCAGCAATTGGGCGTAGTGGGCCGCCTTGTCGTCGAGGCCGAGGGCGAAACTGTCCAGAAACGGGTGGTCGAGGGCGGGAAGTCCGCGCCGGCGCAGCGCGCGCCGGGCGGGTTCCCGCCAGATCCGTGCCGCGAGTCCGTACTCGGCGGCCAGGGTGAGCGTCAGATCGCGGATGTCCTCGCGGCCGCCGTCGGCCAGACAGTGCCAGTCCAGGTGGACGGGGGCGAGCCCGGCGTCCAGTACGGCGTCGATCTGGGCGCGGAACTCGCGCTCGACCTCCGCCGGGCGGGCCCGGGCCAGCAGCTCCGGAATCCCGGCGGGGTCGTACAGCTCGCCCGCCCCGTCCAGCAGCGAGGGCACCCGCTCCTTCGGCGACAGCGGCCCCCAGGGGAGGCGGGGCAGGTCGCGGACGAGGGTGAGGTGGACGCCGAACGGGATGTGCGGCCGCTCGCGCAGCAGTTCCAACGCCTGCGCCGCCGCCGGGCACGGCACCATCAGGCTGCACGACGCCGCGATGCCGTTTTCGATGGACTCGACGACGGCGGAGTTGACGGCCGGGTACATGCCGAAGTCGTCGGCGTTGAGGAGGAGCGCGCGGGCGTCGGGGGCCAGGCCCAGCAGCTCGGTGGAGGTGGGCCGGGGCGCGGGGTCCATCGGGTCGGCGGGGCCCATCAGCGGGTCTCCCTTCGCATGCACACCCGTGGCCAACGGTCCAGCCCGTGCCCGGCCTCGCTGCGGCGGATCTCCCAGAGTCCGGGGGTCAGCTCGGTCTCGGTCAGAGGCCGGAAACCGCAGCGGGCCGCGTAGTAGGGGGCGTTCCACGCCACGTCCACGAAGGTGGTCAGGGTCAGCGCGGGTACGCCGTCGGCGGCCGCCCGCGCCGCGACGTACTCGATCAGCGCCCGGCCCACCCCGCGGCGGGCGCTGTCCGGGTGCACCGAGATCTGCTCGATGTGGGTGTTCCCGTCGACGGGGTCGGTGATCACGTAGGCCATGGCCCGGTCCGTGCCGTCCACCGCCACCCAGACCCGCCCGGCGCGCTGATAGCGCCCCAGTTCCGCCAGGCTCAGGGGCTCGTCATCGGCGATCTCGTCCATCCCGATGTCACGGAAGCACCGTCCGGCGGCGCGCTCTATGTCCTGGAGATGGGGAAGTTCCTCGAAGGTGCTCGTTCGAATCCGCACCCCACCATCATCCTCCGGATGGGGCCGACAAAGAGGTGCCCCCCACCGCCGTGGAGAGCACCCTTTGGCCGTTCTTTCAACACAACCGTCCCCGGCCCGGGCCATCCCCACATGACCTCGGCATTTCCGGTGGCGGTGATCAAGAACCTAGCAAGCCCCGGGTAACGAGGTCATGTTGGAGGGGAAACTATTGGGCCGTACACCAACTCTTCACTTCATCGCCGACGTTCGGCACCAGCTCTACGCATCCCGGGCGAACAGCTCGTTCAGCTCGCCCTGCGGGATCTGGGCCTCGGCGAACGTCAGCGTCCCCCGCTCCAGCAGCTCCCGGGCGCTGTCCCGTACGAAGCCCAGCGCGGCGCGCGCGATGCTGCCGCCGAGGCTGAGGCGGGCGACACCTGCGGAGCGGAGGGCGTCGGCGGTGAGGCCGGTGGAGCCGAGGCCCATCACCACGTTGAGCGGGCCGTCGACCTCGGCCACCAGGGTGGTGATGCTCGCGAGGTCGTTGACGCCCGGTACGTAGAGGCAGTCCGCGCCCGCCTCCCGGTACCTGTTGGCGCGCCGGATCGCGTCGGCGAGCGGGACCGGTGAGGGCAGCATCAGGCCGTCGGTGCGGGCGGTGAGCACGAAGCCGGTGCCGTCCGCGTCCGCGGCCTCGCGGGCGGCGGCGATGCGGGCGACGGCCAGCTCCTCGTCGTACAGCCGCCCGTCCGCGAAGTCCTCGATGTTGCCGCCCGCGAGGCCCGCGCCGACGGCCAGCCGGACGGTCTCCGCGACCGTCCCGGGCTCCGCCCCGTACCCGTCCTCCAGGTCGCCGTTGACGGGCAGGTCCACGGCCTCGGTGATCTGGCGGACGCGGTCGAACATCGTGGCCCGGGAGACCGCCTTGCCGCCCTCCGGGATGGTGTGGTCGGGCCTGCCCAGCGAGAAGGCGATCCCGGCGCTGGTCGTCGCGAGCGCCTCGAACCCCGCCTCCGCAAGCACGATCGCGCTCCCGGCGTCCCAGGCGTTCGGCATCAGGAAACCGGTGCGGTCGTCGTGGAGACGGCGGAAGGCGGCGGTGTGGCGGGTGGCCATGGGGCAGATCCTCTCCGGCGGAACGGCAAGGCGGCGCGCGCCCGTGTACCGAGGGAACCACACGCCACCGACAACGCGTCGCAGCCATGTGGAGTGGCACTCGGCCCCCGACGAGCCGCCTCAGTCCTCGACCGCCCCCTGCGCGATGATTTCCCCCTGCGCGATGGCCTCCTCCACCTCGCCGGTCCGGGCGGCCTCCTCGGCGGCGAAGCGCTGCGCGTCCAGGCGCTGCGCCACCTCCTCGTCCTCGTTCATCAGCAGGTCCAGGTTGCTGTCGCCGAGTTCCAGGACGCCCATGTCGACGTAGGCGCGCTGCAGGCGTTCGCCCCACAGGCCGATGTCCTTCACGCACGGCACGATGCGGCTGAACAGCAGCTTGCGGAACATGTGCAGATACGGGGAGCGCTCGGCGTACTCCTCGGCGTCGGCCTTCGGGATGCCCAGGTTCTCCAGCACCTCGACGCCGCGCAGCCGGTCGCGCATGAGGTAGCAGCCCTCGATGACGAACTCCTCGCGCTCGCGCAGCTCCGCGTCGGTCAGGTCGCGGTAGTAGTCGCGCAGCGCCATCCGGCCGAAGGCCACGTGGCGGGCCTCGTCCTGCATGACGTAGGCGAGGAGCTGCTTGGGCAGGGGCTTGTCGGTGGTGTCGCGGATGAGGCCGAACGCGGCGAGGGCCAGGCCTTCGATGAGGACCTGCATGCCCAGGTAGGCCATGTCCCAGCGGGAGTCGCGGAGGGTGTCGCCCAGCAGCTCCTGGAGGTTGTCGTTGATCGGGTAGAGCATGCCGACCTTGTCGCGCAGGAAGCGGCCGTACAGCTCGGCGTGGCGGGCCTCGTCCATGGTCTGGGTGGCGGAGTAGAACTTGGCGTCGAGGTCGGGCGCCGATTCGACGATGCGGGCGGCGCACACCATCGCGCCCTGTTCACCGTGGAGGAACTGGCTGAACTGCCAGGAGGCGGCGTGGCGGCGCAGTTCGGCCCGCTCCCGCTCGGACATCCGGTTCCAGTGGGGCGTGCCGTAGAGGGCGAGCGCCTCGTCGGGGGTGCCGAGCGGGTCGTAGGGGTCGACCTCGAGGTCCCAGTCGATGCGCTTCGTCGCGTCCCACTGCTTGTCCTTGCCCTTCTGGTACAGGGCGAGCAGCCGGGCCCGGTGGTCGTCGTATTCCCAGTTGAACCGGGCGGCACCGGCGGCGGGCACCTGCCACATCGGGTCGCCGGGGTCCATGGCGTAGAGCTCCTGCGTCGACACGGCGTCTCCTTCGCCTCGCTGCGCTCCACCACATCCGCGGGGGAATCCGCTGGGGATTGACGGGCTTGCTGACACAGAGTCTCATAAGGGGTGTCCCGGCCGCGACCACTCCCGCGAGGTGTCTGACGACGATGACGATCCCGACCGAATCAGCCGCGCCCCGGGACGCGCTGGGGCTCCTCAAGGACCGGGAACGGGTGGCGGAACGGCTGCTGCGGGCCTCCGCCCGGCACTCGTTCGACCCCGACACCGAGCTGGACTGGGACGCGCCGCACGAGCCGGACAAGTGGTTCTGGCCGCCGGAGCTGGTCTCCCTCTACGGCACCCCGATGTGGCGGCGGATGTCCGAGGAACAGCGGATGCTGCTGTCGCGCCACGAGGCCGCGGCACTGGCCTCGCTCGGCATCTGGTTCGAGATCATCCTGATCCAGCTGCTCACCCGGCACATCTACGACAAGCCCGCGACCAGCGCCCATGTCCGCTACGCGCTCACCGAGATCGCCGACGAGTGCCGCCACTCCCAGATGTTCGCGCGGCTGATCGCCAAGGGCGGCACCCCCGCGTACCCGGTCTCCCGGCTCCACCAGAACGCGGGCCGGTTCTTCAAGACGTTCTCCACCACGCCCGGTTCGTTCACCGCCACCCTGCTCGGCGAGGAGGTGCTGGACTGGATGCAGCGGCTGACGTTCCCCGACGAGCGCGTCCAGCCGCTGGTGCGCGGCGTGACCCGCATCCATGTGGTGGAGGAGGCCCGCCATGTGCGGTACGCGCGGGAGGAGCTGCGCCGCCAGATGGTGCGGGCGTCGCGCTGGGAGAAGGAGCTGACCCGCGTCGGGTCGGGCGAGTTCGCCCGGCTGTTCTCGCTCGCCTTCGTGAACCCGCGGGTGTACACGGACGTCGGGCTGGACCGGCGGGCGGCCGTCGCCCAGGTGCGGGCGAGCGGCCACCGCCGCGAGGTGATGCGCGGCGGCGCCCGGCGGCTGACCGAATTCCTCGACGACGTCGGGGTGCTGCGCGGCGCGGGGCGTCGGCTGTGGCAGAGCAGCGGCCTGCTGTAGCGGGCGTGCGCCGGGGCGCCCTCGTCAACGGGGCGCCCCTCGCCACCTGCCCGGGGGCGGTTACGCTGCCAGGCATGACGACGAGCAGTGGCACCGCCCCGGCGGACGCGGACCGGGCGACCGCCGCGCCCCCGGCCACCGTGCGCCGCGGGGCGTACCGCAGGCTCAGCGTCGAGGCGCGGCGCGCCGAACTGATCACCGCCGCGCTCGGCCTGTTCGCCCACCACGTGCCCGAGGACGTGTCGCTGGACGACGTCGCCTCGGCCGCGGGCGCCTCCCGCCCGCTCGTCTACCGCTACTTCCCCGGCGGCAAGCAGCAGTTGTACGAGGCCGCGCTGCGCAGCGCGGCCGATGAGCTGGAGGGGTGCTTCGAGGAGCCGCGCACCGGCCCGCTCAGCAGCCGCCTGGGCAACGTGCTGGACCGCTATCTCACCTTCGTGGACGAGCACGACGCGGGGTTCAGCGCGCTGCTGCACGGCGGCAGCGTGGCCGAGACCTCGCGGACGAGCGCCATCGTGGACGAGGTACGGCGGGCCGCGGCCGAGCAGATCCTGCGGCATGTGGCGGCCGACGCGGCGGCGGACGGGCCCGCCGAGGAGCCCGGTGCCCGGCTGCGGATGATGGTGCGCACCTGGATCACGGCGGTCGAGGCGGCCTCGCTGATCTGGCTGGACGAGAACAAGCAGCCCTCGGCCGGGGAGCTGCGGGACTGGCTGGTGGACCACTTCGTGGCGCTGCTGACCGCCACCGCGGCGACCGACCCGCAGGCGGCCCGGGTGATGCGGGCCGCGCTCGCCGCGGAGCCCGCGCACGGCCCGGTGGGCGCGCTGGTGCGGCGCGTGGCGCCGGTGTTCGGCGAGGCGCGGCACCTGCTGTGAAGCTGGTGGGGCGGTGAGGAGCGAGGAGACGCCGTTCGTCGGCGGGCCGCTGGACGGCCGGGTGCTGCCGGTGCTGGTCGGCGCCACGGGGCAGCCGCCGAAGACGTACGAGGTCCCGGTCCCGGACGAGGCGGGCGGACCGCCGACCGTGCACGTCTACCGACGCGTCCCGGCGGGCATGTCCCGGCGGCTGGGGCTGATCCGGGGCTGGCGGTACGAGTACGACCCGGAGGGCAGGCCGGGCAGCGGACCGAAGTGGCCGTGGTCCAAACCGGGCTGAGGCGGTCGGGCCGATGCGACCGGGCAGAGGCGTGCACGGCCGGGCCGAGGCGTGCCCCGGACGGCCGTTCCACCAGCCGTGACCAGCCCTCCGGACGAGTGACCGTGTTGGGCCGACTCGCCCATCATTCTCCCGAAAGTACGACTGTCACGCCACGTTCCTGCTGAGGTGGTCGTCGGACCCAGTTCCCGCAGCCGGAGGTGTGAGCCCGTGTCAGGACGGATCGTAGGCTCGGTCTGCGCGGCGGCGATCACCGCGGCCGCCGCGCTCGTCCCGCCCGTCCCGGCGGCCACGGCCGCCCCTGCCCTGCCCTCCGCCCGGCCCGCGGACCGGTCCGTCGCCGGGCTGCTCACCCAGCTCAAGACGCTGTACCGGAAGGCGGAGGAGGCGACCGAGGCGTACAACGCGACCGAGGAGAAGCTGCGCCGCCAGCGGGCGAAGACCCGGGGCCTGACCGACGACCTCGCCCGCAGCCGCACCCACCTGGCCGCCAGCCGGGAGGACGCGGGGCGGCTGGCCCGCCAGCAGTACCAGGGCCACACCCCGCTCTCCACGTACACCTTCCTGCTGACGCTGCTCACGCCGCACCCGGAGGAGGCCGCCGACCAGGCGCGCGAGCTGGACCGGGCGGCGGTCCGGGAGGCCGCCGTCGTGGAGCGGCTGATCAAGGGCGAGCGGCACGCCGACGCCCTCGCCACCCGGGCCCGGACCGCCCTGGACAAGCAGCTGTCGCTGAGCGCGAAGAAGAAGAAACAGCGCGACAAGGTCAAGAAGCGGCTCACGAACATCGAGAAGATGCTCGCCTCGCTGACCGCCCGCCAGATCACCCAGGTGGCGGAGAAGGAGCGCGAGGAGACCAACAAGGCGCAGCGCAAACTGGTCGCCTCCGGGGCGCTCGGCGGCTCCACCCACCGGACCCAGGGCGTCGCCCCGCCACCCGCCCCGGGCCCCGCGGATACGGGTGCGGACGCGGGTACGGACACGGGCACGAGCAACAGCGGCAGCCAGAACACCGGCGACGCCCAGGGCGCGGGCGACGGCCAGGACACCGGACCGGTCCCGAACAGCCCGGCCGGGGGCGCGGGCGGGGGCGCGGGCAGCGGTACGACCACCCCCGGCACGGTGCCGAAGACCCCCGGGCGCCTCCCGATGGCCTCGGCTTCGGCCGGGCAGCGGGCGCTGCGGTGGGCGCTCAACCAGATCGGCAAACCGTATGTGTGGGGCGCCGAGGGGCCGAACGCCTTCGACTGCTCGGGGCTGACCTCCCAGGCGTGGGCACACGCCGGACGCGTCATTCCGCGCACCAGCCAGGAACAGTGGCGCCGACTGCCGAGAATCTCGCTCAGCCAGCTGCGCCCCGGTGACCTGGTGATCTACAACAAGGGCGCGAGCCATGTGGCGATCTACGCGGGAGGCGGCCAGGTGGTACAGGCCCCCCGCCCCGGCACCACGGTGCGGCTCTCCGCGCTCGCGTCCAACCCGGTGCAGGGCGTGGTCCGTCCAGGCGCTGGCCGGCGCTAGGGCCGCCGGTCGGGCACGAGGGCAGGCGGGGTCAGTCGCCGGTTCGGGGTCTCCAAGTACTCGGCGGGACGGTAGGCGCGCTCCTGCGCTCGGTCGGGGAAGCGGGCGCAGGGACTGGTACCAAGGCTGACGACCTCGTGGGAATCCGACTCCCAGTGGATCGACAGCCGGTAGCCGTCTTTGTCGGCGACCACGCCGAAGTTCTGCTTGTTGATGGATTCGCCCCAGTCGACTTCCCAGCCAGTCGCCGTGAGGTGGTGCTTCAGCCGGTCGAAGGCGGCCCGCACCCCGGAGCCGTCTTTCCTGACGACGGTCCAGGTGTGATCGACGTTGTAGACACCGTCGAGAGGCTTGTCCTCCATCGCTTCCAGGCCGTCGGGGTAACACTCGCCCGTCGAAGCGGAGTTGCTGGAATGGTGTTCGGCGGGGTCCCTTGGCCCGGACCTCGGCGTGAGCACGGGCCCGAGGTCCAGTACGCGGTAGGCGTCCTGGTTGTGGGCCGCCATGCGCCGCAGCATTTCCGGCGGCGGCACTTTGTCGTACCACTCCGGCAAGCCGTACATCAGGAACCAGGCGCCGCCGAACAGCATCAGCACGGGTGTGAGCACAAGTACGGTGATCCAGCGCCCTCTGCGGCTGGGCGCCGAGGCGGGCTCGGGTGCGGTCATGAACATCACCGTAGGCAGCCCCGCGGCGGCACGTATCCGTACGGATACTCACCTCGGCCCCCGCATCCCCGCGTACTCTCACGGGCATGGGGCTGGACATCACGGTGCTGGTCGCCGACTGGTCATGGCTGGGCGAGGCGCCGCCCGGGGAGAGGCTGTCGCGGTTGCGGGGTGCCTGGTACGCGGACGAGACCGGGCTGTGGGATCACGACGCGCCGGTGGTCGAAGGCGACTGGAAGTGGCCGCGGGGGCCCAACGGCGCCTTCTTCGCCGTCTACGAGTTCTGGCGCACCTGTGGTTCGTTCAAGGCGCACTTCTGGGCCGGGGAGCGGTGGGAGTCCGTACGCGACCATGCCGACCCGCCGGTGCGGGCCGGGTTGGACGCCTTGCTGCTCGGGCTGGTCTGGGGAGGGCTGGACGGTGAGGCGGTCCACGTGGATCGGGGCTTCTTCTGCGATGACCCCGCCGTCACCTACGGCGTGCTGCTCGCGAGGTCGCCGGACAGCGTGCGGGAACTGGCCGCGGTGTGGGAGGACGTACGGCCCCGGCTCGACGGGTTGCGTGGGGCGTTCGACGAGCATGCCGCCGCGCCCGGGCGCTGGGTCGGCGACTTCGACGAGTTCACCGGCCTGCTGGACGACTGGGGCCGCGTCCTTTCCGAGGCCGCCCGGCGGGGCTGGGGGCTCGTGGGGCTGAGCGAGTAGGGGGCGACCGGCCGCCTCGGGCGTGAGGTCAGGGGCCTTCGGGGAGGGAGGCCAGGTAGGACGCTGCCTTCTCCGGCTCGTAGAAGAAGTGCTCGAAGTCGGACGGGTCGTTGAAGCCGTTGGCGACGCGGTCGGCCACCGGGGGCAGGTCGCCCGCCGCGCCGAGCAGGTGCACGATGTGCTCCGGGGGCGGGGCGAGCATCGCGTTGGTCCACTTGGTGACGTGCCGGGCGGTCGCCCAGTAGCGGTCGAAGGTCTCCCGCATCCAGGCGGCGTCGAACGGCCGGTCGCCGTGGGCGACGATGCTGTCCAGGTAGGAGGCGGCGCACTTGGCGGCCGAGTTGGAGCCCTGGCCGGTGATCGGGTCGTTGGTGACCACGACGTCGGCCACGCCGAGCACCAGGCCGCCGCCGGGGAGTTCGCCGATCGGGTTGCGTACGGTCGGGGCGTAGCGTCCGGCGAGCGTGCCGCCCGCGTCCGTCAGCTCGACCTTGGTGGCCCGCGCGTACTCCCAGGGGGTGAACCGCTCCATCAGCTCCAGCGTGGCGGCCAGGTGCTCGGACGGGTCGGTGACGCCCTGGAAGACATCGGCCGGACCGCCCGGGACGCCCTCCCAGAAGAGGATGTCGGCGCTCCCGCTGGTGGTGAGGGTCGGCATCACGAACAGCTCGCCGACGCCGGGGACCAGATTGCAGCGCGCCGCGCTGTAGTCCGGGTGCTCGGGGCGCGGGCCGAGTCCGTGCACATAGGAGACGGCCAGCGCGCGCTGCGGGGTGTCGTACGGGGAGCGGGCGGCGTCGCGGCCGAAGAGCGAGACCAGTTCGCCCTTGCCCGCGGCCACCAGCACCAGATCGTGGCTCTGGGTGAAGAAGTCCAGGTCGGAGACGGACGCGCCATGGATGACCAGCTGGCCGCCGCGCTGTTCGAACAGCTCCGTCCAGCCCGCCATCTTGATGCGCTGGTCGACGGACTGGGCGTAGCCGTCGAGCCGCCCGACCCAGTCGACGGCGCGGGTGTGCGGACCCTCGGGGGTCGGCGGTCCGGCGATGGACACGCCGAGGCCCTCCATGCGCGGCGCCCGCTCCTCCCAGAAGTTGAGCTTCAGGTCGCGCTCGTGCTGGAGCGCGGTGTGGAACATGCACTGCGTGGACATGACCCGCCCGGAGCGGATCTCGTCAGCCGTGCGGTTGGCCACCAGGGTGACCTCGTAGCCCTCGGCCTGGAGGCCGAGGGCGAGTTGGAGGCCGGACTGTCCGGCTCCGACGATGAGTATCTTCCGCATGACCGTGACTCTCTCTCAGGCTCGGGACAGGAAGAGGAACGGGGCATTCCAATCCCCGAGAGGAGCTGAGGTTAGTTCACCCGGGTGATACGTCAACGGCGTGGCCCACCAGGGCGAGCAGCGCGTCCACCACCGTCACCCGCTGCCGCGCGTCCATGGTCACCACCGGCACCCCGGGCGATACGGAGAGTGCGTCCCGGACGTCGTCGGGGCCGTAGCGCGGGGTCCCCTCGAAGTGGTTGACCGCCACCACGTACGGCAGGCCCAGACTCTCGAAGTAGTCCAGCGCCGGGAAGCTCTCCTCCAGCCGCCGGGTGTCGGCCATCACGACCGCCCCGATCGCCCCGCGCATCAGGTCGTCCCACATGAACCAGAACCGCTGCTGACCCGGGGTGCCGAAGAGATAGAGCACCAGATCGGATTCGAGCGTGATCCGCCCGAAGTCCATCGCGACGGTCGTGGTCAGCTTCTCGGGCGTCGCGCCGAGGTCGTCCACATCCTCGCTGGCCCGCGTCATCAGGGCCTCGGTCTGCAGCGGAGTGATCTCCGAGACCGAGCCCACGAACGTCGTCTTCCCGACGCCGAAACCCCCCGCTATCACTATCTTGGTGGCGATCGGCGCCCGTGAGCGGTCCGTCTGCCAGCTCTGAAGCCGTTCTTCGGCGCCGGGTATACCGGCCCCGGGTATCTCCGACACATGCGGCGGCGTCACCGTCATCGTCTCAGAGTCTGTGAAGTCCAACGAGCACCCTTTCGAGCAACGCGCGATCCGGCTGGCCGGGACCCCGCCCGGTGCCGTACACACGGATCTTTCCCTGATCTGCGAGGTCGCTGAGCAGGACCCGCACCACGCCCAGCGGAATCTTGAGCATCGCGGAGACCTCCGCGACCGAACGCATCCTGCGGCACAGGTCGATGATGGCCCGTATCTCCGGCAGCATCCGCGCCCCCGGACCGCCGCCCGGCGCCGGGGCCGGGGGCCCGTCCACCGGCCCGTCGGCGGGCTCCAGCGACGCCACGAACGTCTCCACCAGTAACACATGCCCCGTGCGGGTGCGGCCTCCGGTGAGCGAGTACGGACGCACCCGGGCCGGTCTGCGAGCGGCCCGGCCGGACCCTGCCGTCACTGCGCCGACTCCAGCGACCTCCGTAGTTCGGACCGCAGCTCGGGGGTGAGCACATGACCGGCCCGGCCCACGAACAGCGCCATGTGGTACGCGACGACGGACATGTCGCAGTCCGGAGTGGCGTGCACTCCCAGCAGCGAACCGTCGCTGATCGCCATGACGAAGAGACTGCCCTCGTCCATCGCCACCACCGTCTGCTTGACGCCCCCGCCGTCCATCAGCTTCGCCGCGCCGAGCGTCAGGCTGCCCAGCCCCGAGACGATCGTCGCGAGGTCGGCCGTGGAACCCTTCGGGCCGTCCTGGACCGTCGGGCCCGCGGGAGCGGCGACATGCCGCGCGTCGGAGGACAGCAGCATCAGCCCGTCGGACGAGACGACGGCCACCGAGCGGACCCCCGGCACCTCCTCGACCAGGTTCGACAGCAGCCAATGCAGATTACGGGCCTCCGAACTCAACCCGTAGGTACTACTCGGCGCATTCACCCGCGTGCCTCCTCAACCGTGCCGCCACCGTCCTGCGCCCCCGTTTGCGCCGTGCCCCGTTGCCCGGCCTGCCCTGCCGTGCCGTACTGCTCGGCCGTGCCGTACTGCTCTGCCGTGCCGTACTGCTCTGCCGTATCGCGCTGCTCTGCCGTGCCGCGTGCGGCGATCTCGGCCTCCGCGTCCCGGCGGCCGTCCCGCGCGCCGCGCTGAAACCCGCCCAGCCTAGCCCGCAATTCCTCCGCGTTCACCGACCCGGTGCGCTCCTGCGGGTCGGGGTCGCGGAGGGCCACGCTCTGCGGCGTCCGCTTGGGAAGTCCCTTGCCCGTGCGGGGCAGTTGGCCGGTCGCCTCCGGGGCGCGGGAGTGCTGGTCGGGGCCGATCGCGTACGGGTCGTGAGGCTGCTCCCGCGGCTCCGGCCGCTCGGGTTCGGACGGGCCCCAGGCATCCGCACCGGCGGGCCGTACGGGACGGCTGTCGAACGGCTGCTCGCCGCCCGGCACGGTCAGCTCCATCGTGCGTTCGACGACGGGCCCGACCGGCACGACGGGCTCGGCGGGGTCGGCGGACACCGGCGCCGCCTTCGGGGTGCGCTTCGGCAGGACCGGCAGCTCCTCCCCCGGGCCGGGCGCCGGATGCCCGCGCGGCGGCGTCGGCTCCATGGGGTACGGGTCCTCGTCCCCGATGCCCGCCCAGGCCTCGCCACGGGCCGCCCACGACACCGTCTCGGGGCCCGCGTCCGCCTCGGGGGTGGGCTCCGTGACGTCCGTACCGTCCGCGCCGTCGTCCGCGTCGCCGAAGTCCGCCGCGGCGGCCACCGGACGGCGCTGGCCCGGCACCACGCCCGGAACGTCCGCACTGTCCGCACTTTCCGCCTCTGTGGCACCGGCACCGGCCGCGGCAGCCGGACGGCCGTGGACCGGGAGGGCGTTGCCGTTGGCCTCGGCTGCGGCGCCCGGGAAGGCGGGCAGGCCGGTGCCGCCGGGCGCGCCGCTCGCGGCGACCGGCGGGGCGGGCGGGAGTCCGGCGCCGGGCGGGCCCGCCGGAAGGATCTTGACGGGCAGGACGACCACGGCGGCCACCCCGCCCGGCTGCTGCTCGCGCAGCGACACCCGTACGCCGTGCCGTGCGGCGAGCCGGGTCACCACGTACAGGCCGAGTCCCAGCGGGTCGTCCGGCTGCGGGCCCTGGCAGTACTCGGGGACCGGGTCGGCGAGCCGTTCGTTCAGCTCCGCGAGGCGCTCGGGCGTCATGCCGATGCCCTCGTCCTGGACGGAGAGCATGACCTCGCCGCTCTCCAGCAGCCAGCCGGACAGCTGCACCGCGGCGTCCGGCGGCGAGAACGCCGTGGCGTTCTCCAGCAGTTCGGCGATCAGATGGCTGACGCTGTCCGCGGCGAACCCGGCCACCTGGGCGTGCGGCGGCAGCGACTGGATGTGCACCCGGTCGTACCGCTCGACCTCGCTGATCGAGGCGCGCAGCACGTCGAGCAGCGGCACCGGGCCGGGGTGGCCGGCCTGGTGCTCGGAGCCCGCGACGATCAGCAGGTTCTCGCCGTAGCGGCGCATGCCGGTCGCGAGGTGGTCGAGCTGGAAGAGCGTTTCGAGCCGGTCGGGGTCCTGCTCCTGCTCCTCCATGGACTCGATGATCGCCAGTTGGCGCTCGATCAGCCCGAGGCTGCGCAGCGCCAGGTTGACGAAGCTGCTGTGGACCCGGGCGCGCAGCCCCTCCAGCCGGGTGGCGACCGCGTCCCGTTCGGCGCGCAGCTCGGCCGTCTCGTCGGACAGCCGCCGCTGCTCGTCGGCCAGCCGGGTGCGGTCGCCGTCGAGCCGGGTCAGACGCTCGTACTGGCGCAGGGCGGCCTGGTGGAGTTCGTTGACGGCCCGTACGGCGTCGGCGAACTCGTCGTCGCGGCCCTTGAAGGCGATCGGCTCCTCGGCGGCCGGATCGGCGGCGACCCGGCGGGCGCCGAGCCGCAGCGCGGCCAGCGGGCGGGTCATCGAGCGGGCGCTGTGGACGCTGGTGCCGAGGGCGAGCAGCAGACAGGCACCGGCCAGCGCGATGCTCACCTCGATGGCGGTGACGTCGTCGTCGCGCAGCTGCCCGAGCCGGGTGATCTCGGCGGAGGCGAGCGCGGACTCGGCCCCGCGCATCCGGTCGATGCGGGCGGTCAGGGCCGCTGCGAGGCGGGTCTTGTCGACGAACAGGTCCTGGCCGGAGAGCTGGGGCTGATCGGTGAGCCGGTCGAGGTAGCGCTCGGCGGTGGTGACCTCGGTGCCGTTGACGGTGCGGTCGTAGGCGTCGCGCGCGGAGGCCGGGGCGAGCTGCCGGAAGTCGGCGAGCGCGGACTGCTCGCGCACCTCGGTGCGCTGGGCGGCCACGGTCAGCCGGGACCGGCCGTCGCGGTCGGCGAGCGCCGCGAGCAGCAGCCCGCGGGTGGCGGACGCCTCCTCCACGGCGCGGCCGAGCGGGGCGAGCGCGGGGGCGGGGCCGGTGTCGGCGTCCGCCGGGAGCTTGCGGGCGAGGGTGTCGGCGACCCGGTTCAGCGCCTGGACGGCCTCGGTGTACGCGTCGAAGACGTCGAGCGAGGAGCCCTTGCCGGTCAGGGCCCGCTGACGGATCTCGGGGAGGGTGTCCAGCAGCGTGGCGAGGGCGCCCGGAACCTGTCCACGCACCTCCTGGACCTGCCGGTCGACGCGGGCGCGCTGGTTCTCGGAGACGCCGCCGCCGGCGGCGGTGGTGCGGCCCGCGGCGACGAACGCGGTCATGGCGTCGCGTTCGTCGGCGAGGGAGTGCGCGAGGGCCACCGTGCCGCGGTTGGTCTCGGCGAGGTCGACCAGCTGCTGGGCCTCGGTGGCGTCGTCGAGGGCGCCGAGGACGGCGGGGGCACCGGCGGCGAGGACGGCGACGGAGACGAGGGCGACGGAGGCGGTCAGCCGGTTGCGGACGCGCGCGGGGCGCCCCCGCGGCGGCTGTGCCGGTGCCGGTGCTGGTTCCTGTGCCGGTTCCGGGGCTTCCGGCGTGGACCCCGCCTCCGGAAGGGGCCCGGCCGCCCCCTGCTCGTGCTGATCGCGGGGCTCACCGAGGTGCTTGCGCTTGGTGCCCCGAAGCCGCTTCTTCCGCACCGGTGCTCACCATCTTTTCTCGCCCGACCGCTGTGGTTCCAGACCGCTGTGGTTCCAGAGGTGACGACGGATCAACCCTTGTGTTTCCCCACCCCCGGCAGGGACTCCGACCCTTCCAGGGACGGCTCCGGAGCGGGTACGCATCACCTACCCGGCCCACCCGAACGAGTGAACCGCATTGCGTAGTTGAGCACCAACTTTCGTCACGGACCATACCCGGCGGCCGATTTTCCCGGGCTGGAAAACGCTTGCCCGTCCTGGCAGGATGCCCATCCCCCTGCCCACCTCCCCGGCCCCGTCCCCGGCCACCTTCCGGCCACGCCCCGGCCACGTGCCCGGAACGGGAGCGACCGCTTGCCGTCCGGCAGACTGATGGCATGCGCATCGAACTCGCGACCGCCCCCGGCGACCCGCGGCGCCCCAACGAGGACTACGCGTCCGTAGCCCTGCCCGCGTCCGGACACGGCGGCGCGCTCGTGGTGCTGGACGGGGTGACCCCGCCGCCCGACGGCGACTCCGGATGCGCCCACGGCGTGCCCTGGTACACCGCCCGGCTCGGCGGCGCGCTGCTCGAACTGACCGGTTCGCGGCGGGACACGACGCTCGCCGACTGCCTCGCGTATGCGATCACTCGCACCGCCGAGGCACATAGTTCAACTTGTGACCTTTCTCACCCCCTCACCCCCCAGGCGACCGTGGTCGTGGCGCGCTGGGACGCGGACCGGGTCGAGTACCTGGTGCTCTCCGACTCCGTCCTGCTCATCGAGCGGACCGGGGGCGCGGTGACGGCCGTGCTCGACGACCGCATCGACCGGCTGCGCGCCGAGGGCCGCCGGGTCGCCCCGCTGCGCAACACCGAGGGCGGCTTCTTCACCGCCGCGGCCGACCCCACGGTCGCCGCCAAGGCGGTCACCGGCAGCCTGCCGCGCCCGGAGGTACGGACGCTGGCCGCCCTCACCGACGGGGCGTCGCGCTGGGTCGAGGTGTTCCACGAGGGCGACTGGACCGCCTGCCTCGGACTGCTGCGCAAGGAGGGGCCGCAGGCGCTGATCGACCGGGTACGAGCGGCGGAGCACGCCGACCCGGAGCGGACGGCCTTCCCCCGCGGCAAGACCCACGACGACGCGGCAGCGATCCTCGCCGAGCCGTAACGAACCACCCTCCCACGACAGCCCCGCCCCACCGAGCCGTGGCACCCCGCCCTCGCGGGTCGGGCCCCGACGGCCCACGGACGGCCGTACGCGCGGCGGCGGGCCTGAGCGGGGCCGGTCGGGGTTGCCCGCCCTCGTCCGGCGGGCCGTCAGTGGGGGTTGGGCGGCGGTGGCTTCAGGGGGCGGGTACCGCAGTCGCCACACCCGCGTCGCCGGATCGGCGTGGCTCGCCGATCCTGACGTACATGAGCGCCCTACTGGTCCCGCTCCGCGCGGGCCGCCTGTCCGGGCTCGTCGGCTTCCTGCGTGCTGTTCAACCGGTGCAGCAGCCGCGCGAGTTCGTCGACCTCGCTGCGCTCCCAGGCGGCGAGCCGACGGGCGTACCGCGCGCGCCGGGCGCCCCGGACCCGCCGGAAGCGGGCCCGGCCCTCGTCCGTCAGCTGCACCAGGAAGGCCCGGCCGTCCGCCGGGTCGGGCGCCCGGGCCACCAGGCCGAGCCCCTCCAGCGCACGCAGCTGACGGCTCATCGTCGCCTTGCCCACACCGATGTACGCCGCGAGGTCCGTCGCACGCTGCTCCCCCGCGTCCTCCAGGATCATCAGCAGCCCGTACGCGGCGGATTCCAGGTCGGGGTGGACCTCGCGGGCCAATTCGCCCGAGGAGGCGCGGGCCCGGCGGAGGAAGACCGCCAATTCGCGCTCCAGCGCCAGGAACGCATGGTCCACACCAATACCGCCCACGGTGCCGCCCGCACCCTCCTCGGGGGGCGTTGCCCCGTTGTTGTGCACGTCAGAGCCCTCTCCGGGTTTTCACATCGTGAAACTTTCTTGCACGCGCGGCTGTTACCGCAGCTCCCTCAGTATTTCGCAGGATTAGACCAACGGCAGCCCACTCCGGCCCTTCCCCCTTCCCATCTACGCCCGTAGCGTCGTTCCTGACATGGCCATTCCAATCACATCCCCCCGCTCCCCCCACCGAGGCTTCGGAGGCACGCCATGCCTGTGCACAGATCCGGCCCGACCCGGCGCACCCCCAGCGCGCTGATCGGCACGCTCGCCGCCCTCCTCACCGCCCTCCTCACCGCGACCTTCGCACTGTCCGGCCCCGCGTCCGCCGACGACGACCCGGCGGTGGGCGGCGGCACGAAGGCCGTCCCCCTCCACCCCGAGGAAGACTGGGCGGGTTCGCAGATTCTCAAACACGAGGGCGGCTCCACGACCGGCGAGCCCCCGTCCGACCTGCTCGCCACCGTAGAAGGCGTGGACGTCAGCAGCCACCAGGGCAACGTCGCCTGGTCGACCCTCTGGAGCAGCGGGGTCAAGTTCGCCTACGTCAAGGCGACCGAGGGCACCAGCTACACCAACCCGTACTTCGCCCAGCAGTACACCGGCTCGTACAACGTCGGCATGATCCGCGGCGGGTACCACTTCGCCCTGCCGGACAACTCCTCCGGCGCCGCCCAGGCCGACTACTTCGTCGACCACGGCGGCGGCTGGAGCAAGGACGGCAAGACGCTGCCGGGCGCGCTGGACATGGAGTACAACCCCTACGGCGCCACCTGCTACGGCAAGAGCACCAGCGCGATGGTCAGCTGGATCAAGGACTTCACCAGCACCTACAAGTCGCTCACCGGCCGCGACCCGGTGATCTACACCTCCACCAGCTGGTGGAAGACCTGCACCGGCAACTCCAGCGCCTTCGGCGGCGTCAACCCGCTGTGGATTCCGCGCTACGGCTCCTCCGTCGGCGAGCTGCCGGCGGGCTGGGACTTCCAGACCATCTGGCAGTACACCTCCTCCGGCCCGACGGTCGGCGACCACAACCTGTTCAACGGCGCGATCGACCGGCTGAAGGCGCTCGCCAACGGCTGAGCCGACGGCCACGACGCCCCCCACACACGGCGCTCCTCGCCCTCCAGTGCACGGACAGGTCTGTCTGTACGCTGGAGGGCACCGGCCGTACCCCCGGCCCCTCCCGAGGAGCATGATCATGAGCGGCATCCGCCCCTCCGCCCACGACCGCATCCTGTCCACGGCGACCGAGCTGTTCAACGCCCATGGGATTCGGGGCGTCGGAGTGGACCGGATCATCGCCGAGTCGGGCGTGGCCAAGGCGACGCTGTACTCCCACTTCCGCTGCAAGGAAGACCTCGTCCTGGCCTATCTGCGCACCTCGGACACCTTCTGGCGCGGGGCGCTGACCGGGGCCGCCAAGGCCGCCGGGCCCGATCCGCGCGACCAGCTCACCGGCCTCTTCGACGCGCTGAGCGCGGCGACCCTGCGGGACGGCTTCCGCGGCTGCGCGTTCACCAGGACCGCGGGCGAGACGGAGCCGGGCAGCGCCGCGCACACCGCGACGGCCGAGCACAAGCGCACCGTACGGGCCTGGCTGACCGAGCTGGCCCGGGCGGCCGGAGCCGACGACCCCGCGCAGCTCGCCCTGCGGATCTCGCTCCTCGTCGACGGCGCGATGGCCGCGGCGGCGCTGGAGCCCCGGCCGGAGATCGCGGAGGCGGCACGGAACGCGGCGCGGGCGCTGATCGCGGAGGCGTGCCCGGCGCGGGTGTAGCCCCCTCGGATACGGCGATCGGATACGGCGAAGGGCCCGGTCGCGTACGAGCGACCGGACCCTTCCTCTCTCCCCTTCCGCCTTACGCGACGGCGAGATCGCGCTCGCGCGGCACCCCGGACGCCAGCAGGGCGCGGTAGCGCTCCTGGTGCACGGCGAGCTCCGCGTCGTCCAGCCGTAGCGTGCCGTGGACGACGAACGGCTCCTCGTACGCCATCCCGGAGATGTTCGCGGTCGCGTCGAACGTCTTGAGCAGGTCGACGACCGTGAAGCGGTTGAACCCGCCGGGCCGGTACATCTCCTCCGCGCCCCCCGTCGTGGTGGCGACGAGCAGCGCCTTGCCGCGCAGCGAGGTGCCGTTCGTGCCGTACGCGAAGCCGTACAGGAACACCTCGTCCAGCCACTTCTTCAGCAGCGGCGGCGCCGAGTACCAGTAGAAGGGGAACTGGAGCACGATCCGGTCGTGCTCCAGCAGCAGCCGCTGCTCGCGCTCGACGTCGATGTTCAGATCCGGGTAGGCGGCGTACAGATCGTGGAACGTGACGCCGTCCACCGGCCGGGCGGCCTCGGCGAGGGCGGCGTTGGCGCGTGAGGCGGCGAGGTCGGGGTGGGCGAAGACGACGAGAGTGCGCACGGCTTTCCTCCGCTGGGAAGCTGGGAACGACATACGAACAGACAGGTCTGTCTGGTTCGCCGCCAAAGCTACCAGACAGACCTGTCTGCCTCCTGCTCCTATCAGTCCCGGGGGAACTCGTCGGTCTTGAGCGTCAGGCCGACGACGTCCGTCAGGTTGAGTTCCTTCCCGAAGGGAACGGACAGCTCGGTGAGGTATTCGCAGCCCTTGGGCTCGGTGAACAGACGACACCTGCCGGTGTACGGGTCGGCGATCAGATAGACGGGGACTCCGGCCTCCGCATAGGTCGCCCTCTTCGAGCCGTAGTCGTTGGTGCCCGTGCGCTTCGAGATCACCTCGGCGACGAACTCGACGTCCTGGTAGCGCCAACGCCCTTTGGAGTCCTTGGCGGCCCCGTCGGCCAGCAGCGTCACATCGGTCGCGAAACCATTGAGGTGGCCGGGGTAATCGATGCGGACATCCGACTTGATCCGCCTGCGCGGGTACATCGTCCGCAATTGCTCGACGATATCCAGGATGATCTCCCAGTGGGTGTCCCGCTGCGGCGACATGAAGATGTTCCCCTCGACAATCTCGACCTTGACTCCCTCGGGGACGGGCATCTTCTCGAGCGCCTCGAACATCGCGTCCAAGGTCAGCTCGTCGCTGCTGTCGGCCATCTCGATCCTGCCAGTGTCGATCTGAGCAATCTCCATGACGGTCACTGTGCCGCTCCTCCCCGCCGCACGCCCATACGCATGCGACCGGTTAGTCCAACGATACGCACGGCGCCAGGTCACGCGTGGCCCGGAATCCCGTTCGACACGGGGTTCCGGGCCACGGCCACCGATGGCGTCCGTCACGCCGCCACCGGGACCTCCGGGGCGTTCGCCGAGGCGGGCTGGAGGGCCAGCTCCAGGACCTGGCGGACGTCCGCGACCGGGTGGACGTCGAGCTTCTCCAGAACCTCGGCGGGCACATCGTCCAGGTCCGGCTCGTTCCGCTTGGGGATGATCACGGTGGTCACCCCGGCCCGGTGCGCCGCCAGCAGCTTCTGCTTGACGCCGCCGATCGGCAGCACCCGCCCGGTCAGCGAGACCTCGCCCGTCATCGCCACATCCGGCCGCACCTGGCGGCCCGACAGCAGCGAGGCCAGGGCGGTGGTCATGGTGACCCCCGCGCTCGGGCCGTCCTTGGGCACCGCACCGGCCGGGACGTGGAGGTGGATGCCGCGTTCCTTCAGATCGCCGACCGGAAGCTCCAGCTCCGCGCCATGGGAGCGCAGGAAGGACAGGGCGATCTGGGCGGACTCCTTCATGACGTCACCCAGCTGGCCGGTCAGGGCCAGCCCCGCGCCGCCCGTCTCGGCGTCCGCGAGCGACGCCTCCACGTACAGCACGTCGCCGCCCGCGCCCGTCACCGCGAGCCCGGTCGCCACTCCGGGGACGGAGGTGCGGCGCTCGGCGGGGTCCTGCGCGGACTCCGGGGTGTGGTGCGGCCGCCCGATCAGCGGACGCAGCTCCGCCACGCCCACCGTGAACGGCAGCTCGCGCTCGCCCAGTTCGTGCTGGGCCGCGACCTTGCGCAGCAGCCGCGCGATCGAGCGCTCCAGGGTCCGTACGCCCGCCTCCCGGGTGTACTCCCCGGCCAGCTTGCGCAGCGCCTCGTCCGCCACCTCGACCTCGCCCGGCTCCAGACCGGTGCGCTCCAGCTGCCGGGGCAGCAGGTGGTCGCGGACGATAGTGACCTTCTCGTCCTCGGTGTAGCCGTCCAGACGCACCAGCTCCATGCGGTCCAGCAGCGCTTCCGGAATGGCCTCCAGGACGTTGGCCGTGGCCAGGAAGACCACGTCGGACAGGTCGAGTTCGACCTCCAGGTAGTGGTCCCGGAAGGTGTGGTTCTGCGCCGGGTCCAGGACCTCCAGCAGGGCCGCGGCCGGGTCGCCGCGGAAGTCGGAGCCGACCTTGTCGATCTCGTCCAGGAGAACCACCGGGTTCATCGAACCCGCCTCCTTGACGGCCCGTACGACGCGGCCGGGCAGCGCGCCGACGTACGTACGCCGGTGGCCGCGGATCTCCGCCTCGTCGCGGACGCCGCCGAGCGCGACCCGGACGAACTTCCGCCCCATCGCGCGGGCCACGCTCTCGCCGAGGCTGGTCTTCCCGACGCCGGGCGGGCCGACGAGCGCCAGCACGGCACCGCCGCGCCGCCCGCCCACGACTCCGAGGCCGCGGTCGGAGCGGCGCTTGCGCACCGCCAGGTATTCGGTGATCCGCTCCTTCACGTCCGCCAGGCCCGCGTGGTCGGCGTCGAGCACCGCCCGGGCGCCGGGGATGTCGTACGCGTCCTCGGTGCGCTCGTTCCACGGCAGCTCCAGGACGGTGTCCAGCCAGGTGCGAATCCAGCCGCCCTCGGGGCTCTGATCGCTGGCCCGCTCCAGCTTGTCGACCTCCTTCAGCGCCGCCTCGCGCACCTTCTCGGGCAGATCGGCGGCCTCGACGCGAGCCCGGTAGTCGTCGGACTCGTCCCCGGGATCGCCGTTCAGCTCGGCCAGCTCCTTGCGCACGGCCTCCATCTGCCGCCGCAGCAGGAACTCGCGCTGCTGCTTGTCGACGCCGTCCTGGACGTCCTTGGCGATCGACTCGGCCACGTCCTGCTCGGCCATGTGCTCGCTCAGCCACGTCACGGCCAGCTTGAGCCGGGCCACCGGGTCGGCGGTCTCCAGCAGCTCCACGCGCTGGGCGACGCTCAGGAAGGGCGAGTATCCGGAGTTGTCGGCGAGCTGCGAGACATCGTCGATCCCCTGCACCCGGTCCACGACCTGCCAGGCGCCGCGCTTGCGCAGCCAGCTGGTGGCCAGCGCCTTGTACTCCTTCATCAGCTCGGTGACGGCACCGGGCAGCGGATCGGGCACGATCTCCTCGACCGTGGTGCCCTCGATCCACAGCGCGGCCCCGGGCCCGGTGGTCCCGGCCCCGACCCGCACCCGCCGCACCCCGCGGATGAGCGCCCCGGGATCACCGTCGGACAACCGGCCCACCTGTTCGACGGTGCCGAGCGTGCCGATGCCCGCGTACGTCCCGTCGACACGCGGCACCAGCAGCACCCGCGGTTTCCCGCCATCGGTCCGCGCGGCGGCCTGCGCGGCCTCCACCGCGGCGCGTACATCGGTATCGGAAAGGTCCAGAGGCACCACCATGCCGGGCAGCACGACCTCGTCATCGAGAGGCAACACGGGCAGGGTGAGCGGTGTGGACAGCGAAGCCATGATCTCCCCTTCGGCAGGCAAGTTGAGCTATGCAGACTCAATGCCGAGAAGGGCTCAGGTGTTCCCGGAACCGTGTTCGCTGTGAGCGATCACCCGCGCCGCTGAGCGGCCCGGCGGGCGTAGGGCCAGCAGGTGATGCCGATGAGCAGGGCGAGGGCGTGGCCCCAGTCGGTGAGGGGGTCGGCGCGCACCAGGCTTCCGGCGATCAGTACCGCGCCGATCCCGCCGGTCAGCGCCCAGCGGGGGCGGGGCGGCAGGAGTCCGGCGAGGGCGCCCGCGCAGGCGACCAGGCCGTAGCTGACGCCGTAGTCGAGGCGGCGCAGCGAGCTGTCCGGGAGCTGGCCGACGGCGACGGACGCGGCGACCGGGATCTCGGTGAGCAGCGTCGCGAGGACGTGGCCGAGCAGGAAGACCCCGGCGGTGCGCAGCCCGCCGACGCGGCGTTCGAGCGCGCCGAGCACGAGGAGGAAGACGACCAGGTAGGGGGAGGTGATGCCGCCCACCACCCACAGCCCGCTGGCCAGCAGGGTCAGCAGCGGCCGCTGGGAGAGGTGGGCGACGTCGGTGCTGGAGACGGTGAGCAGGGCGTGGACGGTGCGGGGGTCGCCGAGGTGGGCGTAGAGGCCGGTGCCGAGGAGGATCAGGGAGTAGCAGAGGGTGAACGGCGCCGCGGTGAGGTCGGGCAGGAGGCTCCTCAGCCGGGGCCACACCGGGGCCGGTGACGCCGATGTCGTCATCGCGAGCCCCTTTTCCTCGTCTTCACTCGTCACGGGCGTGTGGTGTCATCCGCGTATCCCCGCCCCGCGCGGGTGCGGCGTATATCCACGCAGACCTCTCAACAACGACCGGCCCATGAGTCATCTCACCCGTCGCGCGATGTGAAGGCCGCCACATTTGCCGCCACATTTGCGCCACATCTATTGGTTGGACCACGGCCCGCCACGGCGCGAGGATGAGCGCGTCAGCGCACGCGAGGAAGCCCGGGAGGCCTGCCCCATGCAGTCGCCGTACGACATCGCCGACGACCGGCCGGTGACCGTCGACCGCCGGGAGGGGCCCTACGGCGAGGTCGTGCTGCGGCGGCGGGGCGGCGGCGCCGGTGAGGGCGGCCGCGGCGACGACGCCGTCTTCGAGATCATCGCCAATGGGTGCTTCCTGATGGACACCGCCGACGGCCGCTCCGAGCGCCTGCTGATCCGCTCCGCGCTCGGCGCGCTGCCGCCCGGCCGCCCCTCCCCCGCGCTGCTGATCGGCGGCCTCGGTGTGGGGTTTTCGCTGGTCGAGGCGGTTTCCGAGCCGCGGTGGGGGCGGATCACGGTGGTCGAGCGGGAGGCGGCGGTGATCGACTGGCATCGGGACGGGCCACTGGCCGCGGTGTCCGGCGAGGCGCTGTCCGACCCGCGGGCGGAGATCGTCCACGCCGATCTGGTGGAGCGTCTGCGCACCGCCGAAGAGGGTGCGGGACCCTACGACGTGCTGTGTCTGGACATCGACAACGGCCCCGACTGGACCGTCACCGAGGACAACGACGGGCTGTACTCCCCCGCCGGGCTCGCCGCCTGCGCGGACCGTCTCACCCCCGGTGGCGTACTGGCCGTGTGGTCGGCCCAGCCGTCACCCGCGTTCGAGCGGGCTCTCCGGAATGCCGGGTTCACACAGGTGCGTACAGAAGAGATCACCGTTGCCCGGGGTGTGCCCGACGTGGTGCATCTCGCGGTTCGAGGCGCGTAGCCGAGCCGCGTAGGCTGCCCTTACGCTTGCTTGCCTACGAAAAGTGGCCGGGAAGTGACCAGGCGCGGAGGCGTGGGTTTCGACACACGCGCGAACGGTAGGCGGCCGCGGATTCACGGGAACGACGCAGGGGCGGGCGTATGGAGCAGATGCACAACGGCCACAACGGGGGCGCCACGACCACCCCGGGGGCGCAGCGCCGAATCCTCGTCGTCGAGGACGACCCGACCATAGTGGACGCCATCGCGGCCCGGCTGCGCGCCGAGGGATTCCAGGTGCAGACCGCCGCGGACGGCCCGGCGGCCGTGGACACGGCGGAGGCGTGGCAGCCCGATCTGCTGGTCCTCGACGTGATGCTGCCGGGCTTCGACGGGCTGGAGGTCTGCCGCCGGGTGCAGGCGCGGCGGCCGGTGCCGGTCCTGATGCTGACCGCGCGGGACGACGAGACCGACATGCTCGTGGGCCTCGGGGTCGGCGCCGACGACTACATGACCAAGCCGTTCTCGATGCGCGAGGTGGCGGCCCGGGTGCACGTCCTGCTGCGGCGGGTCGAACGGGCGGCGCTGGCCGCGAACACCCCGCGCAGCGGGATTCTGCGGCTGGGCGAGCTGGAGATCGACCACGCCCAGCGCCGGGTGCGGGTGCGCGGCTCGGACGTCCATCTGACGCCGACCGAGTTCGACCTGCTGGTCTGTCTGGCGAACACCCCGCGCGCGGTGCTCTCCCGGGAGCAGCTGCTGGCCGAGGTGTGGGACTGGGCGGACGCCTCCGGCACCCGGACCGTGGACAGCCACATCAAGGCGCTGCGCCGGAAGATCGGCGCGGAGCGCATCCGTACGGTGCACGGCGTCGGCTACGCCCTGGAGACGCCCGCGGCATGACGAAGCCTCCCGGGACCCCGTGGGATCTGGACCGGCACCTCCGGCGGGTCCGGAGCCTGCCCCGGAGCGAGCGGATACGCAGCACTTGGGGCCGGGTGTGGGAGGCGCTGCGGCCGTTCGACCCGTACCGCTCGGTCAAGGCGGCGCTGGGCGCGCTGGTCATCGGGTCGGTCATCATCACGACCCTGCTGGTGTTCGCGGCGATGCACTCGGACACCGAGCTGCGCGTAATCACGGTCTTCTCGATCATCGCCTCGCTGCTGATCACCCAGTTCGTGGCGCACGGGCTGACCGCGCCGCTGGACGAGATGACCGAGGTCACCCAGGCGATGGCGCACGGTGACTACACCCAGCGGGTAGGGGCGGCCCAGCGCCGGGACGAGTTCGGCGACCTGGCGAGTTCGTTCAACCGGATGGCGGCCGATCTGGAGGCGGTGGACACCCACCGCAAGGAGCTGGTCGCCAACGTCTCGCACGAGCTGCGCACGCCGATCGCGGCGCTGCGGGCAGTGCTGGAGAACGTCGTGGACGGCGTCTCGGAGGCGGACCCGGAGACGATGCGGGTCGCGCTGCGCCAGACCGAGCGGCTGGGCCGCCTGGTCGAACAGCTGCTCGACCTGTCGCGGCTGGACAACGGCGTGGTGCCGCTCCACGCGCGCACCTTCGAGGTCTGGCCGTATCTGGCCGGAATCCTCAAGGAGGCCAGCATGGCCAAGGGGGCGGACGCGGGTTCGGGCAAGCACACCCGTAAGGACGTCCATCTCGACCTCGACGTCTCCCCGCCGGAGCTGACCGCGTACGCGGACGCCGAGCGGCTGCACCAGGTCATGGCCAACCTGATCGACAACGCGATGAAGCACAGCCCGGCGCACGGCCGGGTCAGTGTGCGGGCGCGGCGCGGTGAGGGGCCGGGGGGCCTGGAGCTGGAGGTCATGGACGAGGGCCCGGGCATCCCGGAGGCGGAGCGGCACCGGGTGTTCGAACGCTTCAACCGGGGCAGCCTCTCCCCCAACCTCCAGGGTCCGGCGTCCGGCACCCGCCCACGGCCCGGCCAGGGCAGCGACGGGGGGACCGGCCTGGGGCTGGCCATCGCGCGCTGGGCGGTCGATCTGCACGGCGGACGCATCGGGGTGGCCGAATCCCCTCGGGGCTGCCGGATCAAAGTCACCCTTCCGGGGGACGTCCAGAGATCAAAATTGACGTAAAGTCGGTGACGGAAGCGCACATCTGAGCGGTGTGGGTGCACTTTTGCGTACCCACATCCCGGACGGTTACAGCGGAACCACGTGTGTTTCCCGCCACGCCATGCGCTGAAACCCGCCGATGAGTGTGACTTAGACGACGTTGACCAGTGCGGCCTGCACGTAAGGGGTCAAGGGGCGTAGCCTTTATTCCCGCTGTCCACCACCTTGTGAAGCGGAAGAGGGCGGTTACCGCCGTGTCGCCACAGTCCCCCAACACCTCGAGCGTCTCGACCGACGAGCAGGACGGGCAGGGAACTAGCCCTGCCGCTGCCTTCGGACCCAATGAGTGGCTCGTCGACGAGATCTACCAGCAGTACCTCCAGGACCCGAACTCGGTCGACCGAGCCTGGTGGGACTTCTTCGCCGACTACAAGCCGGGCCAGGACACCGGCTCCGCGGTGGCCGCGCCACCACAGGGAGCGTCCGGAGGCGCTGCCCCGGCTCCCACCGCGGCGGCACCCGCCGCGGCCCAGCCCGCGAAGGCTCCGGCCCCGGCCAAGCCCGCGGAGGCGAAGCCTGCCCCGGCGCCCGCGAAGCCCGCCGCGGCGGCTCCCGCAGCCCCTGCGGCTCCCGCGGCGAAGGCTCCGGCCCCGGCCAAGCCCGCACCGGCCAAGCCGACCCCCGCCGAGCCCACGGCCTCCGCGAAGCCCGCGAAGGCCGAGCCCGCCGCCGGTCCCGAGCTGGTCACGCTGCGCGGCCCGTCCGCCGCCGTCGCGAAGAACATGAACGCCTCGCTGGAGCTGCCGACGGCCACCTCGGTCCGCGCGGTTCCGGTCAAGCTGCTGTTCGACCAGCGCATCGTCATCAACAACCACCTCAAGCGCGCCCGTGGCGGCAAGGTGTCCTTCACGCACCTCATCGGCTACGCCATGGTGCAGGCGCTGAAGGCGATGCCCTCGATGAACCACTCGTTCACCGAGAAGGACGGCAAGCCGACCCTGGTCAAGCCGGAGCACATCAACCTCGGTCTCGCCATCGACCTGGTCAAGCCCAACGGCGACCGCCAGCTCGTCGTCGCGGCGATCAAGAAGGCCGAGACGCTGAACTTCTTCGAGTTCTGGCAGGCCTACGAGGACATCGTCCGCCGCGCCCGCGCGAACAAGCTGACGATGGACGACTTCACCGGCGTCACCGCCTCCCTCACCAACCCCGGCGGCATCGGCACCGTGCACTCCGTGCCGCGGCTGATGCCCGGCCAGGGCCTGATCGTGGGCGTCGGCGCGATGGAGTACCCGGCCGAGTTCCAGGGCACGTCCCAGGACACCCTGAACAAGCTGGGCATCTCCAAGGTCATGACGCTGACCAGCACCTATGACCACCGCGTGATCCAGGGCGCCGCCTCCGGCGAGTTCCTGCGGGTCATGAACCAGCTGCTGCTCGGCGAGAACGACTTCTACGACGAGATCTTCAAGGCGCTGCGCATCCCCTACGAGCCGGTCCGCTGGCTCAAGGACATCGACGTCAGCCACGACGACGACGTCACCAAGGCGGCCCGGGTCTTCGACCTGATCCACGCCTACCGGGTCCGCGGCCACGTCATGGCCGACACCGACCCGCTGGAGTACCGCCAGCGCAAGCACCCCGACCTCGACATCATCGAGCACGGGCTCACCCTGTGGGACCTGGAGCGCGAGTTCGCGGTCGGCGGCTTCGCGGGCAAGACCATGATGAAGCTGCGCGACATCCTGGGCGTGCTGCGCGACTCGTACTGCCGCACCACCGGCATCGAGTTCATGCACATCCAGGACCCGAAGCAGCGCAAGTGGATTCAGGACCGCGTCGAGCGCAGCCACGACAAGCCGGAGCGCGAGGAGCAGCTGCGCATCCTGCGCCGCCTCAACGCGGCCGAGGCGTTCGAGACGTTCCTGCAGACGAAGTACGTCGGCCAGAAGCGGTTCTCCCTGGAGGGCGGCGAGTCCAGCATCCCGCTGCTGGACGCGGTGCTGGACGCGGCGGCCGAGTCGCGGCTGGACGAGGTCGTCATCGGCATGGCCCACCGCGGCCGCCTCAACGTCCTCGCCAACATCGTCGGCAAGTCGTACGCGCAGATCTTCCGCGAGTTCGAGGGCAACCTCGACCCGAAGTCGATGCACGGCTCCGGCGACGTCAAGTACCACCTGGGCGCCGAGGGCACCTTCACCGGTCTCGACGGCGAGCAGATCAAGGTCTCGCTCACCGCCAACCCCTCCCACCTGGAGGCGGTGGACCCGGTCGTCGAAGGTGTCGCCCGCGCCAAGCAGGACATCATCGGCAAGGCCGGCACGGACTTCACCGTCCTGCCGGTGCAGCTCCACGGGGACGCGGCCTTCGCGGGCCAGGGTGTCGTCGCGGAGACGCTGAACATGTCGCAGCTGCGCGGTTACCGCACCGGCGGCACCGTGCACATCGTCATCAACAACCAGGTCGGCTTCACCGCCGCCCCGGCGGCGTCCCGCTCCTCGATGTACGCCACCGACGTGGCGCGCATGATCGAGGCGCCGATCTTCCACGTCAACGGCGACGACCCCGAGGCCGTCGTCCGCGTCGCCCGGATGGCCTTCGAGTTCCGCCAGGCGTTCAACAAGGACGTGGTCATCGACCTCATCTGCTACCGCCGCCGCGGCCACAACGAGACCGACAACCCCGGTTTCACCCAGCCGCTGATGTACGACCTGATCGACAAGAAGCGCTCGGTGCGCAAGCTCTACACCGAGTCGCTGATCGGGCGCGGCGACATCACACTCGAAGAGGCCGAGCAGGCGCTGCAGGACTTCCAGGGCCAGCTGGAGAAGGTCTTCACCGAGGTCCGCGACGCCATCTCGACCCCGGCCCAGCCCGAGGTCCCCGAGCCGCAGCCGGAGTTCCCGGTCGCGGTGAACACGGCGGTCTCCCAGGAGGTCGTCAAGCGGATCGCCGAGTCCCAGGTCAACGTCCCCGACCGGATCACCGTCCACCCGCGGCTGTTCCCGCAGCTCCAGCGGCGCGCGGCGATGATCGAGGACGACACGATCGACTGGGGCATGGGCGAGACCCTCGCCATCGGCTCGCTGCTCATGGAGGGCACCCCGGTCCGGCTCGCCGGACAGGACTCCCGCCGTGGCACCTTCGGCCAGCGCCACGCGGTGCTCGTCGACCGCGAGACCGGCGACGACTACACCCCGCTGCTCTACCTCACCGACGACCAGGCCCGCTACAACGTCTACGACTCGCTGCTCAGCGAGTACGCGGCGATGGGCTTCGAGTACGGCTACTCGCTGGCCCGCCCGGAGTCGCTGGTCCTGTGGGAGGCGCAGTTCGGTGACTTCGTCAACGGCGCGCAGACCATCGTCGACGAGTTCATCTCGTCCGCCGAGCAGAAGTGGAACCAGACCTCTGGTGTCACGCTGCTGCTGCCGCACGGCTACGAGGGCCAGGGCCCGGACCACTCCTCGGCCCGGATCGAGCGCTTCCTCCAGCTGTGCGCGCAGAACAACATGACGGTCGCCGCGCCGACGCTGCCGTCGAACTACTTCCACCTGCTGCGCTGGCAGGTCCACAACCCGCACCACAGGCCGCTGGTCGTCTTCACCCCGAAGTCGATGCTGCGTCTGAAGGCCGCGGCCTCGAAGACCGAGGAGTTCACCTCCGGCGCCTTCCGCCCCGTCATCGGCGACGAGACGGTGGACCCGGCGGGCGTCCGCAAGGTGATCTTCTGCTCCGGCAAGGTCTACTACGACCTCGACGCGGAGCGTCAGAAGCGCGGTGCGAAGGACACGGCCATCATCCGGCTGGAGCGGCTCTACCCGCTGCCGGGCGCCGAGGTCCAGGCCGAGATCGCCAAGTACTCGGGCGTCGAGAAGTTCGTCTGGGCGCAGGAGGAACCGGCCAACCAGGGCGGCTGGCCGTTCATGGCCCTCAACCTGATCGACCACCTGGAGCTGTCGGTCGGCGCCGACGTCCCGGCGGCCACGCGGCTGGTCCGCGTGTCGCGCCCGCACTCGTCCTCGCCCGCGGTGGGGTCGAACAAGCGGCACCAGACGGAGCAGCAGGCGCTGGTGAGCGAGGCCTTCGAGATCTGAGGTCTCCTGCCCGTACCGGAAGGCCCGGCCCCCGCGATGCGCGGGAGCCGGGCCTTCCGGCGTAAGTGACGGGCGAGCAGTCGGCGTGGGAAGGCCGACCGTGACACGCTACAGAGCCCAGGACCGGCCGCTGTCGGGGCTGCCGAGCCAGGCGGTCTGGTGGTCGGCGGTGACAGTGAGGCCGAAGGCGTACAGCTCCGGCGAACCGGCCTCGCGCCACCACTCGTACGCCCGCTCCAGCTCGCCGAACAGGTCGCGTGGCCCCCACTGGTGGACGCCGCCGTCCCGCACATACGCCCAGGAGTCGGCGGTGGCGAGCCACCCGTCGCCGTCCCAGTGGACGCCGGGAAGCCGGAGCCCCAGGGCGAAGCGCGCGTGGAAGCTCATGTCCAGGAAGGACAGATCGAGGTCGGTCCGGCTGTCGCGGCTCTCCTCCCAGGAGGCGGCCGAGTACACCTCATGGAGCGGGTTGTCCGGCCGCCGCTGGCCGCGCAGATCCATGAAGGACATCGGCTGATCGAAGTGGCCACTCGCCGAGACGCCGTCGACCGCGACACGCAGGCGCACCATCCCGTGCGGCTGCAGCGTCGTCTTCCACGGCGTGACGACGAGCCCGCCGGGACGGGTCTGCTCCACCCAGGCGAAGGGAACCCGCTGGAGCGAGGCCGTGCACAGCACCCGGTCGTACGGGGCCTCGGGCGGCCAGCCGCCCTCACCATCCGTGGCCACCACCCGGAGGTGATACCCGGCCTCGGCCAGCCGCCGGGCGGCCGCCTCCGCGAGCCCGGCGTCCACCTCGACCGACGTCACGTTCGCCGCACCGGCCCGTTCGCACAGCAGGGCGGCGTTGTAGCCGGTACCGGTACCGATCTCCAACACCCGCATGTCGAGGCGTACATCTGCGGCGGCGAGCATGGTGAACACGGCGTTGGGAGCGCTGATGGAGCTGGTCGGCAGCGTGCCCTCGGTCCCGGCCGCCCCGTCGTCGACCTGGGTGACGACGGACGCCAGCGGATCGTGGACCAGCGCGGCCCAGGCGCCGGGGTCGTCGGCGGCACGCAGCGGGCGGTAGGCGTCGTCTCGCCACACCCATACCGTGTCGGGGACGAAGGCATGCCGTGGGACCTTGAGAAACACCTCCCGCATCCACGGCTCAGCGAACCCTTCCAGGTCGTCGAGCGCCTCGGCGGCTTGTGCCCGCAACTCATCGGGGCTCATTTCCGGTGCGTCCCACCTCCAGGCTTCGACACATCCGGATGCTGGCCGTCGCTGTCCCGTGGCGACGGCGGCCCAGGCTGCGGGTTCGGCGCCGACGGCTTCCCGTGATTGCCCATGGAGCTGGTTCCCTTCGTCTGTCCCGTGTCACCAGCGTGCCGCTGCAGGGGAAGGTCCCGATTCCCCATCAGAGGTATCCCCATGATGGGTACAATCCGGCTTGAGACTGCTGATATCCCCTTCTTGTCACCGAACCTCGGGAATCACGTGTCCAGCTACCTCTCGCCCGCCGCGCTTCCTCCCCACGTCCTCCAACGATCCGACGTACGGAGGGCTCTGGAGCGCCATGATTTCGGGGCCGTCTTCAAACTGATCCGGCAATGGGGCGGGATCAGCTTCTCGAAGATCGCGGCTGCCTGCGACATCAAGCCGGAACGGGTGGGCAAGTTGGCCCGGGGCGAGGGATCGATCACGACGTACGAGAAGATCACGCAGATCGCCGATGCCTTACGCATCCCAGGCGGCTTGGTGGGCCTCAGCCCCCCGCCCTGGGAAACCGACGAAGCGGCTCCCGTCGCATCGCTCGCACTACCCTCCCTCGCCCCGGATCACGATCTGCTCGACCGATTGACGAAGACCGTCCGTGGGGCCACTCGCGCCGACAGCGCGACCCTCGACTGGCTCGACCGCCTGCTCGCCGAGCACCGTAAGGCGGAGGACGACATCGGATCACGCCCGCTCGTCGGCATTATGCGGCAGCAGTTGGCCACGGTGGTCGGCCTCCACGATGCGGCCTCGGGGGAATTGGCCACCCGCGTCGTGCGACTCGCCTCCGAGCACGCGCAATTCCTCGCGTGGATGGCGCAGGACCAGGGGAACTCATCGGCCGCTCTCACCTGGTACGACCGTTCCCACGATTGGGCCCTGGAAGCGGCTGACGCCGACATGGCGGCCACGACGCTCAGCATGAAGGCACACGTGGCGTGGTCCACGGGCGACGGCCGCCGCTGCGCCCGGCTGGCACAGGCCGCCCGGTGGGCAGCCCCCGGGACGTCACGGGGCGTCCAGGGCATGGCGGCCCAGATGGAGGCTCGCGGATACGCGCTGAGCGGCGAGGCCGACGCGGCCCATCGTCTCCTCGACGAGGCGCAGAACCTCATCGCCCGCGCCGCCGAGCGACCGGAGGACGAGCCGCCGTGGATGTACTTCTACGGCGAGAACTGGTTCACCCTGCAGCGCGGCATGGCCGCGATGCATCTCCGCCGCTGGGATACCGCCGCCGACCTGCTGCGCACCGGTATCGGCGCCCTGCCCGCCTCGTACCGGCGCGATCGGTCCTGGTACAGCGCGTGTCTCGCGCACGCGCTCGCCGGGGCCGGCCATGCCGACGCGGCCGCGCACACCGCGCTCGGCTGCACCGCCGATGCCTCGGATGTGGGGCGACCTCACGCCTGGAACGAGTTGCACACCACCGCCGCACTGCTCCTACGGCGTGGGGCGCCCCAGGCGCGGGGCTTGATCGACGCACTGGCCGACTGCGGCTGAGCGTCCGGGCCGGGCCGCCGCATATCCTGGGGACGTAGATCCGTCTCGTCCACCCCCGGAGCGACCCTTGTACTTCACCGACCGCGGCATCGAGGAGCTGGCGCAGCGACGCGGCGAGGAGGAGGTCACCTTCGACTGGCTCGCCGAGCAGCTGCGGACGTTCGTCGATCTGAACCCGGACTTCGAGGTTCCGGTGGAGCGGCTGGCGACCTGGCTGGCCCGGCTCGATGACGAGGACGACGACATCTGAGGACCGGGCCGTGAGGGGCGCGGCCCTTACGCCACCACCGGGCCGCGCCCCGCGGTGCCCGCCTCGTGGTCGAGGCGGGGGTCGGAGACCAGGACGGCCTGCTGGAGGCGCTGGAGCTTGGCGGAGGGTTCCAGGCCCAGTTCCTCGGCCATGGTCATGCGCAGCCGCTGGTAGACGGCGAGGGCGCGGGTGCGCTGGCCGGAGCGGTGGAGGGCCAGCATGTACTGGCTGTGCAGCCCCTCGTGGAAGCGGTGTTCGACGACGAGCGAGGCGAGGTCGCTCAGCACCTCCAGGTGGCCGCCGAGCCGCAGCCGGGTCTCGATGCCGCGCTCGGTGACGGTGAGCCGGGACTGCTCCAGCCGGGCGACCTCGGCCTGCAGCGGGCGGCCGTGCGGGGCGACGTCGACGAGGGCGGGGCCCTGCCAGAGGGTGAGGGCCTGCCGGAAGGCGGTGTCGGCGGCCCGTTCGTTGCCGACCTCCAGGGCGCATTCGGCCTGGCCGACGAGCGTGCGGTAGTCGTGGACGTCGAGCTGGCCGGGGCGCAGGACTAATGCGTAGCCGCCGGGTCTGGTCTGGAGGACGTCGCGGGTGACCGTGGCGGAGGACGTGCCGAGCACCTGGGCGAGCAGTTTGCGCAGGTGCAGGATGTACGTCTGGAGGGTGGTGAGCCCGGTGCGCGGCGGCTGGTGGCCCCACAGCTCGGCCATCAGCGACTGCACCGGCACCATGCGGCCGTCGCTGAGCAGCAGCAGGGACAGGACTTTGCGCGGTTTCATCGCGCTGGGGACTCCGGACAGAGCGCCGTGGCGCAGGGTCAGCGGTCCGAGAACGTTCGCACGCATGGGTGCCACCTCCTCGCACGTCATGTGCGGTACGCGCGGACAATCAGGTCGGCGGCCTTCTCGCAGATGGCCGTGGCGTCGACGGCGGCGATCGGGCGGGTGCCGTACATCGACTGGTAGAGGCCCTGCTGGACGATGAGGGCCACGAACTGCTGGGCGGCGGAGGCGGGGTCGGGGACGGCCAGCTCGCCCCGGTCGGTACGGCGGCCCAGCAGTTCGGCGAGGTACTTCACCAGCTGCTGGGGCTCGCCCTCGGCGCAGGCCGGGCGCAGCGCGGGGTGGCGGGCGACCTCGGCGATGATCAGGCGGCGCAGCGCGGAGGCGCGTTCGTCGAGGAGTACGTCCAGGACGCGGTAGCCGAAGGCGGTGAGCGCCGCGCGGACGTCCCGCCCGTCGTCCTCCCCGTCGTTCTCCCCGTCGTCCTCCGCGGAGGGGGTGCTGAGCGACGCGGTGACGAAGCCCGCGGCGACCCGCTCCCGTTCACCGTCCACCGCCGCGAGGAACAGCCGTTCCTTGTCGCCGAAGTGGTTGTAGACGGTCTGTTTGGAGACCCGCGCCTGGTCCGCGATGACGTCGACCCCGGCCCGGGTGTAGCCCTCGCGCAGGAAGACGGCGACGGCCGCCTCCAGTATCGCCTGGCGCTTGGCGGGCTGCGGGCCCGCCGGCCGTCCCGCGGCGCCGCGCCGCGGACCGTTGTCCGTCCGCAACGGTCCAACCTCCTCGCTATCAGCCGGTCTTGCCCTCGATGGACCTGTGAGTCTAGCCTTCCCTCACCACGATGGACTAGCCCGTCCAGTCCATTTAATTCACCATCACGTACGCGTCCAACGCATCGCGTACGAGCCATGAGGAGAGAGCTCCATGAGCGCACCGGAGAACAGCGATGCCCTGCGGCACCTCACCCTCGCGCCGGAGGCGCAGAACCAGCTGTTCCTGGAGGCCCGTACGGCCAACGCCTTCACCGACGAGCCGGTGACCGAGGACCAGGTCCGCGCCATCTACGAGCTGACGAAGTACGCGCCCACCTCGATGAACCAGCAGCCGCTGCGCATCGTCATGGTGCGCTCGGAGGAGGCTCGCGGCCGCCTCGTACCGCACATGATGGGAATGAACCAGCAGAAGACCGCGAAGGCGCCGCTGGTGGCGATCCTCGCCGCGGACCTCGACTTCCACGAGGAGCTGCCGAAGCTCGTCCCGTTCATGGAGAACCCGCAGGCCATCTTCGCGGAGCCGGGCTTCCGGGAGACGTCGGCGAAGTTCAACACGGCGCTGCAGGTGGGCTACTTCATCCTGGGCGTGCGCGCCGCCGGGCTCGCGGCCGGGCCCATGAGCGGCTTCGACCCCGCGGCCGTCTCCAAGGAGTTCTTCGGCGACGGCCGCCACCAGGCGATCTGCGTGGTCAACATCGGCAAGCCGGGCCCGGACGCCTGGATGGGCCGGTTGCCGCGGCTGGAGTACGACGAGGTCGTCACCACCGTCTGACCGCCGTCTGACCCCGTCCGACCCCCAAAGCAGTTCCCCCCACAGGCGGGCCGCCCGCCCTCGCGGCAACGAGGGCGGGCGGCCTGGTTCCGTACGGAAGCGGCGGGTGTCAGCTTTCGATCAGGTCGTGGAAGGCCACGGTGTCGAAGATGTCCTCCATCCTCGCCGCCTTGCCGTCCCGCATGGTCCACGAGTGAACGAAATCCAGGGTGACGGTTCTGCCGCCGCGCGACGTCACCTCCCGGGTGCCGAACACCACGACCCGGTCGCCCTGCTCGATGAACTCCTCCGGCGCGAGTCTCATCCCGCCCAGCACGCTCGGGACGTGCGCCAGGAACTCCTTGACCCCCGCGTGGCCCAGCTTGGTGCCGCCGAGGCCGTACTTCGCCATCCCGGCCGGGTGCACCCATTCGACGTCCGGGTGCATGCCGGACAGGATGCCCTCGATGTCGCGGCCCCGGAATCCCGCGTAGCTCGCGCGGATGGTCTCGATGTTTCGTGATGCCACGGTCTTCGTCTCTCCTCGGCTCTTCCTCAGACGGCGTGCTGCGGCTTGATGTGCTCCGGGTGGAGGGCCTGGAGCGTGCGGCGTACGCCCTCGCGCCACGGCACCCGGCAGGGCCCGGTGATCTCCCGGCGGCGCGTGGGGGCGAACTGGTACGTCTCCCTCGTCACCTCACTCGGTACGAGCCGCGCCGGTATCCCGCTCAGCTCCTCCAGGTACCGCACCAGATCGGTCATCCCGACCGGCTCGTCGCCACCCCAGTTGACGAGGGTGGCGGGGGACGACGCGGCCGCCCACAGCGCGGGCACCTGGGCGACGAGGTCGTCGGTGTGCAGCAGCGAGCACCAGTTCTGGCCCTCGACGGGCACCGGGATCGGCTCGCCCGCGAGCATCCGCTTGAAGTACAGCATCGGCACCCCGCCGTAACCGCCGGGACCGTAGGCGATGTTGAGCCGGGCGATGGTGGTGGGCAGGTTCAGCACCCCGGCGAACGCCCGTACCGCGCCCTCGGCGGCGATCTTGCCCACGGGGTAGCAGGGCAGCCAGTCGGCCACCCCGTCGATGGGGTCGTCCTCGGCGTACGGGTGGTCGAGGGTCTGCCGCTTGTAGAGCGCGCCGGTCGAGACGAACAGGAACGATTCGGCGGTGCGGCAGTGGGTCATCAGCCGTCCACTGGCGGTGGAGTTGACCTCGACGGCGGCGTTGAAGTCGCCGTCCTCGCCGCGCCGCACCGCCGAGTGGAAGACATGGGTGAAGTCGTCCGGGAGTCCCTCGTATCCCGACTCCCCCAGGTCGTTCATGTCCCAGCGGAAGGTGGTGATTCCCCGGGCGCGCAGTGCCTCCTCGACGCCGGGGGCGCCGAACCGGCCCAGGCACCACACCTCGTTGTCTGCCGCCAGAGCTTCCGCCACCGGCCGGGCGACCTGCCCGGTGCCGCCGGTGACCAGGATCTTCTTGCCTTCCACCGTGCTCTTCTCCTCTGTGCGTTGCGTCCCGGTCATCCGTCGCCCAGCGCGCGGTCCAGCTCCTTGCGGAGGATGGCCTGGAAGGCCGCGACGTGCTGGGGACCCATGAGGGTGTAGTGCTCACCGGGTACGTCGATGTACCGGTTGGGCTCCGTGGTGTGCTCGTCCCACCTGCGGAGTTCGTTGTTCAGCCAGTCCTCCTTGGTGCCGCGCAGCGGGATGGCGTAGAAGACCGTCATGGACCGGGTGGTGCCGCTGGGCCGGTAGGTGCGGCCCAGGCCGGTGAGCCCGTGGGCCAGCTCCGCCCAGGCGGTGAACTTGGTGATGTCCAGGTCGAGTTCGGCCAGGCGGCGCTGGGGGGCGATCCGCAGCAGCCGCGCGAGCTGTTCCCGCCGGGGCAGGGTGCGCAGCTCGCCCGGGAGGTCGAGGGACTGCTTCTTGTTGATCAGATCGAGGAAGAAGGCCAGGTTGGCGGCGGTCTCGATGAAGTCGAGTTCGTCCATCCGGTACTTGATGTGCGGCGGCAGGTTGAAGCTGCCGGTGAAGTCGACGCGCTCGCCCTCCGCCTCCAGCGCCTTGGCGATCTCGAAGGCCACGGCCCCGCCGTACGAATACCCGGCGACCGCGTACGGGCCGTGCGGCTGCTTGGCACGGATGGCCCGCACATAGTGGTCCACCATCTCCTGGAAGCTCTCGAAGGGCTTCTCCCCCTCGTTGAACCCACGGGCGCGCAGCGCGTAGAACGGCCGGTCGCCGACGAAGTACTTGGCGAGGTTGACGAAGACCAGGACCTCACCGACGCCCGGGTGCACACAGAACAGCGGGGTCTTCGCGCCGCCCGTCTGCAGCGGCACGATCGGGTCGTACGCCTCGGCGGCGGGCGTGCCGCCCCCGGCCAGCCGGGCGGCGAGCTGCCGCACCGAGGGCGCCGTGAGCACGGTGATGATCGGCAGATCCGCCACCCCGAGCCGCCGGGTGACCTGGCGCCGCAGCCGCAGGATGTCCAGTGAGGTGCCGCCCAGGTCGAAGAAGCTCGCCGTCGCACTGATCCGCTCCGGGGCGGTGTCGAACATCTCGGCGTAGATCTCGGTGAGGACCCGTTCCGTCTCGCCCTCCGGCGGGGTGTGACCGCCCAGCCGCCGGGTGGTCAGCTCCGCCACCCGCTCGATGACGCCGTCGAAGCCGCCGGACTCCAGCCGCTTGCGCATCCGCCGCCGCAGCGTCTTGCCCAGGCTGGTCTTGGGGAACGCGTCCTTGGGCAGCGGCAGGATGAGGGACGGCCGGAAGCCCCAGTGGATCACCACGGTGGAGCGCACCGCGGTGATCAGACGGTGCAGTCCGGGCTCGTCGTCGTCCGCGAGCTCGGGGTGGACGGCGATCACCAGCTGTTCGGTGTCGCTGCCCGGGCGGCGGGTGGGGAACGCCGCGACATAGCCGCCCGCCACCCCGTCGAGCTGCTCCAGCGCGGCCTCTATCTCATGGCTGAAGTAGTTGACACCGTTGACGATGACGCTGTCCTTGCTGCGTCCGACGAGGGTCAGCCGACCGTCGTCGATACGGCCGAGGTCGCCGCTGCGGAACCAGCCGTCGGGGGTGAAGGCCTCCTTGGTGGCCGTCTCGTCGTGGTAGTAGCCGCCGGTGATCATCTCCCCGCTGAGCTGGAGCTCTCCGACCTCGCCCGCGGGCAGCGGCCGGTGGTCGTCGTCGGCGACGCGGATGCTCAGCCCCTCGACGGGGGTGCCGAGGTTGGCGAACTCCTGGCCCACGTCGGTGATGGGAAAGGCACGGTTGTAGATCGAACCGGCGCAGGTCTCGGTCATCCCGAAGGCGGGCCACAGGGCGGAGGCCGCCAGACCGTACGGGGCGTAGTGGGCGAGGAACGCCTCGCCGGTCGCGACGACATTGGCCTCGCCGCCGCTCACGATATGCCGCAGCGAGCGGAGGTCGAGCCCTTCACCGCCCGCCGATATCTCCTCCGGCAGCTCCCGCACCGAGGCATTCAGCGGGGCGAGGAGGAAATTCGGAGTGAAGGTCATCGTGACCTTGTGGCGGGAGACGATACGGAGAAAGTTCAGCGGCTCCTCAAGGACGACCGACGCCTCCGCATGCAATTGTTCGGCGCCGACGTAGAGCGGCAGCATATGCGCTTCCATGAGCGCGGCGACATGGTCGTAGGAAATCCAGTTGAAGGTGGTGTCGGCAGCTGTGAGCCGCTGCTTTCCGGCCTTGCCCGCCATGGACGCGAGAATGTTTCCATGGGTGAGCATGACCGCCTTGGCATTCCCGGTGGAACCTGAGGTCAGCACCAGCAGGGCAAGATCCTCCGGTGCGGCGAGGTGCACCTCGGGCGACGCTCCGCCGTCCGGGGCGGGCGCGCCGTCCGCGTCCCGCAGCCGCTCCACCGTGGCCGTGGCGAGTCCGGGCACGTCGGGCAGCTCGGCGCTCATCGCCTCGGTGGTGACCAGCAGCGGACGGTCCAGCAACTGGTCGATGTGGGAAAGTTGCGCTGCCCAGCGGGCCGGGTCGCCGGGGATGGGAACCATCGGGCAGGGCACGAAGCCGCCCAGCAGGCAGGCCCAGAGGACCGTCAGGAATTCCCGCTGCCCGTCCAGCAGCAGGGCCACGTTGTCGCCCGGTCTCAGCCCGTACCCGCGTAGCGGCGCGAGGAGTTGAAGCGCGGATCTCAGAAGTTCCGGATAGGACTGGCGTGTTGTGTCCCGTCCCGCCTCGGCGGTCACGTAACGTACCCCGGAATCGGAGTAGTGGTGTGCTGCCCGCAGGAGTAACTGGGCGACGGAGCACAGGTCTTGAGAATCGTTTGGTACCGAGTATTTCAAGGGTTGTGACGCCATTACCTTCACTGCCCTCTTTCTTCCCGATTCGAAGGGCACGAAGGTAACAGTCTCGAACATTCGTACTCCATGACGCTCTACCAGTGCTCTAGCGATGCTCTAGCGGAAATCCCTGGAGCAGCATTGGCCCTGGCGGCGGGCGATTCATCTCACACGGAAACCATCGCCGTGCCTCGCGCCGGATACATGTGTGCGGTAAAGGCACCCCGGCCCCGGGCCCCGCACCCGCCCTCGCCCCGTCCCCCAGGGGCTTGACTCCAGCGATCCACGATATATCGTGTCTACACAGACGCGATATGTTGCGTGACGCATCCAGCCAGGGAGGCCAGGGATGTCAGCCCCGTCAGAGTGGTCGTTCGGCGAACCACAGAAGCTCACCTTCGACGAGCCCGTCTCCACGCTCCATGTGCGCATCGTGGACGGCACGGTCAACGTGGTCGGGACCGACGGCGGTCCGGCCCGGCTGGAGCTCTCCGCCATCGAGGGCCCGCCGCTGAAGGTGACCCTGCACGACGGCACCCTGAGCGTCGCGTACGACGACCTCCTCTGGAAGGGCCTGCTCAAATGGCTCGACCGCAAGGGGTGGAACCGCAAGGTCCATGTCACCCTCGCGGTGCCCACGGAGACGGCCGCCTCGATCGGGGTCGTCAATGCCTCCGCCGTCGCCTCGGGGCTCGGCGGCCGGACGGATCTGCGCGGCGTAACGGGCGACGCCACCCTCGTCGGGCTGACCGGTCCGGTGCGTGCCGACACCGTCTCCGGCCGGGTCGAGGCCCAGGCCGTCACCGGCGATCTGCGCTTCAACTCCGTCTCCGGCGACCTCACCGTGATCGAGGGCTCAGGTCCGGTCGTCAAGGCCGACTCCGTCAGCGGCAACATGGTGCTCGACCTCGCCCCCGCCTGCGCCGCGAAGCGCGCGGACATCAGCCTCACCACCGTCTCCGGTGAGATCGCCATCCGGCTGCCGCACCCCGCCGACGCCAGGATCGAGGCGAACACCGCGAGCGGGCCCGTCTCCAACGCCTTCGAGGACCTGCGGGTCACCGGCCAGTGGGGCGCCAAGCGGATCACCGGGAACCTGGGCTCGGGCCTGGGCAGCCTCAAGGCCACCACCGTCTCCGGCGCGATAGCGCTGCTGCGGCGCCCGCCCGCCGACGAGGACGGCGACGGGGACGGGGACGGGGACGGGGACGGCTTCGCCGACGGGACGCCCGGCGACGGCCCGGAAAGCACGACGGACAGCACGACGGACAGCCCGGCCGACAGCACCGGCAGTACTGGCGACACCGGCAGCACCGGCGGCTCCCAGGGAAAGGTCCTCTGATGCCCCCCGTATTCGCCCACGGCCGACTCCGCCTGTACCTGCTCAAGCTGCTCGACGAGGCCCCGCGCCACGGCTATGAGGTCATCCGGCTGCTGGAGGAGCGCTTCCAGGGGCTGTACGCGCCCTCCGCCGGAACCGTCTACCCGCGTCTGGCCAAGCTGGAGGCCGAAAGCCTGGTCACCCACACCACCGAGGGCGGCCGCAAGGTCTACTCCATCACCGACGCCGGACGCGCCGAACTGGCCGACCGCAGTGGCGAACTGGCCGACCTGGAGCTGGAGATCCGCGAATCGGTGGCCGAACTCGCCGCCGAGATCCGCGAGGACGTACGCGGCTCCGCCGACGACCTGCGGCGGGAGATGCGGGAGGCCGCCCAGAAGGCCCGCACCTCCGGCAACGGCGAGAGCAAACACGGCCCCTGGGACGGCCCGTGGGACAACAGCGACAGCTGGCGGCAGGCGAAGGAGGAGATGCGGCGCGCGAAGGACGAGTGGAAGGAGCAGGCCCGCCGCGCGAAAGAGGAGAGCCGCCGCGCCCGGCAGGACGCCCAGCGCGCCCGTAAGCAGGCCAAGGACGCCCAGGAATTCGCGATCGAGGAGGTCCAGCGGGTCGCCCGGCGCGTTCAGGAGCAGACGCAGGAGCACATCCGGGCGGGCGACTGGCAGCGAGCGGTACGGGACGGTCTGGCCGAGGTCTCCCGCAGCATGGGCCGTATCTCCCGGCAGGACATGTCCCCATCGGGGTCGGCGGCCCCGGACGAGGGCACGAAGACCACTGCCCCGCCCACGGACGCACCGGAACCGGCCTCCGGCGCCGCTCAGCAGGCCGACGGCACCGCCGCCCACACCGCTGGCGCCGACACCGCTGCCGCCGCCGACACCGCCGATGCCGAGCGCGCCCCGGCCGAGCCCGCGTGGGCCGGGGAGTTCACCCCGTCAGGCGACCCCGCCCGCGATCTGGACCGGCTGCTCGACCGCTTCCGCGACGACATCCGCGACACCGCCCGGGACCACGGGGTGACCGATGACCAACTGGCCGACGCCCACCGCCGACTGGCGGAGACGGCGGCCCGCATCACCAGCCGCCTGCGCGGCCCGGCCAAGGACTAAGGCCTGACGTTTGGATCAGGGCCGGGCTCGCGGGCGCGTCCGGCGGCGCTTCGTCCCGCCGCCGGACGCACCCCCGCAGTAGCCTCGCCGGTATGCGACTGGAGACCCCCGAGGCGCGGCGGCGCTTCGCCCGCGCCCGGGTGCTGCGGCTGGCCACCACCGACGAGGGCGGCCGACCGCATCTGGTGCCCGCGACCTTCGCGCTCACCGCCCCGGACGGCGTGGACACCGTGGTCACCGCCGTGGACCACAAGCCCAAGCGGCACCAGAATCTGAAGCGGCTGCGCAACATCCACACCAACCCGGCGGTCTCCCTCCTGGTCGACCATTACGACGAGGACTGGCGGCAGCTGTGGTGGGTGCGGGCCGATGGCCGGGCGCGGATCGTGCCATCCGAGGCGGCGGCCGAACGGGCCGACCCGGTGGGACAGCTGGTCGGCAAGTACCCGCAGTACGCCGACCAGCCGCCGCGCGGACCGGTGATCGCCATCGAGGTCACCCACTGGTCGGGCTGGGCGTTCACCGAGGACCCGACGGACCACTGATCAGTCGTCGCCCCCCTTGCCTCCCTTGTCCCCCTTGTCGTCATCCTGGTCACGCGGACAGTCGAACGCGTTCCTGGGGCCCCAGGTCTTCGCCTCGTCGCCGCTGTCGCGTATCCCGCACTCCAGCGCGATCTCCGGAGACGCACCCCTGGTGTCGTGCAGGATGAGCATCCGCTTGTTGACGGGCACCTTGCCGCCCCCGCGGAAGATCAGCGAACCCGTGGCCCCGCGCAGCCCCTCCGCTCCGCCCACCCCCTGATCCAGCTCCGTCTGCACCCCGCCCCGCCCGAAGGGCGCCGTGCCCGCGCTCTGGTACGCCGCGTTGATCCCCTCGGACAGCACACCGAGTGCGTCCCAGGCGAGCGGCACCCGGGCGTCGTTGCTCCACAGGTCGCTCCCGTAGGCGGCGGCGTACCTCCGGTGGAAGTCGTCGCCCTTCACATTGGGCGAGTTGTCCTTCGCCAGGGCCTGTGCCGTGTAGTACAGCCGCAGTCTGAGGTGCTTCTCGCTGGGGCGCTGCTGCTCGACCACCGCGTTGTCGAGGTCGTTGCCGCCGAGCACGGTCGACTGGCCGTTGCAGCTGGTGCCGCGGTCGAAGTCGTCGAGGAGATTCTCGAATTCATGGGCGCGGGCCGCCCAGTACACCACCGTGCGCGGTTCCTCCTTGAGTCTGCGGCATATGCTCTCGGCCATCTGGGAGGTGTGGGAGACCCATTCGTCCCTTTGGCCTTCGCGTGCGGGCGGTGGCGAGGCGGAGGGGTGCTCGACCGGATACCAGATGCGGTGGACGTCCTTGAATTCCTCCGCGAACCGGTCGCTCAGATTCGCGCTGTAGATGTCGGTCGGGTCCCCGATCACCACCGCTTTCCTGGCGGGGGCGCACTTCCCGGGCGCGGTCTGCACGATATTGGCGTGCCGCGCGAAGTTCGCCGCGATGCGCGCCTCCCGGCGGTTGTCGGGGGCGACCTGACGGTACATCGGCGAGCGCTGCATCTCCTCGGCGGTCGCGGCGGTGCCGATCATGGGCAGCCCGGCCCCGGCGAGGGTGTTCCGGGCCTTCAGCGTGCCCGGGCGGCTCTGGCCGAGGCCGACCACGCCCAGGAACTTTTCGCCGTCACCGGCGCGCTGGGCGGCCTCGATCTCCTTCTTGAGTGCGCCGGCCGCCGCGGGTGCCCGTGAGAAGCGCTCGCCCGCGTCCATCAGGCGGACCTTCAGCCAGACCTTGCTGCCCTTCTGCTGGGCCGCCTGTTCGTTGATCTCCTCCTGGGCGAGCGCGATGCCGCGCACCTCGGGGATGGCGCCGCTGTACTTGGCCTCGTCCCAGTCGTCGGCGGTCACCGGCACCCCCAGATAGCCGACCATCCGGACCACGGCACCGGACCGGGCCGCCCGATCGGCCCGCTCGTTCTGCCGGGTGATGGCGGCCACCGCGTCGCCGTAGACGTCCCGCGGGGTCCGGTTCGGCGGGCGGCTCCGCCCGCCGCTGTCCCCACCGGTCCCGGACGCGGCCGGGGACGCCGACGCATCGCCGCCGCCGCCGAGGCAGGCGGTGTCGCTGCGCTCCGTCAGCCGGGCCAGGGCGTAGCCGCCGAGCAGCCCGAGTACGGTGACGCCCGCCACCACCGCGACGGCGGCCTCCGCCCGCGGCGCCCCGTCGGAGCGGCTCCGGCCGACGGCGATCTCCGGATAGCGGCCGAGCCAGCGGGCCGCGTCCTCGTCGTCCGCGTGCGGCTCGACGAGCACGCGGACCACCCGGGCGCCGCCCGCGCCGGTGGTCCCGATCCAGGACTTCAGCGTGATGGCGGCTTCCGCGAAGCTCTCCGTGCGCTCCCGGCCCGGCCGCACCGCGGCCACCAGCATCACTCCGGTGCTCCCCGTCTGCTCGACCGCCCGGGGGAACTGCTCCAGCAGCCGCCCGGTGTCGTCACCGATGGCCGGGGGCTGCGGGAAGACCAGCACGACGCGATGGCGGCGGCGCCGCCCCCAGGGCGAGAGCCGGGGATACCGGAAGGCACGCTCCAGGTCGGCGAGCAGCGCCCGCAGCAGCACATCGACGATGGGCTCGCGCCGCGCGGCACCGGGCGCGCCCACGGTCAGCCTGCAGGCGTCGGCGAAGAAGCCGGGGCCGCCCTCGGGCAGTTCGGCCCAGGTGCGGTACCAGCTGCCCTTGCGGGTCATCCGGCGGCCGTGGCGCCGCCCGTACCACCAGCGCGGCAGCAGGCCGAACAGCGGGCGGCGCAGCCAGTACCAGGCGGTGCCCGGGATGCTCGGCGGCGGTTCCTCCCCGCCGCTCACGGCCTGGAGAGCGCGCAGGAAGACCGAGTTGGCGCAGCGCGCCTCGTAGCTCCGGTCGCGCAGCTGCGTGGCCTGTGCGCCGGGCGGGCATCCGGCGAGGTCGGACTCGACGATGCCGCACATCAGCCGGAACTGAGGCAGCCGCAGTCTGCCGAAGCCGCCGGGCCGGTTGCGCAGCAGCTCCTCCTCGATCTTCTGGAACGTCACCCCCACATGCCCCTGAGGCGGGGCCTCGGCCTCGCCCGCGACCTGGGCGAAGGGAACGCGGGCGCGGCCGCCCGCGCTGAAGCGCGCGCACAGGCCGTCCGCGATCCGCCCGGCTTCGGGCCCCTCGGCCAGCTGGGTGAGCAGGATCTGCGGCGCCGGACCGCGGTGGCCCGGCGGCAGCGTGACGAGCTGTTCGAGCGCGTCGACCAGCAATTCGATTTTGGGCAAAGGCGGTACTGAAGCAGTCATGTGCATCCCCCCGCCACGAGTATCCGTGCCGACTCCGGAGAGCACCAGGACTTTTACGGAGAGTAACGGCAATGCGTCACTATCGACCGCGGACGATCGAACCAGTGTGCAATGGGCGCCATATTTGACCGCCGGTCAGGCCATGAGGCCGCAGACCGTCAGCCAGTCAGACCGCCGGACCGCCGGACCGCCGGACCGCCGGACCGCCAGCCAGTCAGACCGTCAGCACGACCTTGCCGAACAGGTCCCCGCCCGCCATCTTCTCGAACCCCTCGCGCGCCCGGTCCAGCGGCAGCGCCGAGTCGATCACCGGCCGCACTCCCCGCGCGGCGCAGAAGCTCAGCAGGTCCTCCAGCTCGTCCTTGCCGCCCATCGTCGACCCGACGACCTTCAGCTCCAGGAAGAAGATCCTGTTCAGCTCGGTGGCCTGCGGGTTGGGCCCGCTGGTGGCGCCCGAGATGACGAGGGTGCCGCCCGGCTTGAGGGACTTCACCGAATGCGACCAGGTCGCGGCGCCGACCGTCTCGATCACCGCGTCCACCCGCCGCGGCAGCCGCTCCCCCGGCTCGTACGCCCCCTCGGCGCCGAGTTCGACCGCGCGCTTGCGCTTGGCCTCGTCCCGGCTGGTCGCGACCATCCGCAGCCCGGCGGCGGCGCCCAGCACGATCGCGGCGGTGGCCACACCGCCGCCCGCGCCCTGCACCAGCACGCTGTCGCCGGGCCGTACGCCCGCGTTGGTGAACAGCATGCGGTAGGCGGTCAGCCAGGCCGTCGGGAGGCAGGCGGCCTCCTCGAACGACAGCTCCTTGGGCTTGGGCAGCAGATTCCAGGTGGGGACGGTGACCTTCTCCGCGAAGGTGCCCTGATAGCGCTCGGTGAGGATGGTGCGCGGCTCACGCGGTCCGACGCCGTGACCGCTCTGGCCGATGACCGAGTGGAGGACGACCTCGTTGCCGTCCTCGTCGATCCCGGCGGCGTCACAGCCGAGGATCATCGGCAGCGACTCCTCGCCGAGTCCGACCCCGCGCAGCGACCACAGGTCGTGGTGGTTGAGCGAGGCGGCCTTGACGTTGACGGTCGTCCAGCCGGGTCGCGCCTCCGGCTCGGGGCGCTCGCCCAGTTCGAGGCCGCTGAGCGGCTGGTCGCGGTCGATACGTGCGGCGTAGGCAGCGAACATGATCCCGACCATAGGCCGCAGGAAGAAACGACGGAACCACGCCGCGATGTGAGTCACACCGCCCGGCCCGCGACAGCGGGCAACAGCCGGGCCGGGCCGTCTCGTGGACGGCCCGGCCCTTACCGCTGCTCCGGCACTGCCGCTGAGGTCAGCGGCGCGCCACGCCCTCCGCGCGGGCGGCGGCGGCCACGGCCGCGGTCACGGCCGGGGCGACCCGCTCGTCGAACGGCGACGGGATGACCTTGTCCGCGCTCAGCTCGTCGGCCACGACGGAGGCCAGCGCCTCGGCGGCGGCGAGCTTCATGCCCTCGGTGATCCGGGAGGCCCGGACCTGGAGGGCACCGGCGAAGATGCCGGGGAAGGCGAGCACGTTGTTGATCTGGTTCGGGAAGTCGCTGCGCCCGGTGGCGACCACGGCCGCGTGCTGGTGCGCGACGTCGGGGTGGATCTCCGGGTTGGGGTTGGCCATTGCGAAGATGAAGGCGCCGGGCGCCATCTTCGCGACCGCTTCGTCCGCCACCGTGCCGCCGCTGACGCCGATGAAGACGTCGGCGCCGTCCATCGCGGTCTCCAGCGAACCGGTGAGCCCGGCCTTGTTGGTGAAGCCCGCCAGCTCGCGCTTGACGTCGGTGAGGTCGTCGCGGTCCGGGGAGACGACGCCCTTGCGGTCACAGACCGCGACGTCTCCGATGCCCGCCTCGGTGAGAATCCGGGCGATGGCCACGCCGGCGGCGCCCGCGCCGGAGATGACGGCGCGCAGCTGGCCGAGGGCGCGGTCGGTCAGCTTGGCCGCGTTGCGCAGCGCGGCCAGCGTGACGACAGCCGTACCGTGCTGGTCGTCGTGGAAGATCGGGATGTCGACGCGCTCCTGGAGCTTGCGCTCGATCTCGAAGCAGCGGGGCGCGGAGATGTCCTCCAGATTGACGCCGCCGAACGAGGGCGCGAGCCGGACGACGGTCTCGACGATCTCGTCCACGTCCCGGCAGTCGAGCGCGATGGGCACCGCGTCCACACCGCCGAACTGCTTGAAGAGGATCGCCTTGCCCTCCATGACCGGAAGGGATGCCTCCGGGCCGATGTCGCCGAGCCCGAGCACGGCGCTGCCGTCCGTCACCACGGCTACGACCTGGGACTTCCAGGTGTAGTCATGGACGAGCTCAGGCTGTTCGGCGATCGCGCTGCAGACCTTCGCGACGCCCGGCGTGTAGGCGAGGGACAGATCGTCCCGGTCGCGCACGGGCACGGTCGCCTGAACGGCCATCTTGCCGCCGCGGTGCAGCGCGAACGCGGGATCGAAGGGCTCTCCGTCGGTCACTCCGTCGGCTCCTTCGCCGCTGTCGCCTGCCTTGTCGCTGCGAGGATTCACCATCTCCGCTGCCACTTTTTGACCCCTTTGTCGTTTTCTGTCGAGGGTAACCGCCCCAGGTTCGGAGCGGGCGGGCACCGCGTCCGGTGCCGCGGGGCAGATATCTGCCACGCGTAGTCAGATACGGACGCCGGACGCGTCGCACTCGCGTCCTGAGCCCCGGATGAGGGGGGTAGCCGTCTGTTCTACCGGAAGCGTGTGCCCTGAACGAACGGCTTCCGCTTCGGTGGTGTTCGGAAACTTCTCATAACCGTCGGAAGCGGTCGAAGCAGCCTCGGATATGCATGCTGCCTTCACGCGTCATTCGCCGCATGATCACAATTTCGTACCGCTCCCCACACCTGGGCTGTACAGCCCGGTGTCCGTTTCCTGCGCACCACGGGGATCGCCCGTTATCCGATTTTGACATGGAAGGCAGCCCGGGCGTGTCCGTCCAGATGGCAAGATGCCCCAATCACACGAGATCGCGACACCCACACACGTGTTCCCGACCCTCGGACACCCCCTCACCCTGCCGGAGGAACCAGCATGACCGCCAGCTTTACGCGCCGTCGGGTCACCACGAAGTCCCGGACGGCCGCTGTCGGCGCCGTCGCGGTTGTAGGCGCCCTGCTGCTGACGGGCTGTGGCGACCAGACCGACAAGGCGAAGCAGGGAAACTCCAGCAACGCCGCCGAGAAGGGGCCGCTCTTCAGCAAGCTGCCGAAGAAGATCCAGGACGCGGGTGTGGTCAAGGTCGGCTCCGACATCAACTACCCGCCGGTCGAGTTCAAGAAGAACGGCAAGGTCATGGGCCTCGACCCGGACCTGGCGGACGCGCTCGGCGAGGTCCTCGGCGTCAAGTTCGAGTTCAACAACGCCACGTTCGACACCCTGCTGTCCGGTCTGCGGTCGCAGCGCTACGACATCGCCATGTCGGCCATGACCGACAACAAGGGCCGCCAGGACGGCGTCGACCCCGACACCGGCAAGAAGGCCGGCGAGGGCGTCGACTTCGTCGACTACTTCACCGCCGGTGTCTCGATCTACACCAAGAAGGGCGACGACCAGGGGATCAAGACCTGGGACGACCTCTGCGGCAAGAAGATCGTCGTGCAGCGCGGCACCGTCTCGCACGACCTCGCCAAGTCGGAGGCGAAGAAGTGCGAGCAGGGCGGCAAGAAGAAGATCGCGGTCGAGGCGTTCGGCAATGACACCGAGGCCCAGACCCGGCTGCGCGGCGGGGGTGCCGCGGCCGGTTCCAGCGACTTCCCGGTCGCCGCGTACGCGGTGAAGACCTCCGGCGGCGGCAAGGACTTCCAGCTGGTCGGCGAGCAGGTGGACGCGGCCCCGTACGGCATCGCGACCTCCAAGGACAACACCGAGCTGCGCGACGCCCTCCAGCAGGCGCTCGCCCTCATCATCGCGAACGGCGACTACGACAAGATCGTCGCGAAGTGGGGCGTCAAGGAGGGCGCGGTCGCCAAGGCCATCATCAACGGCGGCAAGTGACCCCGGCCGACCCTGAAGCTCGCGCGCTCGCGCTGAAAGGCACTCATCCGTGACAACGAAGCTCGATAAGACGGGGCCCGTCGGCACCCCGTCTCCCGCACCGGAGAACATCAAAGCCATCCCGGTGCGGCACTACGGCCGCTGGATCTCCGCGGTCGTCACCATCGCCTTGCTGGTGACGCTCGTCTACGCCTTCGCCAAGGGCGATGTGAACTGGGCCGCCATCCCGGACTACTTCTTCGACCAGGAAGTGCTCAAGGGCGTCCGCAACACCATCTGGATCACCATCCTCTCGATGGTGGTCGGCGTGGCCCTCGGCGTCGTCCTGGCCGTCATGCGGCTGTCGAAGAACCCGGTGACGTCCTCCATCGCCTGGGGCTACATCTGGTTCTTCCGCGGCACCCCGGTCTATGTGCAGCTGCTGGTGTGGTTCAACCTGGGGCTGGTCTTCCACTACATCAACATCATGCCGATCTACAAGGACGAGTGGTCGGACTTCATGACCCCGTTCCTGGCCGCCCTGCTGGGCCTCGGGCTGAACGAGGCCGCGTACATGGCGGAGATCTGCCGGGCGGGCATCCAGTCCGTCGACGAGGGCCAGACGGAGGCCGCCCAGGCGCTGGGCATGAGCCACACCAAGACCCTGCGCCGGGTCGTCCTGCCGCAGGCCATGCGGGTGATCGTGCCGCCGACCGGCAACGAGTTCATCAACATGCTCAAGACCACCTCGCTGGTGATCGCGGTCCAGTACTGGGACCTGCTGCAGGCCACCTCGGAGGTCGGCCAGAACTCCGGCGCCACCGCGGAGATGCTCTTCCTCGCCGCCGCCTGGTACCTGATCCTCACCTCGGTGCTGAGCGTGGGCCAGTACTACCTGGAGCGGTACTACGCGCGCGGCACCACCCGGAACCTGCCCGCCACGCCGCTGCAGCGCATCCGGGTCAGCCTGCTGTCCGGCCGTAACCGCCAGGGGATGGGAGCGTAATGAACGCCATGGTGAAGGCCGAGGGCGTCCACAAGTCCTTCGGCGCCGTGCAGGTCCTCAAGGGCATCGACCTGGAGGTCGCCCCGCGTGAGGTGTTCTGCCTGATCGGCCCGTCCGGCTCGGGGAAGTCCACCTTCCTGCGCTGCATCAACCACCTGGAGAAGATCAACTCCGGGCGGCTGTACGTGGACGGCGACCTGGTCGGCTACCGGCAGAAGGGCGACAAGCTCTTCGAGCTGAAGGACCGCGAGGTCGCCGCGAAGCGCCGCGACATCGGCATGGTCTTCCAGCGCTTCAACCTCTTCCCGCACATGACCGCGCTGGAGAACGTCATCGAGGCGCCGATGCAGGTCAAGCGGGAGACCAAGGCGGTCGCACGGGAGCGCGCGCTGAAGCTGCTGGACCGGGTGGGCCTCGCCGACAAGGCGGGCAACTACCCCTCCCAGCTCTCCGGCGGCCAGCAGCAGCGGGTCGCGATCGCGCGGGCGCTGGCCATGGAGCCGAAGCTGATGCTCTTCGACGAGCCGACCTCGGCGCTCGACCCGGAGCTGGTCGGGGACGTCCTCGATGTGATGCGCGGGCTCGCGGAGGACGGCATGACGATGATCGTCGTCACGCATGAGATGGGCTTCGCCCGGGAGGTCGGGGACTCGGTCGTCTTCATGGACGACGGCGTGGTCGTGGAGTCCGGCCTTCCGCGCGAGGTGCTGACGAACCCGCAGCACGAGCGGACGAAGTCGTTTCTGTCGAAGGTGCTCTAGGAATCACGGTACGAGGGCGGTACGGGGCATGAGGCTCCGTACCGCCCTCGCGCCGTTACGTGCGCCCGGGCGCCTACTTGAGCCCGAGCACCATCGCGTCCGAGACCGAGCACCACACCGGGCGCGCCTCGGCGAACCCCGCCTCGCGCAGCGCGTCCGCGTGCCAGGCGGCGGGCTGCGTCTCGCCGTCCGCGTGGTCGCCGTCCGCCGGATTACCGAAGATCGTGAACCGCTCGGCGACGGGCTCCGCCAGCACCGGGTCCGCCGCGGCGGCGTCCCACCAGTCCACCCAGTCCTGGGCGCCCTCGGCCCTGGCCCGCGCCTGCCGCTCCTTGCGGTACGTACGGTCGGCGTCGTTGAGCCGGGGCGTGTCCGGGTCCGGCATGTGGTCGGCGTTCAGGAACACCCCGCCGTCCCGCACCACGCCCGCCACCTGGCCGTACAGCGTCCGCAGTTCATCGGAGCGCAGCCAGTGAAGGGCCGTGGCTGTAAGTACCGCATCGTAAGTGGGGTGCGGCAGCCGCTCCGTCCACCCCGGATCGCGCAGGTCCGCGCTGACGAAGGTGATACGGCCGTCCACCGCGAAGTGCCCGCGCGCGATGGCCAGCAGCGCGGGGTCCAGATCGACGCCGGTGCTGGTGGCGCCGGGGAAGCGGCGCAGCGCCCGATCCGAGATACTGCCCGTGCCGCACGCGAGGTCGAGGATTCTCGGCTCCGGTCCGACCAGCGCCTCGACCGCGTCGAGCATCGCCCGGAACCGCTCCTCACGATCGGGGAGGTACCACTCCTGCTGCCGGTCCCAGCTCCGTTGCCACGCCTGCCAGTCCGCCGCGGCGAGGGTGTCGGTCATCGCTCTCCTCCACGTCGTCGTCCGTAATACCCTGGCGCCTAGAGCGCCCATTACCCAACCTGACCGAACCGACCCTAGACCCGCCCCGGTAAGGACCACAAGTGGAACTGGCTTATTACTCAGATCTCGCCGTGCGTCTGGTCAACAGCGAGGAGCCGGCACGCGGCACCGACGCGCTCACCTCGGTCGACGCCGTGCGCACCCTCTTCGGCGAGAGCCGGCAGGCGGCCCGGCGCGCGACGGACGCCGACGTCACCCGGCTGCGGTCGGTCCGGGCCCGGCTGCGCGCGGTCTTCGAGGCGGCGGCGGACGGGGACGAGGTACTGGCCGTGGACCTGCTCAACGCGCTGCTCATCGAGTTCCCGGTGAGCCCGCAGATCTCCGGGCACGAGCTGCGGGACGAGGACGGCCGCCCCGACTGGCACATGCACATCGCCGACTACGCCGCCAACGCCGGTGCCGGGTTCGCCGCGACCGCCTCCATGGGGCTCGCGTTCCACCTCACCGAACTGGGCGCGGACCGGCTGGGCATCTGTGAGGCCCCGCCCTGTCGTAACGCCTATCTCGACACGTCGACAAATCGATCCCGGCGCTACTGCTCGGACCGCTGCGCCACCCGCGCCAACGTCGCCGCCTACCGCGCCCGTAAGCGCCTCGACGCGGGCCGCCCGGCCGGCTCCGCGCCCGCCCCGAGCGCGAAGCCCCTGGCCCGCGAGCGCGACCGTACGGGCCGCACCGCCGACGCCGCCCACGACAGCAGCCCCGCCATCGACCGCTGACCCCGGACCCCGGGCCGCCCCGGCAGCGGCCGCACCCGCAGCCACGCGCGGGCCACCACCAGCTCGTCCGGTACGACCCCGAACTCCCGGCTGTCGTTCTCCACGGCCGGGTTGTCCCCCATCACCCACCAGCCGCCCTCGCGCCGCTCCACCGCGCGCTTGACGATGAGCAGGTCCTGCCGGAAGGGATGCCGGAGCACCACCACGTCCCCCGGCCGCACCGGCACCCCGTACCGCACCACCAGCTGGTCGCCGGGATACAACGACGGCCGCATCGACGGGTTGTACACCTCGGCCAGCCCCATCCGCAGCAGTCCGTGCTGCTCGCGATCGCTCTCCTGCCCGCGATCACGCGGCTGCTCCCGCATCACGGCACCTCCGGTCCGTACGCCACCGTTCACCCTCACCATCGCAGGTCACCGCGGTGGACACCCCTGAGTGTCACCGGACTTTTGACCTAAGCCTCCCGGCCCGCCCGAGAAAAGCCTTCCCACACGGAGTAATCTCGCACCTGAGAAGACGATCACGAATGGAAGGACAGCTCTATGCTCTCCCGCCTGTTCGCCGCCAAGGTTCAGGTCAGCGCCCACTGCGACCTTCCCTGCGGCGTGTACGACCCGGCCCAGGCCCGCATCGAGGCCGAGTCCGTCAAGGCCGTCCAGGAGAAGTTCCAGGCCAACGAGGACCCGCACTTCCGCGCCCGCGCCACCGTCATCAAGGAGGAGCGCGCGGAGCTGGCGAAGCACCATGTCTCGGTGCTGTGGAGCGACTACTTCAAGCCCCCGCACTTCGAGAAGTACCCGGAGCTGCACCAGCTGGTCAACGAGGCCCTGAAGGCGCTCAGCGCCGCCAAGGGCTCGACCGACCCGGCCACGGGCCAGAAGGCTCTGGACTACATCGCCCAGATCGACAAGATCTTCTGGGAGACCAAGAAGGCCTGACCCGGCCCCGGGGCCGAGAGGTCCCCTGCCCGCACCCGGCACGCCACCGCGGCCGGGTGCGGTCTTCTTTTCCTACGACGCTTCTCTGCTGCGGCTCTTCGCACAACGCCCATACTGGAACACGTGGACGAAGCGGGCGCGGCGCGCGTCACCGTCAGCGGCGATGCGACGGTGACCGGCTGGAACGACGGTGCCCGACGGCTGCTCGGATATCCGCCGTCGGAGGTGGTGGGGCGGTCCGCCGCGGTGCTGCTGGCCGAGCCCGTCTGGAGCGTGATGGCACGGGCCCGGGAGGTACGGGCGCGCTGGGACGGCACGCTGGCGCTGCGCCACCGCGACGGGCGCCGGGTGGAGGTGGCACTGCTGGCCCACCGCACCGGGGACGGCTGGCTGCTGGTCGCCCCGATGCCCGCCGACGACACCCCGGCACCCTCCGACGCGACGCTCCTGACCTGGGCATACGCCCAGTCCCCCTGCCCCATGGCGGTCTACGACACCGATCTGCGGCTGCGCAACGCGAACGCCGAGATGACGCGCGTCATCGGCCTTCCCGAGGGCGACCTCCAGGGGCTGCGGCTCACGGACATCGGCGGGAAGCTCCGCAGCGAGGGGCTCGAAGCGCTGATGCGGCATGTGCTGCGGACCGGCGAACGGCGCCATGTGGAGACGTATCCGCGCACCGGCGGCGAGGAGCGGGAGCACGCCTGGTCGGCCCACTTCGCGCCGCTGAAGGCCAGGGACGGCGAGGTCCACGGCGTATGCCTGGCGGCGCACGACATCACCGAGCAGTACCGGGCCCGGCAGCGGCTGGTGCTCCTGAGCGAGGCCAGCGTACGGATCGGCAGCACGCTCGACATCGACCGCACCGCGCAGGAGCTGGCCGACGTATGCGTACCGCGGCTGGCCGACTTCGTGACCGTCGATCTGCTGGACCGGCTCGACCAGGACGAGGAGCTGCCGCCCGGACCGCTCACCGGCCCGATCGTGCTGCGCCGCGCCGCCCACAGGTCGGTCTACGAGACGGCTCCGGAGGCGGTGGTCGGGCCGGGGCAGGTGGACACCTACCCGGAGGTCTCGCCGATGGCCGAGTGCCTGGTGGCGGGGCGGCCCATCATCTACGCCACCGACGACCCCGTCATCCGGGCGTGGGTGGCCCTCAAACCGGCCCGCGGCGCCAAGATCCAGGAGTTCGGCATCCACTCGATCATGGCGGTGCCGATCCGGGCGAGGGGAACGACCCTCGGGGTGGCCGTGTTCAGCCGCCATCGCACCCCCGGGCCGTTCACCCAGGACGATGTGCTGCTGGCCGAGGAGATCACCACCCGGGCCGCGGTCTGTGTGGACAACGCACGCCGCTTCACCCGGGAACGCGGCACCGCGCTGGCCCTCCAGCGCAGTCTGCTGCCGCAGGCGGTGCCCCGGCCGTCGGCGGTGGAGGTGGCCTCCCGCTATCTGCCCGCCGGGCCGTACACTTCGGCGGCCGGGGACTGGTTCGATGTGATCCCACTGTCCGGGGCGCGGGTCGCCCTGGTGGTGGGCGACGTGGTCGGCCACGGCATCCAGGCCTCGGCCACCATGGGGCGGCTGCGCACCGCGGTACGCACCCTCGCCGACGTCGATCTGCCGCCGGACGAACTCCTCACCCACCTCGACGACCTGGTGATCCATCTGTCCGCGGAGACCGGGGGCGGAGAGGCCACCGGGGACATCGGCGCCACCTGCCTGTACGCGGTCTACGACCCGGTGTCGCACCGCTGCTCCATGGCCGCGGCCGGCCATCCCGCACCGGCCGTGGTCACCCCCGGCGGTCCGGTGGAATTCGTACCGCTGCTGGTGGGCCCGCCGCTCGGGGTCGGCGGGCTGCCGTTCGAGGCGATGGAGCTCGAACTGCCCGAGCACACCGTGCTCGCCCTCTACACCAATGGTCTGGTGGGCGGCTGGGACCGGGACGTCGACGAGGGGCGCGTGCTGCTGGCCGACGCGCTGGCCCACCCCGCCGCCTCGTTGGAGGGCACGTGTGACTCCGTACTGCGCGCGCTGCTGCCCGAGCACGGTGTGCTCGACGACGTCGCCCTGCTCCTCGCCCGGACCCGCGCCCTGGACGCGGCGCACGTGGCCACCTGGGACGTGCCCGCCGACCCGTCCTGTGTCGCCCGGTCCCGCAAGGACGTCACCCAGCGGCTGACCGACTGGGGGCTGGACGAGGCGGTGTTCACCACCGAACTGGTCGTCAGCGAGCTGGTCACCAACGCCATCCGGCACGCGGTCCCGCCCATCCAGCTGCGCCTGATCCACGACCACTCGCTGATCTGCGAGGTGTCCGACGCCAGCAACACCGCCCCGCACATGCGCCGGGCCCGCACCTTCGACGAGGGCGGCCGCGGGCTGCTGATGGTGGCCCAGCTCAGCCGTCGCTGGGGCAGTCGGCAGACGGCCGAGGGCAAGACGATCTGGGCGGAGCAGCCACTGCCCGGCGCACCGCCCGACCTGGGCTGATCCATCGCTCGCCGGGGCCTGTCAGTGCCCTGTGGGAGTCTTCACGGGCAGCTCTCATTCGACGAAGAGGGGGGACACGCGCATGGGTACCGGAGGATTCTCGACGGCGCGGCTGGGCCGGATGCACGACGTCATGGCCCGCCATGTCGACCGGGGCGAGGCGCCCGGTCTCATCACGGCGCTCAGCAGGCGCGGTGAGACCCAGGTCGATGTGATCGGTACGAAGACGGTCGGCGCCGAGGACCCGATGCGCCGGGACACGATCTTCCGGATCGCCTCGATGACGAAGCCGGTCATCGCGGTCGCCACGATGATCCTGGTCGAGGAGTGCGTGCTGCGGCTGGACGACCCGGTGGACCGGCTGCTGCCGGAGCTGGCCGACCGCAGAGTGCTCAGCCGGATCGACGGACCACTGGAGGACACCGTTCCGGCGGTCCGCCCGATCACCGTGCGCGATCTGCTCACGTTCCGGCTGGGCTTCGGCCTGCTGACGGCCCCGGAGGACACCGCTCCGGTGGCCCGCGCCGCCCAGGAGCTGGGGATCTGGGTGGGGATGCCGGACCCGAGCGGGGTGCCGGAGCCCGATGAGTGGATGCGGCGCCTGGGCTCCCTGCCGCTGATGCACCAGCCGGGCGAGAGGTGGCTGTACCACACCGGCTCCCAGGTGCTGAGCGTGCTCATCGCGCGGGCCACCGGCCGCCCGCTGGAGGACTTCCTGCGGGAGCGGATCTTCGAACCGCTGGGCATGGCGGACACCGGCTTCCACGTGCCACGGGAGAAGCTCGGCCGGCTGGCCACCTCGTACCTCCCCGACGCCGCGACCGGGAAGCTCGAACGGTACGACGGGGCCGAGGACAGCCGGTGGGCCGCCCCGCCCGCATTCCCGGACGGCGGCGGGGGCCTGGTCTCCACGGTCGACGACTTCCTGGCGTTCGGCCGGATGATGCTGGACCGGGGGCGGGGCGGCGGTGGCGGGCGCGTGCTGTCCCGGCCGTCCGTGGAGCTGATGACGACCGACCAGCTGACGCCCGCCCAGAAGGCGGTGTCCGGCCTCCTTCCCGGGGCGTGGGACAACCTGGGGTGGGGGTTCGGGGTCTCCGTGGTCACCGGGCGGGACGGCGTCGCGGCGGTGCCGGGGAAGTTCGGCTGGGACGGCGGATTCGGCACGTCATGGGCAACGGACCCCGCGGAGGAGATGGTGGCGGTCCTGCTGACCCAGCGCGCGCAATTCCCGCTGTTCTCCCCGCTGTACCTCGACTTCTGGACCCTGGCCTACCAGGCGATCGACGACTGAGGCGGCCCCGGGGCGGCTGAGACGGAACCGGGACGGCCGGGGCGGTGCCGGGGCGGCCGGGGGCCACCGACGCGGCCGAGATCCGGTTACGCGCCGTCCGACGGGCCCGCGAGGCCGATGTCGTGCACCGGGACCGGCGTACGGGCGTCGCGGACCCGCACCAGCGGGCTGTCGTTGCGCAGCAGCCACTGGCGGTAGGCCTCGCTCCCCCAGGCGATCTCCAGGTACGCGGTCTCCAAGTCGGCGTAGAGCGCGTCGACGTCGGCGGAGACGGCCGTGGCGCCCGCGTCAGGGGCGCCCGTGTCACGGGCGCCCGTGTCCGGCGCGCGCGAGGCCAGGTACAGCCCGACCACCAGGGGGTCCCCGTGCAGCGGCCGCACTGCCATGCCCGGACGCGACCGGGCCGTGGGCTGGCAGGGGGCGACCACCTCACCGGAGGCGACCAGATCGGCGGCGGTCAGATAGTCCCCGTACACCACCCGCGGGTTCAGCCCGGCGGCGGCCAGGACGCGGCGCAGCCCCGCCCCTTCGCCGTCCCCCGCGGGGTCGACCATCCACTGGTCGTCGGCGAGGTCCGTGAGCCGCACCAGTGGTGCGGCGGCGGCCGGATGCGTCTCGGCGAGGGCCACGAACTGCGGCTCGCGGGCCAGCAGCACCCGGCGCCGCACACCGTCGGGAACCCGCAGCGGGGTGCCCTCGACCTCGTGGACGAAGGCGGCGTCGAGCTGGTCCGCGGCGACCATCTCCAGCAGCGCGTTCGCGGACACGTCGATGTGGATGGTGGTATCGGTGTCCGGGAACCGGGCGCGGAGCCTGCGCAGCCATCCGACCACGGCACGGCTGCCGGTGCTGCCGATGCGCAGGGCTTCGCCCGCGCTCTGCCCGACCTCCAGCCGGACCTCGCTGACCAGGGTGTTCATCTCGGCCACTATGGGCCGCGCCCGGTTCAGCAGGGACCGTCCGAGCGGGGTGGGGCGGCTGCCGGTGACCTCCCGCGAGAACAGCCGGCCGCCGACGGTGTTCTCGATGCGCCGGAGCTGCGTCGTCAAAGAGGGCTGGGTCATGCCCAGCTGCCGCGCCGCCTTCCGTAGGCTGCCGGTGTCGGCGATGGCGCACAGCGCACGAAGGTGCCTCACCTCGAGCTCCACGGCGGGAGCATAACGGCGCCCTCGCACGTCACACCAGACACTGAAACCGCGCCAATTCCCCTTTCTGCGGGGCGAGTCGGCACATCGGCCCGGACAGCCCATCAGCCCGCCCGATGGCGGGATATGCCATGGGGCTATCGCCGGTTGGCATCTCCGCGCCACGCCGGATCTCCTCAAGACTCTGCGGCACCAAGAGTTCATCCCAGGGCTCCCGCCGCCGCGCCCCACACGGCGGCCGGGGCCCGAGGACGATGAGGAGCCCCCCACGTGACACTTCCCAAGCTGGCGCTGTCCGCGACCCTCGGCCTCGGTCTGGCGGCGAGCCTCGCCGCCGTGCCCGCGTCGGCGGCCACGCCCGACCACACCCGGTCCGCCACGACCACCTCGACCTCGGGGTACGTCCCGGGCGCCGAGGACAAGGCCGACACCGACGCCTTCATCAAGGCCGTGATGAAGTCGGCGCTGGCCAAGCGGGCGAAGGCGCCCAGCGCGGCCGCCGCGGTCACCGTCACCTACAGCGCGAGCCAGGCGCCGACCTTCAAGTCGGTGATAGCGCGCAGCACCCAGATATGGAACGCGGCGGTGACCAACGTGAAGCTGCGGGAAGGCAGCAGCCCCGACTTCACCTACCGCGAGGGCAACGACTCCAGAGGGTCGTACGCGAGCACCAACGGCCACGGCAGCGGCTACGTCTTCCTGGACTACAAGCAGAACCAGCAGTACGACTCCACGCGGGTCACCGCGCACGAGACCGGCCATGTGCTCGGTCTGCCGGACCACTACACGGGCCCGTGCAGCGAGCTGATGTCCGGTGGCGGCCCGGGGACGTCCTGCACGAACTCGCAGCCCAACCAGGCCGAGATCAGCCGGGTGAACCAGCTGTGGGCGAACGGCCTGGCCGCCCTGAAGAAGGACCTCGCCAAGACCCACTGAACACGTCAACACCTCAATACCTGGGCACCTGAACACCTCGGCAGCTCAGCACCCGAGCCACCCGTGAACCCCTGAGCCACTGATCAGGGCACGCCGCCCGCACCCGGTCCCCCGACGCCGGTGCGGGCGGCCGGTGTTTCCCGTGCACACCGCCCGCGGACCGGCCGGTGCACGCGGGGCGCTCCCGCCTGCGGGCGGAGGTACGGTGTAGTCACCAAGGTTTCGCCCATTTCGGCCGGAATCCTTCCAGGCCGGGGCCCGGCCCCAGGGAGTGAACACCATGGAGACCGTCGTCACCGTGGCCGTGATCCTGGCGATGATCGCCGTGGGTGTGCTGCTGATCCACCGGGTCAACGCCCAGACCGGCAACAAGATCGAGGCCGACCGCCACAGCGATGTCCCGGCCCGCCACCACCGCTCCCGCCACCGCGGCAAGGGCCACGGGCGGCCGCACCGGGACCACCGGGTGGCGCCGCCGCGCGTCTGACGTCACTCCTCACCCGGCGGGTCACCGACCGCCTCCTCCAGCGTGGCCACCGGGCTCAGCACATCGAGCAGTCCGCCCACCCGCAGGGTGCGCAGGATCAGCGGGTCGTCGCACACCAGCCGCAACCGGCCGCCGCGCTCGGCCACCCGCCGATGGGCGCGGCACAGCAGCCCCAGACCGGAGCAGTCGAAGAACGCCGTCGGCCGCAAGTCGACCACCACCTCGGGCGCCGCGGCGCCCGTGGCGGCGTCCAGCGCCGGGCCGACGGCCGCCAGCCCGGCGATGTCGATCTCGCCGTACAGCGCCACGACGGTGCGTCCGCCGACCCGGGACGTACGGGCGTACGGAGCCGGGTCCGGATGGTCCGGCAGGCGGCATAAGTCACCGGCGGCCGCGTCGGCACCCGGCGCGGCGTCCGGCGTCGCGTGCGACGCCCCCTGCGGCATGGGTGCGCCACGGGGAGCGCCTTGCTGCGACATCACGAATTCCCCTCGGAACGGCACACTGCCCCCTTTTCACCGTCCTCGGACTCCCGGAAGCGGGCAGAGTGGAGCATCGGGTGCGGTTCCGCCGGGCCCTGGGTGACGTGCAGGCGAGCGTAAGGGGGTGACCGTCGGTTACAGAGAGAGGGACGCGGCATTCCCTCGGGGAAATACCCTCGTTCGAGTGAATTTCTTTTCTTCCCATTGACGCCTCATCAGACGCCCGGCGGTGCGTTCCCCGCACTCGCGACCGCCGGTGTCAGATCCTCCAGCACCTCGAAGGCGTCCTCCAGCCGGACCATTCGCAGCAGCCGCAGGAACCGCGGGTCGACGATGACCAGCCGCAGCCTGCCCTCCCGCTCCAGCACACGGTTGCGCACCCGGCACAGTAATGACACTCCGGCGCAGTCCAGGAAGGTGACCCGCCGCAGGTCCAGCACCAGATCCGGACATCCCGTACGGGCCAGGGAATCGAGCCGTGCGGAGATCCGTCCCGCGGCGAAGATGTCCAGCTCTCCCGCGACCTCGGCGACCGTGACACCGCCCAGCACACGTACACGGACACCGAAGGCGGGCCGATCATCGAACATGCAAGCCTCCTCGGCAGGGTGGAGGCGCGCGACACCGGAGCTCTGGGGGTAACACGACGTCCGGGCGGGGTGCGTGCACCGCCGGGGTCCAGGTCGGCCCTTCAGTACATGACATACCCATCTATCGGCTGACCAGTCAAAGAACGCCACGGCACGTGTCGTTGGCCTATTTCGGGTCCGGAAAGCCCACTCCGCGCGAATCGTTACTCATCAGTAAACGCAGCGGTCTTCTCATGTCCACCGTCAAACGTGAACATGCCCCCCGGGCACACACTTCGACACGACGACGAGGGACGGAACCCATGACTGCAGCACGCGTGCGATCACGACGGCTCGGCGTGACGACGGTGGCCGTGGCCATCGCCATCGGCCTGGGCGGTACGGCCACGACGGCCAGCGCCGCACCCACGCCGACCGCCACGCCGAGCGCCACCGGAACCGCCACCGGCACCGCGATCGGGACCGCCGCCACCGCCGGGACCGCCACCGCCGCCGCGAAGGTCGACTACGAGACCTGGAAGCGCGATGTGAAGGCCGTCATCGACCAGGCCCGCCCCTACGTCGAGCAGCGCACCCAGAACCCCGGCGGCCAGAAGCAGGCCATCGTCCTCGACATCGACAACACCTCGCTGGAGTCGGACTTCAAGTTCAGCTACCCGGCGCCCGCCGTGGAGCCGGTCCTCCAGCTCGCCACCTACGCGCACTCCCGCGGCGTGGACCTCTTCTTCGTCACCGCGCGCCCGGACATCCTCACCCTGCCCACCCGGTTCAACCTGGAGAACGCGGGCTACCCGGTGGCCGGGCTGTACGTGCGCAGCCTCCCCGACCTCTTCGACGAGGTCGGCGCGTACAAGACGGCCAAGCGCGCGGAGATCGAGAAGAAGGGCTACACGATCATCGCCAACATCGGCAACAGCCCCTCCGACCTGGTGGGCGGCCACGCCGAGAAGACGTTCAAGCTCCCGGACTACGACGGCCAGCTGTCCTGACCGCGGTGGTCCGAGCGCGGTGGCGGCCCGCACAGAAAGCCGCCACCGCCTGCTGGATAGGCAGAAAGCTCCAGATCTGCGGCCGATACGTTGGCACCAGCCCGCGCATCGGACGGACAGGGCTGCCCCGCAGACTGGGCGGATGACCGGTTCACGCGTACGGGCGCTCGGCCACTACCAGCCCGCGAAGGTGCTCACCAACGACGACCTCGCCGCCATGGTCGACACCAGCGACGAGTGGATTCAATCCCGGGTCGGAATCCGCACCCGCCATGTGGCACGCCCCGACGAGACGGTGGACGAGATGGCCGCGGCGGCCGCCGCCAAGGCCCTGGCCCACAGCGGCCTCGCCTCCACCGACATCGACATGGTGCTCGTCGCGACGTCCACCGCGATCGACCGCAGCCCCAACATGGCCGCCCGCGTCGCCGCCCGGCTGGGCTTGGCCTGCCCCGTCGCGATGGACATCAACGTGGTGTGCGCCGGATTCACCCACGCCCTCGCCACCGCCGACCACGCGATACGGGCCGGATCGGCCACCGCCGCGCTGGTCATCGGCGCGGACAAGTTCACCGAGGCCGCCGACTGGACCGACCGCTCCAGCTGCGTCCTGCTGGGCGACGGCGCGGGCGCGGCCGTGGTGACGGCGGCCGAGGAGCCGGGCATCGGGCCGGTGGTGTGGGGTTCGGTGCCCGAAATGGGCAACGCCGTCCGTATCGAGGGCACACCGCCGCGCTTCGCGCAGGAGGGCCAGTCCGTGTACCGCTGGGCCACCACCCAGCTGCCGCCCATAGCCCGCGACGTATGCGCCCGGGCCGGGATCGAACCGGCGGACCTGGCCGGGGTCGTGCTCCACCAGGCCAACCTGCGGATCATCGAACCGGTCGCCCGCAAGCTCGGCGCGGTCAACGCGGTGATCGCGCGCGATGTCGTGGACTCCGGGAACACCTCGGCGGCCAGCATTCCGCTCGCCCTGTCCAAGCTGGTCGAACGCGGCGAGATCCCGTCCGGAAGCCCGGTGCTGCTGTTCGGCTTCGGCGGCAACCTGTCGTACGGCGGCCAGGTCATCAGCTGCCCCTAGGGGCAGCTCGTGACGGTGTCCGATTCGTTCAAGACCGGCGGATCGCGGGCTGCCTACGCTGCCCGCATGACACCACGATTCGACGCGATCGGCCTGACCGTCGCGGACATGGCCGCCTCCCTCGCGTTCTACCGCATGCTCGGCCTGGACATCCCCGCCGAGGCGGACGCCCAGCCGCACGCCGAGGCCGCCCTCCCCGGCGGTACGCGCCTGCTCTGGGACGCGGCCGAGGCCCCGCCGCCCGGCGGGCCGGGACGGATGGAACTGGCCTTCCTGTGCGACAGCCCGGCCGAGGTGGACGCCACGTACGCCAAGCTCACGGGAGCGGGCGTACGGGGCTCCAAGGAGCCCTGGGACGCCTTCTGGGGCCAGCGCTACGCGGTCCTCCTGGACCCGGACGGCAACGACGTCGCCCTGTTCGCCCCGCTCCCCGGCTGACGGCCCCCGACCGGCTCCCGCGGACCCTGTGCGGGCCCCAGCAGCCCGCCCAGGGGGACGCCCGTCAGGCCCCGCACCTCCCGCGCCAGATGTGCCTGGTCCGCGTACCCGGTCACCGCCGCCACCTCCGCGAACGGCATCCCGCCGCGTGCCAGCTCCAGCGCCCGGTTCAGCCGCAGCACCCGGCCCAGCGTCTTGGGCCCGTACCCGAAGGCCGCCAGCGACCGCCGGTGCAGCTGCCGCGCGCCCAGGCCCACCACCCGGGCCACCTCCGCCACGCTGCGCCCGCCCGAGAGCCCCGCCACGACCTCGCCGACCACCGGATCGGCGGGCTCCGCGTCCCTCAGGCGGTCCAGCGCCACGGCCTCCAGCACCTGCGCCACCTGCCCGGCCTGCCCGACGTGCCCGCCTAGGGCCCGCTCCACCAGCCGCCGCACCTCGGCCTCCGGCCAGAGCGCGGCCAGCGGCACCCGCTGATCGCGCAGTTCACAGGCGGGTACGCCCAGCACGGCGGGCCCGGCCCCCGGGGCGAAGCGCAGCCCTACGGCGCGCGTCCCCGCGGGCCCGTCCGCCAGATGTGCGTGGGTATCGGGCCCGGCGACCAGCAGCGCGCCGTCGGCCCAGATCAGGTCCGTACAGCCGTCGGGCAGTATCCGCTGCGGCCCGGCCCCGACGGTGCGGGACCACACCACCGCGCCGCCGCCCAGCCGCGACACCCGCTCCCGGTAGTCGCTGGTGTCCGTCCCGGCGTCGCTCAAGGGACCTCGCGCAGATACATCGCGCCGCAGGAGTGGCAGAAGGGCCCGGAGTCGCCCGTGGCCCACAGGTCCGCCGCCTGCGTCTCGGCGTCCGGGGCCAGCTCACGTCCGCACATCGCGGCCGTACCGTTGCCCCGGACCATGTGCCAGATCTTGACCGGCGCGCCCGCCACCCGCCCGGAGCTGCCCTCCTCGTACTCCGCGCGCATTTCGTGCTGCATGGCGCCACACCTCCTGCTTACACCACCATGCTCCCGCCGCCACCGGCCCGGCGCCACCCTGGGCGCCTTCAGAAGACCGACCATTCGGTCACCGTCGTGAAGTGGTCCAGCGCCGCCACCCCGGCCACCGAGTTGCCGCGGGCGTCCAGACCGGGGCTCCATACGCACAGCGTGCCCCGGCCGGGGATGACGGCGATGATCCCGCCGCCCACACCGCTCTTGCCGGGCAGCCCGACGCGGTACGCGAAGTCGCCCGCCGCGTCGTACGTCCCGCAGGTGAGCATGACCGCGTTGACCCGCTTCGCCTCGCTCCGCGACAGCAGCCGGGAACCGTCCGCGCGCAGCCCGTGGCGGGCCAGGAAACCGCCCGCGAGGGCCAGGTCGCGGCAGCTCATCTCGATCGAGCACTGCCAGAAGTAGTGCTCCAGGACGGTCGGTACGGGGTTGTCGAGGTTGCCGTAGCTCGCCATGAAGTGCGCGAGGGCGGCGTTGCGGTCGCCGTGGCCGGACTCGGATTCGGCGACGTCCGGGTCGAAGGCCAGATCGGGGTTGCCGCTCTCGGCGCGCAGGAAGTCCAGCATGGTGGTGCTGGCGTCGCCGGTGAGGCTGTGCAGCCGGTCGGTGACGACCAGGGCACCGGCGTTGATGAACGGATTGCGTGGAATGCCGTTCTCGTGCTCCAGCTGCACCAGGGAGTTGAAGGGGTTGCCCGAGGGCTCCCGGCCGACCCGCCACCACAGCTTCTCGCCGTCCTGCGCGAGGACCAGCGCGAGGCCGAACGCCTTGGAGATGGACTGCACGGAGAAGGGCCGCCGCCAGTCGCCGACACCGGTGACGTTGCCGTCGACGTCCGCGAGGGCGATGCCGAAGCGGTCCGGGTCGACCGCCGCGAGCGCGGGGATGTACTGGGCCACCTGCCCCCGGCCGACATGTGGCGCCACATGGGCCGCGACCTCGTCGAGTACGTCCTGGTAGTGCATGGTGTGGTGGCTCTCCTGCGCGTCGTCGAGCGGATCAGACGCACCATAACGGCCGCTCTCGACCGCCCCTCAACCAGGACTCGATGACCCACCGTGTTTTTGGGTAAACATACGGTGATACAGGTGGGCCGCGACCGGCGCCCGCCGCACGATCAGAACGGAGGCGGTCATGGCCTCACCCATGTCCGCGGGGGACTTCCTGGCGGTACTGAAGAACGAGGGCCTGCGCGTGGTGCAGGTCGGCGACTGGCGGAACCACAACCGGAACCACAAGGGACCGTGGGGCGGCGTGCACGGTGTGATGGTCCACCACACCGTCACCTCCGGCACCGACCTCACCGTCGAGATCTGCCGCGACGGCGACGAGGAGCTGCCCGGCCCGCTGTGCCACGGTGTGATCGCCAAGGACGGCGGAGTGCACCTCGTCGGATACGGCCGCGCCAACCACGCGGGGCTCGGCGACGACGACGTCCTGCGCGCCGTGATCGCCGAGAAGACGCTCCCGCCCGACAACGAGGCCAACACGGACGGCAATCGCGCGTTCTACGGCTTCGAATGCGAGAACCTCGGCGACGGCAAGGACCCGTGGCCCGAGGCCCAACTGGACGCGATCGCCCGGGCAGCGGCGGCGGTCTGCCGCCGCCACGGCTGGACCGAGCGGTCGGTGATCGGCCATCTCGAATGGCAGCCCGGCAAGATCGACCCCCGGGGCTTCTCGATGGACTCGATGCGCGCCCGCGTCCATGAGCGGCTGAAGTAGAGCCGCCCCGGGAAGAGGCGGACTCCGGGCGGGCCCTGACCGCGGACAGCGCTCAGGGCCCGCCTTCCGCGGTCTCCTCGCGGTACGCGGCCGCCTCCTCCAGGTCCAGGCGGCGCAGCAGCGTACGGAGCATCTCGTCGTCGATCCGGCGCGCGTCCCGGAGCTTCACGAACACCTCGCGCTCGCTGCTGATCACCTCGCGCGCGAGCCTGCGGTAGGTGTCGTCGGCCGACTCCCCCGTCACCTCGTTGACCGTGCCGAGCCGTTCCCACACCGCGTTGCGGCGCCGTTCCAGCACATTGCGCAGCCGGTCGGCCAGCGGCGGCGGCAGCGTGTTGCGCTCGTCGGCGAGGAGTTCGTCCAGCCGGTTCTCGGCGGCCCGCGACGCGGCGGCCTGCGCCTGGGCCTCGGCGAGCGTCTGGGCCTGGGGATCGGGGCCCGGCATGCCCAGCGCCCGGATCAGGGCGGGCAGGGTGAGCCCCTGGAGGACCAGCGTCCCGATGACGGTGGTGAAGGTGAGGAAGAGGATCAGGTTGCGGGCCGGGAAGCCGCCTCCGCCGTGCACGGTTACCGGGATCGAGAAGGCGATGGCCAGGGACACCACTCCGCGCATCCCGGCCCAGCCGACGACGACCGGCCCCTGCCATCCGGGATCGGCCTCGCGCTCCCGGATGCGGCGGGAGAGCCTGCGCGGCAGGAAGGTGGCGGGGAAGACCCATACGAACCGCGCGGCCACCACGGTCACGAAGACCACGGCCGCGTACCACGCCGCCTCGCCCGCCCCGTACTCCCCCAGACCGCCCACGACGAGCCGCAGTTGCAGTCCGATCAGCGCGAACACGGCCGACTCCAGGATGAAGCCGATCATCCTCCAGACGGCCGCCTCCTGGAGCCGGGTCGCGAAGTCGACCTGCCAGGAGTGGTGCCCGAGGTAGAGCGCGACCACCACGACCGCCAGCACGCCCGACGCCTCGACCGCCTCGGCGACCGCGTAGGCGGTGAACGGGATCAGCAGCGAGAGGGCGTTCAGCAGCAGCGGATCGCGCAGCCGGGTCCGCAGCCAGTGCAGCGGCACCATCAGGACCAGGCCGACGCCGACCCCGCCGAGCGCCGCGAGCACGAACTCCCCCGCCGCATGAGTCCAGGTGGCGCCCTCGCCGACCGCCGCGGCGAGCGCCACCCGGTAAGCGGTGATCGCGGTCGCGTCGTTGACCAGGGACTCGCCCTGGAGGATGGTCGTCAGCCGGGAGGGCAGGCCGACCCGCCGGGCGATGGCGGAGGCGGCCACCGCGTCGGGCGGGGCGATGACCGCACCCAGCACCAGGGCGGCGGTCAGCGGCAGCCCGGGCACCAGCAGATAGGCGATCCAGCCGACCGCGAACGTGGCGAACAGGACATAGCCGAACGACAGCAGCGCCACCGGCCGCAGATTGGCGCGCAGGTCCAGATAGGAGCTGTCGAGCGCGGCGGTGTGCAGCAGCGGCGGCAGCACCAGGGGCAGCACGATGTCCGGCTCCAGGGTGTAGTCCGGCACCCCGGGGACGTACGAGGCGAGCAGTCCGGCCGCGACCAGCAGCAGCGGCGCGGGCACCGGGGTGCGCCGGGCCGCGCCCGCGATGGCCGCGCTGACCGCGACCAGCATCAACAGCGGAGTTACGTCCATCGCCCCGGCCCGTCCCGATTCCTCACGTCAGCCATCCCGCCCGCCGCGACGTCAGCCATCACGTCCGCGGTTTAGTCTGGCCATCATGAGGGACTGCACCCATGTTCCGGCCCTGCCGCGCCCCGAACCGGAGCCACAGGCCATGACCTGTCCGGAGTGCCTGGCGCTCGACTGCCATCCGGTGCAGCTCCGGAAATGCCTGGAGTGCGGGTACGTGGCGTGCTGCGATTCATCGACGTATCGACACTCCACCGGGCATTTCGAAACGACCGGCCACCCGGTGATGCGCAGCTTCGAACCGGGCGAGGACTGGCGCTGGTGCTATGTGGACATGGTGATCGTCTAGCCCTCGGCGGACACCCGCCGCGGGAATCGGCTGCCGCGTTGTCGGTGCGGCGAGCTAGCCTTCACCACATGATCCGTTCAGCGAAGCCGTCCGACGTCCCGGCCATCCTCGCGATGATCCGCGAGCTGGCCGAGTACGAGCGGGCGCCGCGGGAGGCCAAGGCCACCGAGGAGCAGTTGCACACCGCGCTCTTCGGTGCGCATCCGGCGGTGTTCGCGCTGATCGCGGAGGAGACCGGCACCGGAGCGGCCGAGCCGGTCGGCTTCGCCCTGTGGTTCCGTAACTTCTCCACCTGGACGGGCACCCACGGGGTGTATCTGGAGGATCTGTACGTCACACCGCGGGCCCGCGGCGGCGGCCACGGCAAGGCGCTGCTGGCCGAGCTGGCACGGATCTGCGTGGAGCGGGGCTATGCCCGCTTCGAATGGTCGGTGCTGGACTGGAACGAACCCGCGATCGGCTTCTACGCGTCCATCGGCGCGCAGCCGATGGACGAATGGACCGTGCGAAGGCTGTCGGGAGAGCCGCTGCGGGCACTGGCCGCCCAGGCTCCGGGCATAGCTTCGACCAGCGGTTCGTTGAGTGAGGCGACATCTCTTTCGAATTGAGACCGCAGACCCCTAGCCACGCTGCGTACTCATATGCTTACTATGAGTGATATCGGGAATGTTCATCTCAGGGGTTCACCCGTGACGGGGGCCGTGCTTCGTCCGGGCGACACCGAGTGGCAGATCGCGATAGCGTCGCAGCCGAACCGCACATCGCGCCGGTCCGTTACCCCTCCACCATAAGGGCATATGGCCGACGCTCCAATCAGCTCAGCTCAAACAGCTTGTGTCACCTTGGAGGTGAGGGTGTCCCAGATCGCAGGCGAGCCCGGGACCCAGGACTTCGTGGAAGTCCGGCTGCCCGCTGCGGGGGCCTATCTGTCGGTACTGCGGACGGCGACCGCCGGCCTGGCAGCCCGCTTGGACTTCACCCTCGACGAAATCGAGGATCTGCGTATCGCGGTCGATGAGGCCTGCGCGATCCTGCTGCAGCAAGCCGTCCCCGGCAGTGTGCTGAGCTGCGTCTTCCGACTGATCGACGACGCACTGCAGGTCACCGTGGCGGCTCCGACCACCGACGGCCGCGCCCCCGAGCGCGACACTTTCGCCTGGACAGTGCTCTCCGCACTGGCGGGCAAGGTGGATTCGACCGTCGCCGAGGACCGTACGGTCACCATCAGCCTGTACAAGGAGCGCGGCGCCGGCCCCGGACAGCCGTGACGGACAAAGGGGGCTCCGTGAGCACTGCATCATCGCGGGGAGTACGCACCCCGGCCATCCCGCACCCGCCGGCCCGACCGCACCCCGCGGACTCGGAGGCGGCAGGAGACCGACCAGAGCGGGCGGACCACATGGATCAGCACGAGCAGGAGAAGGTGCACCAGCAGCACGATCCGCACGACCGGAGCGGCGCGCGGGCGATGTTCATCGAGCTGCGGGGCCTCCCCGACGGCTCCACGGAGCGCGCCGAGCTGCGCAACCACCTCGTGCGCATGCACCTGCCCCTGGTCGAGCACCTGGCCCGGCGCTTCCGCAACCGCGGCGAGCCGCTGGACGACCTGACCCAGGTGGCCACCATCGGCCTGATCAAGTCCGTGGACCGGTTCGACCCGGACCGCGGTGTGGAGTTCTCGACCTACGCGACCCCCACGGTCGTCGGCGAGATCAAGCGGCACTTCCGCGACAAGGGCTGGGCGGTGCGGGTGCCGCGCAGACTCCAGGAGCTGCGGCTGTCACTGACCACGGCCACCGCCGAGCTGTCCCAGCGGCACGGGCGCGCCCCGACCGTCCATGAGCTGGCCGAGCATCTGGCCATCTCCGAGGAGGAGGTGCTGGAGGGCCTGGAGTCCGCCAACGCGTACAGCACGCTGTCGCTGGACGTACCGGACACGGACGACGAGTCCCCGGCGGTGGCGGACACCCTCGGCGCGGAGGACGAGGCGCTGGAGGGCGTCGAGTACCGCGAATCCCTCAAGCCGTTGCTGGAGGATCTGCCGCCGCGCGAGAAGAAGATCCTGCTGCTGCGGTTCTTCGGGAACATGACGCAGTCGCAGATCGCCCAGGAGGTCGGCATCTCCCAGATGCACGTCTCACGGCTGCTGGCGCGCACACTCGCCCAGCTGCGGGACCGGCTGTTGGTCGAGGAGTGACGAGCGGTGCCCGGGGCACGCCCCGGGCACTCCCTGAACGGGCCCTTCCGGAAGGGCCCCAGGGCCTGTCGTTTGGATCTAAGCGTCGCGCGGGCCGATGCCCAGCGCTTCTGTCGCGGTCGGGTTGATCAGCAGGGCCAGGACGGTGAGGGCCGCGGCGGCGGTCAGCACACCGATGGCGATCAGCCCGCCGCCGTTCTGCACCAGCGTCCAGGCCACCGGCAGCGCCATCAGCTGGGTGATCATCGCGGGGCCGCGGCTCCAGCGGCGCCGCAGCCACAGCCCGCGGGCCGCCAGCAGCGGCAGCAGGGCCAGGGCGAGCACGGTGATCCCGAGCGTCTCCGCCTGCTCCGGGCTCTCCGGGTTCCCGGCGAGGCCCATGATCAGGACGTAGACACCGAAGCCCACGAGCACCAGGCCCTCGACGGCGGCCAGCGCCGCGGCCGCGGTCAGCCGGGCCGGACGGGGCCCCTCGGGCGCCGCGTCGGCAGTCTCGTCGGCGGGGGCGGCAGCCTTGGTGGCCCCGGCCGCCGGAGTGGCGGTCCTGGCCGTCTTACCGGGGGCGGGCTTCTTCCTGCTCACCTCAGCAGCGTAGCCGTCGTCCGGCGCCGGTGGGTGGGGCCGGGGGTCGGGGGGCGTTCCGGCGGGTCGGTAGGCTGGCGCTCATGCGCGCACTCCTCGTGGTCAATCCGGCAGCAACCACCACCAGTGCCCGCACCCGTGACGTCCTGTTCCACGCGCTCGCCAGCGATCTGAAGCTCGACGTGGTGACCACGGAGTACCGGGGGCACGCACGCGACCTGGCCCGTCGGGCGGTCGACGGCGGCACTCATGAGCTGGTCGTGGCCCTCGGCGGCGACGGCACCGTCAACGAGGTCGTCAACGGCCTGCTGCACGACGGCCCCGCTCCGGGTGAACTGCCCCGCCTCGCGGTGGTCCCCGGCGGCTCCACCAATGTGTTCGCCCGCGCCCTCGGTCTGCCCAACGACGCCGTCGAGGCGACCGGCGCCCTGCTGGACGCGCTGCGCGACGGCACCGAGCGCACCGTGGGCCTCGGGCTCGCGGGCGGTACCCCGGGCACCCCGGACGAGTCGGTGCCCGCCCGCTGGTTCACCTTCTGCGCGGGCTTCGGCTTCGACGCGAGCGTGATCGGCCGGGTCGAGCAGCAGCGCGAACGCGGCAAGCGTTCGACCCATGCCCTGTATATACGGCAGATGATGCGCCAGTTCTTCGGGGAGCCGAACCGGCGACAGGGCAGCATCACCCTCCGGCGGCCCGGCCAGGACCCGGTCAGGGAGCTGGGGCTGTCCATAGTCTGCAACACCTCCCCGTGGACCTTTCTGGGCAACCGCCCGATCTACGCCGCGCCGCGCGCGTCCTTCGACACCGCCCTTGACGTGCTGGGACTCGCCAAGCTCTCGGCCCCGGCGATGGCCCGCTACGCGACCCAGCTGGCGATGTCGACGCCCGACCGGGGACCCCACGGCAAGCATGTGGTAGGGCTGCACGATCTGACGGACTTCACCTTGCAATCCCAGGCGCCACTGCCGTTCCAGATGGACGGAGACCACCTAGGACTGCGTACGAGCGTGACGTTCACAGGCGTACGCCGTGCACTGCGTGTGATTGTGTGAGTCAGACCCCATAAAGTCCTTGTAGTCGAACGTTTAGGCTGGCATCCACCCCCCGGAAGTACGGCTGTGATACAGCCGACACCAAGGAATCCAAAAAAACTTTCCGGAAGGGGTTGTATCCGCCGCCGAGGTTTGCGAATCTCTTCTTGGCGATCGGGACGGCCTGACGGAAGGCCCCCTTGAGAGCCCGAACCCCCTCCACAAACCCACGGGAACGCACCAGCGCCCAAACTGGCGGCGTCCCTGTCCTTGTCAGGGGATTCGTGAAAGCGTTCACATTCACAAGCAATGAGCCCGCAATACGAGGAGATGGAGCAGCCATGGACTGGCGTCACAACGCCGTTTGCCGCGAGGAAGACCCCGAGCTGTTCTTCCCCATCGGCAACACCGGTCCTGCGCTGCTGCAGATCGAGGAAGCCAAGGCCGTCTGCCGCCGCTGCCCCGTCATGGAGCAGTGTCTGCAGTGGGCGCTTGAGTCCGGCCAGGACTCCGGCGTCTGGGGTGGACTCAGCGAGGACGAGCGCCGCGCCATGAAGCGCCGTGCCGCTCGCAACCGGGCGCGCAACGCCAGCGCCTGACCCTGATACGCCCCGTGGCCCCCGAGCCGCAGCGCGCAGTAGCCCCGATGCGCACAGCAACGTGAGCTTTTGAGCCCCGGACCATCCCGGTCCGGGGCTCAGTGCGTTGCCGTCGCCCGCCTCGCCCCCTGGCGAAGGGCCCGCCCCGCCCCCGGTGAAGGGGTGGTGAAGATACTCAGGCCTTCTCGGCACTCACCGGTATGTCGAGGACCACACGTGTGCCGCGCTCCGGAGCGGGCACCATGTCGAAGGTGCCGCCCAGTTCCCCCTCCACCAGAGTGCGGACGATCTGAAGGCCGAGGTTTCCGGCGCGCTGGGGGTCGAACCCCTCCGGCAGCCCGCACCCGTCGTCCTGGACGACCACCATCAGGCGGCCCTCCTCGCCGGTGCCGCCGCCGCGCACTGCCGAGACCTCGACCGTGCCCTGCTCCCCCGGCCCGAAGCCGTGCTCCAGCGCGTTCTGCAGCAACTCGGTGAGGACCATGGACAGCGGGGTGGCCACCTCGGCGTCGAGGATTCCGAACCGTCCGGTGCGGCGGCCGGTGACCTTGCCGGGCGATATCTCGGCCACCATCGCCAGCACCCGGTCGGCTATGTCGTCGAACTCGACCCGCTCATCCAGCGTCTGGGACAGGGTCTCGTGGACGATCGCGATCGAACCGACCCGGCGCACCGCCTCGTTGAGCGCCTCCCGCCCCTGGGCCGAGTCCATGCGGCGGGACTGCAGCCGCAGCAGCGCGGCCACCGTCTGCAGATTGTTCTTCACCCGGTGGTGGATCTCCCGGATGGTGGCGTCCTTGGTGATCAGCTCCCGTTCGCGGCGGCGCAGTTCGGTGACGTCCCGCAGCAGGACGAGCGAGCCGATGTGCACGCCCTTGGGCTTGAGCGGGATGGCCCGCAGCTGGATGACGCCGTTCTCGCCGCTCTCCACCTCGAACTCGCGCGGCGCCCAGCCACTGGCGAGCTTGACCAGCGCCTCGTCCACCGGGCCGCGTGCCGGGGCCAGTTCGGCGGTGGTCTCGCCCAGGTGGTGGCCGACGAGGTCGGCGGCGAGCCCGAGCCGGTGGTAGGCGGAGAGGGCGTTGGGGCTGGCGTACTGGACCACGCCGTCGGCGTCGAGCCGGATCAGCCCGTCGCCGACGCGCGGCGAGGCGTCCATGTCGACCTGCTGGCCGGGAAAGGGAAACGCTCCGGCGGCGATCATCTGGGCCAGGTCGGACGCGCTCTGGAGATAGGTCAGCTCCAGCCGGCTGGGGGTCCGTACGGTCAGCAGATTGGTGTTGCGGGCGATCACTCCGAGGACCCGGCTCTCCCGGCGGACCGGGATGGACTCCACCCGGACCGGGACCTCCTCGCGCCACTCGGGATCGCCCTCGCGGACGATACGGCCCTCGTCGTGCGCGGCGTCGAGCATGGGACGGCGGCCACGGGGAACGAGATGGCCGACCATGTCGTCCTGATAGGAGGTGGGCCCGGTGTTGGGCCGCATCTGCGCGACCGAGACATAGCGGGTGCCATCACTGGTGGGGACCCACAGCACAAGATCGGCGAAGGAGAGGTCGGAGAGCAGCTGCCACTCCGATACCAGCAGGTGAAGCCACTCGAGGTCGGATTCGTCGAGGGCGGTGTGCTGGTGTACGAGATCGTTCATGGAGGGCACACTGCGAGCCTACCCGGATGAGGGATAAGCCGATTCGCACATAAGCGTGGACAGATGATACTGGTCTAGTCCAGAATGGCCAGCGATGCGATCTTCCGCTCTCCCCGCACAGGAGGGCGGATCGAGGTATACGGCGCGTTCTGCCCTGACCGCTCCGTACGCCTCTTGAGGTCGGCCGCTCGGCCGACGAAGCTCCGGGCTGCGGTGCCGGGTGGGTTGAGGGTCCCGCCCCGGCGCCGCGGCCCGCGGGTGTTTTCGCGGCCCCTTGTGTCAGCGGGTCTCGGTGACCTTCGCCAGTGCGCGCGGCGCGTCCGGGTCCTGCCCCCGGGCAATGGTGACCTCGTACGCCAGCATCTGCAGCGGCAGGATCTCCAGGATCGGCTGCACCTCCTCGGCGACCCCCTCGGTGGGCAGGGCGAATCCGGCGGACGCCCGGTCCACCTCGGCCTGGCCGCCGATCACCATGAGATCCGCGCCGCGGCCGCGCAGCCGCTCCAGGACGGGCCGCAGCGCCTGGCCGCCCTTGCCCTCGGTGACGATCGCGATCACCGGCGAGATGTTGTCGACCATGGCGAGCGGACCGTGCAGCAGATCGGCGCCGGAGTAGGAGAGGGCCGGGATGTAGCTGGTCTCCATCAGCTTCAGGGCCGCTTCCTTGGCGGTGGGGTAGCCGTAGCCCCGGGACGTGAGGACCATCCGCTCGGCGAACCGGTAGCGGCTCGCGAGCTGCTTCACCTCGGCCCGGCGGTCCAGGATCTGCTGGGCGAGGTCGGGCAGCACCTTGGCGGCCGCGCCGTCGCCGCCGCGCAGTCCCTCGACGAAGAGGTAGAGGGCGAGGAGTTCGGCGGTGTAGGTCTTCGTGGCGGGCAGCGCCTTCTCGGGCCCGGCCAGCACGTCGATGTGGAATTCGGAGACGGCGGCCAGCGGCGAGTCCGCGTTGTTGGTGACCGCCAGGGTGATCGCCCCGGCGGCCCGGGCGGCCTCGGTGGAGGCGACCAGGTCCGGGGAGCCGCCGGACTGGCTGACGGTGATCACCAGGACGTCGGTGAGGTCCTGCCGCGCGCCGTACGCGGTGGTGGTGGACATCGAGGTCAGGCCGCACGCCTTGCCGAGCAGCACTTCGAGCAGGTACTTGGCGTACAGCGCCGCGTTGTCGGAGGTGCCCCGGGCGGTGAGCAGGACGAAGCGCGGTGCGCGCGCGGCGATCCGTTCGGCGGTCTCGCGGATCTTCGGAGCGCCCTGGTCGAGAATGCGGCGCAGCACCGCGGGCTGCTCGTTCATCTCGCCGGACATGATCCGGCCCGGCTGATCGCTGCGCGGGGCCGTCGTCGTGGCGGACATACTGGGTGCCTCCCGTGGGCTGTGCCGGTTGTGCGTGAGGTGTCAGTGCCCGGCCTCGTTGCCGGTGATGGCGCCGGTGCTGGTATCGGTGACGGCGTCGGTGATGGCGTCGTCGATGACGCCGGTGACAGCGCCGGTGACAGCGCCGGTGATGACTTCCGCGGCCGCCCGCCCGCAGACCCGGGCGGCGCCGTGCGTCGCGATGTGCGGGGCCCCGCGGGGCGGTGCCTGGGGCACCCCCATTTCCACGACGACCGTGTCCGGCCGGGCGGTGAGCAGGGCGTCCAGGACACCGGCCATCCAGCCGTGGCGGTGGACGTCGCGTACCACAGCGACGATCCTACGATCCGCCGCGGCGTCCAGCATCTGTGCGACCACGGCGGGCCCGCCCCCGGCCGCGGTGTCCTCGGGGCCGTAGGCGGCGGTCGTGGTGCCGGGGAGCAGCCGGGTCAGTTCGGCGGCGACACCCCAGGGGGTCCGATCGCCGACGGCGATGCTGGCCACCGGGGTGAGGGCGGCGACGAAGACGGGTCCGGCCGGGGGCCGGTACGCGGTGCCGCCCGCGGCCGGGGCGATCCGCAGGGCGCGGCGGGCGGCGGTGAGCCCGACCTCCGGGGCGGGCGCGACGCGCCGCGCGGCGGCCGGCCCTCCGGCGGTCCTCGCCCACTCCCCCAGGGCCCGGACCCGCGCCGCGGCCTCGGCCAGCCGCGCCTCGGGGAGCCGCCCGTCCGTCACGGCCGCGACCAGCGCGTCCCGCAGCCGCAGCACGGTGTCCTCGTCGGCGAGGCCGCCGCCGACGCAGATCGCGTCGGCCCCGGCGGCGATCGCCAGGACGCTGCCCCGCTCGATGCCGTACGCGTCGGCGACGGCCCGCATCTCGATGCCGTCGGTGACGATCAGGCCGTCGAAGCCGAGCCCGCCGTCGGCGACGGGGGCGCGCAGCAGTCCGTGCAGGGCGGCGGGGCTGAGGGTGGCGGGCAGGTCCGGGTCGAGCGCGGGCAGCAGGATGTGCGCGCTCATCACGGCCTTGGTACCGGCGGCGACGGCCGCCCGGAAGGGCACCAGTTCGCGGGCGGCCAGGGTGTCGGGCCCGGCGTCGATGCGCGGCAGGGCGTGGTGGGAGTCGACGGCGGTGTCCCCATGGCCGGGGAAGTGCTTGGCGCTGGCGGCGACCCCGGCGCCCTGGAGCCCCTCGATCCAGGCGGCGGTGTGCCGGGCGACGAGCTGGGGCGAGGCGCCGAAGGAGCGGACCCCGATGACCGGATTGTCCGGGTTGGAGTTGACGTCGGCGGACGGCGCCCAGTTGAGGTTGACGCCGCAGGCGGCGAGACGGCGGCCGAGTTCGCGGGCGACGGCGTGGGTCAGCCCGGTGTCGTCGACCGCGCCGAGGGCCAGGTTGCCGGGGAACGAGGAGCCGCCGCGTACCTCCAGACGGGTGACGTCGCCACCCTCCTCGTCGATCGCCACCAACACGTCGTCGCGTTCGGCGCGCAGCTGGGCGGTGAGCGCGGCGACCTGTTCGGGCGAGGCGATGTTGCGGCCGAACAGCGCGACGGAGCCGAGGCCCTCGCCGAGCCGCCGCAGCAGCCAGTCGGGGGCAGAGGTGCCGGTGAAGCCGGGCTGGAGGACGGTGAGGGCGTTCCGGGTGAGGGTGGCCGAGCCGTGCGCGAGGGTCGTCATGGACGTGGATCTTCCCTTCACCGCGCCGGAAGGGAGCCCACCGACACCGGCATTGCCGCGACTCCTGTCGCCGCCACGAGGTCGGACTTCACGGCGCCCTACTCCCCACATCGCCGATTGAGAGGTTTAATGGTTTAGACCACTTTACTCGCAGCGTGTCTCTCGACCTATAGGGGTGTCAAGGGTGGACAACGCGGCTTCGGGCTCCGTTACCGGACCGACATCTCTCGACATCCGGGCGGGGAAGCCACCCCGGACCCAGGGCGTGCCACGATGTGAGCCGCCGACATCATCAGAAGCCGGTGACGGCAGCACACCAGACGTCGGAAAGGGCGCGATGGAGACCGAGGGGGCAATGGCGGCGATGGCCACGACGGCCACCGCCGAGAGCGGCAACAGCTCCGGCGGGACGCGCACCGCGCGCGTCCCGAAGTACTACCGCCTCAAGCGCCACTTGCTGGAGATGACCGAAACCCTGCCGCCCGGCACCCCGGTTCCCCCGGAGCGCACCCTGGCCGCCGAGTTCGACACCTCCCGCACCACCGTGCGGCAGGCGCTCCAGGAACTGGTCGTCGAGGGAAGACTGGAGCGAATCCAGGGCAAGGGCACCTTCGTCGCCAAGCCCAAGGTCTCCCAGGCCCTCCAGCTCACCTCGTACACCGAGGACATGCGCGCCCAGGGCCTCGAACCCACCTCCCAGCTGCTGGACATCGGCTACGTCACCGCCGACGACCGGCTCTCCGGACTGCTGGACATCGCGAGCGGCGGCCGGGTGCTGCGCATCGAGCGGCTGCGCCTGGCCAGCGGCGAGCCGATGGCGATCGAGACCACCCATCTGTCGGCCAAGCGCTTCCCCGCGCTGCGCCGCAGCCTGGTCAAGTACACCTCGCTCTACACCGCCCTGGCCGAGGTGTACGACGTGCACCTGGCCGAGGCCGAGGAGACCATCGAGACCTCCCTGGCCACCCCGCGCGAGGCCGGGCTGCTGGGCACCGACGTCGGCCTGCCGATGCTGATGCTCTCGCGCCACTCGCTGGACGCGGCGGGCGAACCGGTGGAGTGGGTGCGCTCGGTCTACCGCGGCGACCGCTACAAATTCGTGGCCCGGCTCCAGCGCCCGAACGGCTGACTCCGCCGCCCGGCTTGGGCTTCTTTCTCATACCGATATGCGGACGGGTAGTGACGGCCGCCGGTCCCCGGGCTTAGATTCCTGCGCGTTGCACAAATGATCAGCGCTGATCCGCTGCGCCGCAGGTGATGAGCCGAGGGGACGGGAGCCCGCCGCCATGTCAGACACGTCCGCGGACAGGAGACAGGTCGTCACGCCCACGCGTGTCGTGGTCGCGCTCTGTCTCATCGCGCCCTTCGTGGCGATGCTGTGGGTCGGCTCGTACGCGAAGATCGAGCCCACCTTCATCGGCATCCCGTTCTTCTACTGGTACCAGATGCTCTGGGTGCCCATCTCGGCCGCGCTGACGACGACCGCGTACATCCTGGTCCGCCGTGAGCAGCGGGTGCGCAAGGGAGGCGGTTCCGCATGAAGGACGGCGTGAACGGCGTCGCACTCGCCGTCTTCATCTTCTTCTTCCTGGCCGTCACGGTGATGGGCTTCCTCGCCGCCCGCTGGCGGCGGGCCGAGAACGCCGACAACCTCGACGAATGGGGCCTCGGCGGCCGCAGCTTCGGCACCTGGGTCACCTGGTTCCTGCTGGGCGGCGACCTCTACACCGCGTACACCTTCGTCGCCGTCCCCGCCGCCATCTACGCGACGGGCGCGGCGGGCTTCTTCGCGGTGCCGTACACCATCCTGGTGTATCCGCTGATCTTCACCTTCCTGCCCCGGCTGTGGTCGGTGTCGCACAAGCACGGATACGTCACCACCTCGGACTTCGTCCGCGGCCGCTTCGGCTCCAAGGGGCTGTCGCTGGCCGTCGCGATCACGGGCATCCTCGCCACCATGCCGTACATCGCCCTCCAGCTCGTCGGCATCCAGGCGGTGCTGGACGTGATGGGCGTGGGCGGCGGCGAGGACACCAACTGGTTCGTCAAGGACCTGCCGCTGCTGATCGCCTTCGGTGTGCTCGCCGCGTACACCTACTCCTCCGGGCTGCGCGCCCCCGCCCTCATCGCCTTCGTCAAGGACGGCCTGATCTACATCGTCATCGCGGTGGCGATCATCTACATCCCGATGAAGCTGGGCGGCTTCGACGACATCTTCGCCAAGGCGGGTCACGCCCTGTCGCAGGAGAATCCGGCCACCGGGCAGCCCAAGGGCGCACTGGCCAGCGGCGACAAACAGCAGTGGGGCTACGCCACGCTCGCCCTGGGCTCGGCGCTGGCGCTGTTCATGTATCCGCACTCGATCACCGCCACGCTCTCCAGCCGCAGCCGTGAGGTGATCCGCCGCAACGCCACCATCCTGCCGCTGTACTCGCTGATGCTGGGCCTGCTGGCGCTGCTGGGCTTCATGGCGATCGCAGCGGGCGTGAAGGTGGACAACGGCCAGCTGGCCATCCCCCAGCTCTTCGAGAACATGTTCCCGGACTGGTTCGCGGGTGTGGCCTTCGCCGCCATCGGCATCGGCGCCCTCGTCCCGGCGGCCATCATGTCCATCGCCGCGGCGAACCTGTTCACCCGCAACATCTACAAGGACTTCCTGCGGCCGGACGCCACCCCGGCGCAGGAGACCAAGGTCTCCAAGCTGACCTCGCTGCTGGTGAAGGTCGGCGCGCTGGCCTTCGTCCTGACCATGGACAAGACCGTCGCCATCAACTTCCAGCTGCTGGGCGGCATCTGGATTCTGCAGACCTTCCCGGCGCTGGTGGGCGGCCTGTTCACCCGCTGGTTCCACCGGTGGGCGCTGCTCGGCGGCTGGGCGGTCGGCATGCTCTACGGCACGGTCGCGGCGTACGGCGTGGCCAGCCCGACCCAGAAGCACTTCGGCGGCAGCTCGGACGAGATCCCGGGCATCGGCGAGATCGGCTACATCGGTTTCACCGCCTTCGTCCTGAACGTCGCGGTCACCGTGGTGCTGACGTTCGTCCTGCGAGCGCTGAAGGCCCCGGACGGCGTGGACGAGACGTCCCCGTCCGACTACACCGCGGACGCGGGCGACACGGGTGTCAAGGCCGATCTGCCCCCGGCCACGGCGGGCGCCCCCGGCGGCCACTGACGCCTGCGGCGGTCTGCGCGGATTCACGCTGTACGGGCCGCCGGCTCCCCTCGCGGGAGCCGGCGGCCCGTTGGCGTGCGATCAGCGACCAGTGAGCCTAGCCTGATCGCAGGGGACATCCATGACGCACTCAAGGCGGTGCCTCTCGTGAAAAGTCCTGGAGCACGCGAAAACCGGGCGGGAACCCCGTGCGTTTGACGCTGGAACGGCCCGCCGATCTGGAAAGGGCGACGGCACTCGCCTCCTGGCTGGACAGACCGGCCGTGGATCAGGTCGACGTGCGCGTCCCGTGGCTCGACGCCGAGGAACGGAACGCATCGGCCGCGGTGATCCGCCGCCTCTTCAATGACTGCGGCTGCGCCGCGGCGGCGACAGCGTTCGCACTGACGTCATCCGTCTTCCTGGTGTGTCGGCTCGTCCTGGTCGGCTGGTCGTGGGGGTCCGCCGGGTTGGCGGCGCTCGCCGGGATCGCGGCCGGGGCCGGGGGAAAATTGCTGGCCCTCGCATGGAGTCGACACCGGCTCCGGGCAGTGCTCCTGCGTATGGCTGAACCCTCCGTCCCCCGTGGCTCGCGAGACGAGGGAGAAGTTCCATGGCCGTCGTCTGCAAAGAGATCAAAGAGTGGGTGGAGGAAAAGGTCTCCCAACCCATCGAGGAATGGGAATCACGTACCCAGAAGAAGTGCAAGGACTATCCGTGGTACGACCCCCGGGGATGGGTCTGCTGGTTCGTCACCTACCTGGTGAAGATCGTCCGCTGGGTCGTGGTCACGGTCGTCAAACTGGTAGTGCGGGTCGTATGCAAAGTGGTCGAGGTGGTCGTTGACTTCATCCGCGACTTCTTCGGGGGCCTGTGGGACATTATCGCCGGAATCTTCACCCTCGACTGGCGCCGGATCCTGGACGGCCTCTTTCGTATCGTCATAGGGGCCGTCCTGACCTACCTCCAGGCGTGGCGCCTCTTCCTGTTGGGCGAGATTGTCGGCTTCATCATCGACGAGGTGAACGACCGGCGGATCCGGAGCCACGTGGGTGACCTGCTGGGCCGGAAGTACTCGGGCACGACCCTGGACGAGATCAAGCGGGCCATCCACCTCGACTACGGTCCCTTCGGTCTACGGCTCACCGGCACGGTGTACCGCGTCTTCCTGGACTCCCAGACGGCCTCGCCGACCGATCCCACCGCCCCCAATCTGGTGGTGCTCCAGGAAAGGGGCATACCGATCGAGCTGCACCAACTGTGCGGCTTTACCCCTTACGGGTTCTTCGATCGCAGACGCTACAAGACACTCAAGAAAGAAGACGTCATCCAGGGCGGCGGAGGAGAGCCAGACAATCCGATCTCCGAGGAGGATCTGAACACCTACCTCAGCTCCCGCGGAGCGAAAGGTCCCGCCTTCCGCGTCCTGCCCATGAGCGAGGGAGATCTGGAGACCAAGACGAATGCGGCCCGGGACAAGGGGCGGGAACTCGGCCTGATGTTCACTTTCAACCAGACGACCGTCGAGGTGACTGAGGTCGACGACATCGTCCTTCCCTTCGATTCCCGCACCCAAGCTATATTCCTCAGACGCGTCGTCCACCGTATCGACAAGAACCGCGATGATGACGGAGCGAAACGAGAGCTCTGTCGCCCTGTGCTCGTCGGCATCTTCCGGTACTCCTCCCCCGACCGCGACCACCATGGCCTGACCGACAACCTCAGGGGCAGCGCCTGTGGCCTCGAAGGTATGGCCACCTCCGGAGTCACCTTCACGGACAACTTTCCCGACCGGATCTGGAAGTACGTGCCGATCCACGAACTGGGCCATTACTTCGGGCTGTGCCACGTCAGCGGGCTGGACCGCATCATGTACACAGCGGACCCCACCCAGCACACAACGTGGTTCACACCGCGGATCGTCTGGACCTGGTACATCACGGGGGAGCCGGAGTTCAGTTACTCGGAGATGGAAGACGCATGGACGTGGATCGTGGACAACATGCCCCCGGAGTGCCTGGGAGCCTCTCCGCCACCCACGCCCGCCCCCGCGCCGCCGCCACCACAGCCCCCACCTCCCGCGCCGCCGCCACCGCAACCGCCCACTCCCCCGCAGCCACCTCCCGCGCCGCCCCACGACGACGGGGGCTTCAGGCCCCCCAAGTGAGGATCAGGCAGCGATCTCGAAGACGTCGCCAGGCCGCGGTGCGAGTTCGAACCAGAGGAGCTTGCCGCTTCTGCCGAAGAGCTCGTCGGCGAAGGCGTAGCCGCCCCAGTTGTCGGCGCAGATCCGGACGATGAGGAGTCCGCGCCCGTAGGTGGCCTCGGTGTTCGCGGCGGCCTCCGTAAGTGCGGCCGAGCGGTCGAAGAAGCCCGGGGGCTTGTCGAAGGGCGACGGGATGTCCGGGTTGGTGTCCCAGACGCTGACGCGGAGGCGGCCTTCTTCCACGGCGCGGATGCGCACTTCCGCCGGGCCGGTGGTGTGGCGGTAGGCGTTGCTGACCATCTCACTGGTCACCAGCGTGGCGGGGTCGGTGAATTCGCCCAGGTCGTGCCGGGCGAGGACGGCTCGCAGGGTGGTGCGGGCGATCCCGGCGGCGCGGGGGTCGTGGGGCAGGCGGAGGGAGTACGCCCAGGGCAACACGGAAGTCTCCTGTCTGGAGGTGGCGTTGGCTGTGTCCGGGCTCACACCGTAGCCGCATGCGCATAAGGTATTCGATGGAATCTATCGAAGTGCTTGGCGTACCACTCGTGTGAGTGACGCGCCTGTTGCGCGTGGGCAGAGAGAATCCAAAGATGCCTCAGAGAAGTGTTCCGACAGCGCGTCAACTCCGTCTCGGTACTGAGCTGCGCAGGCTCCGAGAGCGCGCCGACTTGTCGTCGACCGAGGCCGGGCGGCTGCTCGGCACCAATCAGACGACCATCAGCAACATCGAGGCGAGCCGGTTCGGAGTCAGCGCGGACCGGTTGCGAGCGCTGGCACGCAACTATCGGTGCGCGGACGAAGCGCTGATCGCGGCGCTCGTCGACATGGCCGTGGAGCGCAAACGGGGGTGGTGGGAGGAGTACCGGGAGACCTTGGCGGCCGGGCTGCTCGACCTGGCCGAGCTCGAACATCACGCGGTGGAACTGCGCACGGCTTACGTGGCGCACATGCCTGGCCTGCTGCAGACCATCGAACACGCTCGTGAGATCTTCCGGGAGGCGGTGCCGCCGCTGTCTCCTCCGGACGTCGAGCATCATGTATCGCACCGCGTCAAACGACAGGCCATCCTCTACCGGAGCGAGCCCACGCCGTATACGGCGATCGTCCACGAGGCCGCCCTGCGCATGCGCTTCGGCGGACCGGAAACCGCACGAGGGCAGTTGCGGCACCTCCTCGACATGAGCGAGCGCGCCCATATCAAAGTGCTGGTGATTCCCTTCGAAGCCGGGTCCTTCCCCGGCTCGGGACAGTCGATTCTTTACGCCACGGGGCCCGTCCCACAACTGGACACCGTGCAGCTCGATACGGAGCATGGCTCCGAACTGCTCGATGCACCCGCCCAGCTTGAGAGGTACCGCGTCGTGCTGGATCGCATGGAGGCCGTCGCTCTCACCGAGCGCACATCACGTGACCTCATCCGGAGCATCGTCCGTACCGTGAAAGGGGATTGAGTTGTCCGCCCGCGATTGGCAGAAGTCCTCGTACAGCGCCCAGGGAAACGCCTGCCTGTACGTCTCCGCCCCCGACGCCGCCACCATCCGGCTCAGGGAGAGCGACGAGCCCGGCACCATCCTCACCACCACCCCCGTCACCCTGCGCGCCCTCATACGCAGCGCCAAGGCGGGTCGCCTCGACCACCTCAGCGTGCCGCGGAACCCGAGTTGACCCACGCGTGCCACGGACCGGCGAGGGCGATATCGGCCAGCATCCGGTAGCCGCCGCTGCCGGGGTGGGCGCCGTCGCCGGACAGCACCTCCCGCTCCAGGAGGGGTCGTGGGTGGTGGCGGTGAACGGGACCGTCCCGTTCACCGCAGGGGGCGGCCATCTCGTCGGTGAGGGCCGATACGCGGTGACCGATCCCCTGGACGAAGGAATCACCGATGAAGCACACGCGAATGCTCATTCGGCCAACCGTATGGGCAGCCCGATACCAACAAGCGCCAGGGCAGGCACCGCCCCGACCGGTGAGGAGACCGGACGAGGCGGCCGAGCAGTCTGGGAGCTGCGGGAGTCGGCGGCCCGTCTCACGTGCGGGCCGCTCGTCCGTATCGGTCAGTGCAGGAGCTTCAGGCCGACCACACCGGAGACGATCAGGCCCAGGCAGACGATCCGTCCCGCGCTCGCCGGGTCACCGAGCGCGATCATGCCGTAGGCGGCGGTCCCCACGGCTCCGATCGCGACCCACACCGCGTAGCCGGTGCCGATGGGAATGGACCGCATCGCGTACGACAGCCCGCCCATGCTCAGCGCGGCGGCGACGACGAACAGCAGGGTGGGACGGAGACGGCTGAAGCCGTGCGACGCCGAGAGCGCCGCCGCCCAGACCGTCTCCAGGAGACCGGACAGCATCAGAAGAATCCACGCCATGACACAAACCTCACGTAGCAACACATAGCTGACTACGTCGTCTTGTCATGACCGGGTACGACGCGCTCGTCCGGGGTGCCAGGGCACCGCGTCCCAACGTAACACTGGGGGCACCGACGCCCTGTGGGGTACACGTACAGGAAGCCGCCGGGGACGGGTGACATCCTGAGGCCCGCACATCAAGCGGCGACCTCAAAGCCGTCGCTGAGCTTCGGCGCGAGTTCGAACCAAAGGAGCTTGCCGCTTCTGCCGAAGAGCTCGTCACCGAGGCGTAGCCGCCCCAGTTGTCTGCGCAGATGCGGACGATGAGGAGTCCGCGCCCATAGGTCGCCCCGGTGTTGGCGGCAGCCTCGGCGAGGGCGGACGAGCGGTCGAAGAGGCCCGGGGGCTTGTCGAAGGGCGACGGGATGTCCGGGTTGCTGTCCCAGCCGCTGATGCGAAGGCGGCCCCCTTCCACGGTGCGAATGCGCATTTCGGCCGGGCCGGCGGTGTGGCGATAGGCGTTGGCGACCATCTCGCTCGTGACGAGCGTGGCGGGGTCGGTGAACTCACCCAGGTCGTGCCGGGCCAGGACGGCCCGCAGGGTGGTCCGGGCGATACCGGCGGCGCCGGCGGCTGGCTGAGCGAGAAGGCGGGGCGGCTGAAGCCCAACGGCCGGGTGGTGCGTCGTTCGGGGCTCAGCACGCTGGTCGAGCTGGAGGCGCTGCGGATCGGAGTTGAAGGCAAGGCGATGCTGTGGCACACGCTGCTGGACGCGGCCGACCACGACACACGGCTGGAACCCGATCGGCTCACCGAACTGCTGGGCCGGGCGCGGCGGCAGCGCACGGTGCTGGAGTCGCTGCACGACACCGTGGCCGCCGCACTGTTCGCCCCAGGCCAGCAGGAAGAGCGGGAGTCGGCGGTCAACCCGTGACGGCTCCGCCGGACGGCGCCACCGAGATCCCGGCCTAGGAACGCCGCCGCCCCGCCACGGCAACCGTGGTACCGATCCCCGCGATCACCAGCCCGATCCCACCGAAGACCAGCGGCATCAGCCACAGCGAGGCGAACCCGTCGATCCGCGCGTCCTGAGGGGAATCGGCGCGGTACAGCACCTCGACCCGCTCACCCTCCTCGTACGACGGCGGATTGGCGCCTGTCGAGCTGCGGAACGTCCTCGGCGTGCCGCCCGCCGACGCGAACTCGACCACCGGGTACGCCATGGGCTTGTCGTTGCCCTTCTTCTTGTAAGACGCGCCGCTCGTCTCGTTCCGCCACTCCAGCGCCACCACCGTGCCCCGGGCGCGTTCCGCGTCCGCCTGGAACAAGACCGACTCCCCCGCCAGGAACAACCCGATGGCCAAGAACACCGCTCCGAACGCGATGACCACGAACTCGATCCATCGGCGGGCGCCCCGCCCACGCACCTGAACCCTCATGACGTCCCCCTGTCTCGTCCGGAGTGAGGGACGTTATCCCAGGTCCCCGGCCGCCGCGCTCCCGCCCCCGGCTGAAGCCGCACCCAACTTGTTCGAGCCAATCCGGAGCAGAATGGCGCATTCCGCCCTCATTCGGGCAACTGTTGTGCGCCTGCGCTCGTCCGAATGGGTGAAAGTGTGCCGCCCGACACTGAAGGCGGCATGGGGGACACACAACGGGGGTTCGTTATGTCCGACACGCTTGTCCAGAACGATTTCGAGGAGACCGGTCCGGAGGAAGAGCTGACCGCTCCGGCCGACCCGCCGGCCGCCGGGCTCGTGCCCTTCATGGACGCCCTGCGCGTACCGCCGCGGCTGCGGCCGGGGAAAGCCGAGGCGCTTCAGGGGATCAACGTCGATCTGCGCGCCACCTGGGTGCGGTTGCACTCACAGCTGCCGCCGACCCGGGTGTGGGCCTACGAGGGGCATTTCCCCGGTCCCACCATCGAGGTGCGCCGCAAGCAGCGGCTGCGGGTGGCCTGGACGAACCGGCTGTCCGGCGCGTACCCGGTGACCGCGTACGAGGTTCCCGCCACCAACCCGCCCGCGGGCAACGCCCCGGGGCACGACGAGGCGGGCGCCGAGGAGGTCAAGGGGGTGACGGAGCTGCCGCCGTGGTCGGTGACGCATCTGCACGGCGCTCCGACCGGTGCGGGCAACGACGGGTGGGCGCAGAACGCGGTCTCGCCCGGCGACTCCCAGCTCTCCGAGTACCCGAACGACTGCCGCGCGACGGCGCTGTGGTACCACGATCACGCCATGCACATCACCCGGTGGAACGTGTTCACCGGCCTGGCGGGCATGTACCTCATCCGGGACGAGGAGGAGGACGCGCTGCGGCTGCCGCGCGACGAGTACGAGGTGCCGCTGGTGCTGATGGACCGCAACCTCGACACGGACCCCGACGGACGGCTGACGGGGCGGCTGCTGCACAAGGTGCAGTCCGTCGGCAAGGACCCGGAGGGGCGCAACGTCACGATCCCGTTCAACGGGCCGTACACGCTGGTCAACGGGGTCATCTGGCCGCACTTCGACGTCGAGGCGCGCTGGTACCGGTTCCGGGTGGTCAACGCGTCCAACGCTCGCTTCTACCGGCTGGCACTGATCGACGAGGAGACCGGTGAGCAGGTGACCGGGGTGGTCAAGCAGATCGGGACCGACGGCGGGCTGCTGGACCGCCCGGTGGATCTCGACGCCCCGGTGTCCATCGCCCCCTCCGAGCGGCTCGACCTGCTGATCGACTTCTCCCGGCTGCGCGGGCGCAATCTGCGTCTGGTCAACACCCCGGCCGGGAAGCGCCCGGGCGAGGCCGACGAGGTGAGCGGGGTGCCGTATCCGCAGGTGATGCGGTTCGGGGTGGACCGCAAGCCGGTCCGCGACCGCTTCGTGCTGCCGAAGGTGCTCTCCTCCTTCCAGCGGATCACCCACGACAATGCCCCGTCCCACGGACACCGGATCATCGCCCTCACCCCGCCCGGCACGGTCGGTGGCAACGGCCACCCGGAGATCTGGGAGCTGCGGGAGGTGGCGGCGGGCGAGGTGCCGGTCCCGGGGGACGGGGTGATCCAGGTCAGGAACGACAAGGGCGAGACGCATACGTACCGGCGGATCGCCCGCTCCTTCGACGACACCATGGGATTCAGCGTCGAGCTGGACTCCTGGGAGCAGTGGAGCTTCCTCAATCTGGGCGGTCCCACACACCCGATGCACATCCACCTGATCAGCTTCCAGGCGATGAGCCGTCACTCGTACGCGGCGACGGGCTTCGATCCGGCGCTGGGCGGTACGCGCGAGGGCGCGCCGGTCGCGTACTCCGGTGAGCTGGAGGTGCTGCCGAGCGAGCGGGGCTGGAAGGACACCATCCAGGTCGCGAGCGGCCAGATGGTCAACGTCATCGGCCGCTTCACCGGAGCGACCGGCCGCTTCATGTACCACTGCCACATCCTGGAGCACGAGGACATGGCCATGATGCGGCCGTTCCTGGTCACCCCGGGACCGGTGCTGGTCTTCGACCACCACCGTCCGGACGGCGGCCACCACGGCGCCGCCTAGGACGCGTTGGCACCGGCACCCGGGTGCGCGCCCCCGGGTGCCGGTGCCGTACAGGTCACACGTACAGGAAGCCGCCCGGGACGGTGGCGGTTCCGAAGGCCGTCACCAGGGTGACGGTCGCGGTACCGGCCACTCCGGGCGGAGTGACGCCGGTGACCGTGGTGGCGGTGGCGACCACGGCGGTGGCGGGAACGCCGTTGAACAGCACGCCCAGCACGCCGCCGAGGTTGGTGCCGTTGATGGTGAACGCCGTACCGCCGGCCGCCGGTCCGGTGGCGGGAACGATGTTGGCGGGCACCGGCGGGGGCGGGGCCACGAAGTAGGTGAACCCGCCCGGGACGACGGCGATGCCACCGGGGCCGGTGAGGACTACGGCGACGGTGCCGCCGCCCGCCGGGCCCGCCGGGGTGATGCCGGCCAGTTGGGTACCGGCGGGGTTCACGGCCACGATGGTCCCGGGGATACCGGCGAAGGTGATGCTGGTGACCGTGTTCAGGTTGGTGCCGTTGATCACGAACACGGTGCCGCCGGTGGTCGGGCCCACGGCCGGGGTGATGGAGGTGGCGGTGGGCGCGGGCGGCGCCACGTAGGTGTACGGCTGGCTGTTGCTGGTGCCGGAGGTGGTGGTGACGAGGACCTGGACGGCCCCGGCCGCGTGCGGCGGAGCGATCACCACGACGGTGTTGTTGCCGTTCTGGCTGACGATGGCGGCGGGGATGCCGCCGAAGGTCACGCTGATGACGTTGTGCAGGTTCACCCCGGTCAGCTGGACGACGTTTCCACCGCTGGTGGGGCCCGAGTTGGGCACCACCGACAGCAGCAACGGCGGGCCGACCGGCGTCGGGGGCCAGGGCCAGTAGCCCGCGGTGGGTGTGGCTGCGGACACGAGATCGGTCGAGGTCATGATCAGTCCTCCCCGGGAAGGGTCAGGTGAGGTGCACTGGGCGCACGCAGGCCGACAGCGGAGGAAAGGAAAACTGATGGGCCGCCGAGCGGGGCGCAGGAGCGGTGCACTGATGAGGCGGGAGTAACGGGGCGAATGCCCGGCTCCTGGATGGCTGACGAGGTATGGGGCGGCCTCGATGCCACGTTTCCAGTTATCCACGCTCACCCGTCTCGCTCAAGACCTCAGAACAGCCATCACTCGTTTGGCGCATACGGGCTCGCACAGTGGCGCATTCATACGACAAACGCTCGGCTATTCGGGGGAATCCGCTGACGGAGTATCGCCTGTGAGGGCCCGCCGTGCTTGTAATAAATGACATCGCACCGACAGGGATCGCACCGACAGGGGACGATCCGATGAGCCTTGCCGCGTTCCTTCTCGCCCTCGGCACCACCTGCCGTATCACCCGCTTCATTACCAAGGACACCCTGGCGGCGGGTTTCCGGATGTGGGTCGCCGACCGGTTCGGTGACGATTCTCCGGTCACGTATCTGGTCAACTGCGGCTGGTGCACCAGCACATGGGTGGCCGGAGCCACCGCCGCGTATGCCTTCTCGCTGGACACCACCGGGTGGTTCCAGATCCCGGCCACCGCCCTGACGCTTTCCTATCTCGCCGGTGTGGCATCGCGGTGGCTGGACTGACGCGATGGAAAGGAAGGGCACCCATGGGCTGCAACTGTGGCGGCGGATCACCGCGGAGAGTCGTCCTCTACCAATTGACGCTGCCGGACGGCACGGTCCGCCGCTACGTCACCTACCAGGAAGCCGAGGCGGCCAACAAGCGTGCCGGTTCCACCGGAGTGATCAGCACCGTCACCCAGTGAGGGCCCGATTGTCAGTGCCGTCCGGCAGACTGCGGAGCGGCGCCGTGCTGGGCGCGCTGGGGTTCCGGCGCGCGCCGGAGCGGGGCTGGGAGCCGGTCCCGGAGGTCACGCTGTGGGCGTTCACCGTGCGGGTGCAGGTGCCGCCGACCGTCACCGCAGCCAGCCGCGCTCGCGCAGCGCCTCGGTGAACGTGGCGTACGAGGCGTCGAGGGCGGCCTGCTCGCGCGCCTCCGGTGCGACGTCCCGGCCGGGGCGGACCATCGCGGCGGCGCTCGCCGTGAGGTCCGGATGGAGCGTCCCGGCGGCGGCCAGCAGGGCGGCGCCGAAGGCCGTTTCGGCGTGGTCGGCGACGCGCAGGGGGCGACGGAGGACGGTGGCGCGGATACGGGTCCACAGCGGGCTGCGGCTGCCGCCGCCCGCCGCCCACAGCGGCCCCTCGACCGCCACCCCCAGCTCCGCCGCCCGCTCCAGCGCGAGGCGTTCGAGGAAGGCCACGCCCTCCAGCGTGGCGCGGTGCCGGTCGGCGTCGTCGGCCGGAGTGCCGAGGACGAAGCCCCGGGCCGCGCCGCTGACGAACGGGAAGCGCTCGCCCTCCCGGCGCAGCGGATACGCGACCACGGAGGCCGGGCCTCGGTCCGCGGCGGCGCGGTCGAGCGCGGGCAGTCGGCCGGACGGGAGGTGCGCGAGGGCCTCGCCGCCGGTGCTGGAGGCGCCGCCCGGCAGCCACCAGCCGTCGGGGTGGCGGTGGCTGTAGAGCGCGCCGGAGGGGTCGGCGACCAGGTCCCGGGTGACGCCCTTGAGGACGTAGGTGGTGCCGAGGATGCCCACGAACTGCCCCGGCCGCACGGCCCCGGTGGCGAGTTGTCCGGCGCAGCCGTCGGTCATGCCGAGACGGACCGCGCAACCGGCCGGGAGCCCGGTCTCCGCCGCAGCTTCCGCGCACACCACGCCGACAGGGGTGGCCGGTGGCCGGACGGACGGCAGCCACCGGGCCGGTACGCCGAGCGCGTCGAAGACCTCGCCGGGCCACTCCCCGGCGCGCGCGTCGTAGCCGCTCTTGAGCGCGTGGGACCAGTCGGTGGCGACGGGCCCGCCGGTGAGCCGCCATGCGACGAGGTCGGGGGTGTGGAGGATATGGCGGTCGCGCGCGACCGGCCGCGAGCGCCCGGCGGCCTCATGGGCAACATGCCCCTTCCCATGGGCCCGGTGCCCAAGGGCATGCGCCTGCCGATCCACGTCCGCCAGCCAGGCGATGCGGCCGAGGGCGGCCGTCGGGGCGACCGACAGTCCGAGGGCCCGCCAGCGCGGCGCGCCCGCCTCCTGGGCGCGGGCGTTGAGCCCGGCGGCGCGGCGGTCGTCGTACATCAGGGCGGGGCCGAGGGGTTCGCCCCGGCCGTCCGCGAGGACGATCGTGCCGGAGGTGGCGGCGACGGCCACTGCCACGACCTCCCGGCCGCCCGCCGGAAGGGCCCCGGTGGCCTGGCGCAGGGCCGCCGCGACGGCGGGCCACCAGGCCGTGGCGTCCTGTTCGCTGCGGCCGCCCTCGCCCCGGCGCGGGGGCGGGAGTTCCGCGCCGCCCCGCGCCCGTACGCGCCCGTGGGCGTCGGCGCACACCACCCGCACGGCCGCCGTGGCGATGTCGATCCCCGCGACGACCTCGGCCCGGTCGGACATCACGTATCACGCCTCTCACAGGGGGAGTTAAATTAACACTGGTGGCGTTAAGAAGGGCCGGGCGCGATCCTCACATCCGTACGCTCCCGCCACTCCCCGACCAGCCGGGCGTCCGCCCCGCCGTCCACCACCAGATGGTCGAAGTCGGCCAGCGGGCGCAGCCGGTGCAGCGCCGTGCGCCGGGTCTTGGACGCGTCCATCAGCAGCACCGTGCGGGCGGCGGCGGCGAGCATGGCGCGTTTGACCAGCACCACGTCCTGCTCCTGGTGGTACGTGGCCGACGCGTCCATGGCCGAGGTGCTGACCAGCGCCAGGTCCACCGACAGCGCCGCGATCGCCTCCGCGCACGGCACGCCGAGGAAGGAGTCATGGGTGTGCGAGTACTCCCCGCCGAGCCCGATCAGCCGGATGCGGGGCACCCCGGCGAAGACCTCGATCACCTTCCGGGCGTTGGTCACCACCGTCAGCGGGGCGGACTCCACCAGCAGCCGGGCGAGCGCGAGGGCGGTCGTGGAGTCGTCCAGCATCACCGACATCCCGGGCTCGACCAGCTCCGCGGCGGTGGCGGCCACCGCCTCCTTCTCGGCCCGGTGGGCGCCCATCCGGTAGGCGAGGCTGGATTCGAAGACCGACGAGGGCAGGGCCGAGACCCCGCCCCGGAACTTGCGCAGCACGCCGAGCCGGGCCAGTTCGTCCAGGTCCCGGTGCACGGTCATCAGGCTGACGCCGGTCAGTTCGGCCAGCTCCGCCGCGGTGGCGGTGGAGTGCGCGAGGACGTGTTCGGTGATGGTCTGTCTGCGGGCGTCCTGGGAGCGGGCCGCGGTCATGGGCGGGACTCTCCCGTCATGCCGCCGGTCGACGCGCTGTCCGTCGGCACGTTCAGGGAGCGCAGCGCCGTGCGGTCGCCGTCGATGCCGATCTCGGTCACCGCCGCGTTGTCCAGCCGGGGGAAGACCGTGCGGTAGCGGCCGACGGGGATGCCGAGCAGGGTGCACAGCGCCGCCCGCAGCAGGCTGTTGTGCGCCACGACGAGCACCGTACGGTCCGGATGCGCGGCGGCCAGCCGGCGCAGGGCGACGACGGCCCGGGCCGCGGCCGCACCGGGCCGCTCCGAGCCGGGGAAGGCACCGGTCTCGGGGTCGTCGCGGAACGCCCGGACGGCCGCCGCGTCCTCCGCCTCCATCTCGGCGAGGGTGCGGCCCTCGCCCCATCCGAAGTCCATCTCGCGCAGGTCCTCGACGACTTCGGGGACCAGGGACAGCGCGGTGGCGGCCGGTCCGGCGGTGTGCCGCGCGCGGCCGAGCGGGGAACAGGCCACCGCGTCGATCCCACGGCCCCGCACCCAGTGGGCGAGGGCCCGCGCCTGCCGGTGGCCGCGCTCGGTCAACGCGATGTCCGAGATTCCGGCGTACCGGTTCTCCGCGTGCCACACGGTCTCCCCGTGGCGTACGAGCAGCAGTCGGGCGGTCATCCGGGGCTCCCCTGCGTCGGCCAGTGTGTGCGCCATTGCCTCATCACGTATCGAGTGTTAAATCTAGCATCGCTGATGTGATGGAGCACCGAGTTCCGGAGGGCGGCAGGCCATGCGCGCGATCATCGGAGTGGATGTCGGCACCTCCGTCACCAAGGCCGTGGCCTTCGGCCGCGACGGGGCCGCCCTCGCCTCCGCCGCCCGCCCCAGTCGACTGGACCGGCTTCCCGGCGGCCGGGTCGAACAGGACCTGGAGGACGTGCTGCGCACGGTCGCCGAGGTGGTGCGCGAAGTGGCCGCGGCGCTCCCCGGCCCGCCCGCCGCGCTCGCGCTCACCGGCCAGGGCGACGGGCTGTGGCTGCGCGACGAGGCGGGCCGGGCGGTGCGTCCGCCGATCTCCTGGCTGGACGGCCGGGGAGGCGGGACCGTCGCCCGCTGGCGCGCCGACGGCACCCTCGCCGCCCTCTACGCCCTCACGGGCTCCGGGCTGTTCCCGGGCTGCCACGCCCCGCTGCTGCGCTGGCTGGCCGAGCACGAGCCGGAGGCTCTGGAGCGGGCGGCGGTCGCGGGCTACTGCGTGGACGCCGTCGCCCAGCGACTGACGGGCGTCATCACCGTGGACGCCTCCGACGCCTCGCTGCCGTTCCTGGATGTCACCACCCGTACGTATGTGCCGGGCGCCCTGCAGCTGTGCGGACTGGCCGACCACGCCCGGCTGCTGCCCCCGCCCGCCGCGCCCGGCGGCGTCCTCGCGCTGGACGACGAGGGGGCCCGGCTGACCGGGCTGCCGCCCGGACTGCCCGTCGTCTCCGGCCCGTACGACCTTCCGGCGTGCGCCATCGGCAGCGGGGTGCGGGACGTGGGCGACGGACTGCTCACCGTCGGCACCACGCTGGCCTGCCAGGTGCTCACCGACCGCGCGGCGGTGGACCCGGCCGCCGATCCGGCCGGGATGTGGCTGTGCACCCCCGACCCGGACCGCTGGCTGCGCGCGATGCCCGCGATGGTCGGCACCGCCGCGCTGCGATGGGTGCTCGATCTCACAGGGACGACCACGGCCGAGTTGGACGCCCTGCTCGCGCAGAGCCCGCCGGGCGCGAACGGGGTGACCGCGCTGCCCTTCCTGTCCGGCGCCGGGGAGCGCGCCCCGTTCGTGGAACCCGCCGCCCAGGGGCGGTTGGACGGCCTCGGCCTCGCCACCACCCGTGCCGACGCCGTACGGGCCGTCTGCGAGGCCATCGCCTACGCGGCCCGCCACTGCCTGGAGGCGGCCGGGCTCTCGGGGCGGCTCGCGCTGTGCGGCGGAGGCGTACGGTCCGCCGCCTGGACGGAGATTTTCGCCCATGTGATGGGTCACCCGGTGGTCGTCCCGGACGAGCCGGAAGTCGGCGCGCGGGGCGCCGTCGCGGTCGCCTGGCGGTCGCTGGGCGACCCCGTGGACGCGTCCCACTGGCGCGCCGCTTCCCGTACCGTCGAGCCCCGGAGCGAGCTTCTCGGCGCCTACGGGGACGGCTACGCGGGCTACCGCGAGCGCCTCGCCCGTGCCCTGGACGAATGGCGGACGAGCGGTCCGGGAAGCTAGTTTTCCCTGGGATTCCAGCGCGGCCAAAGCCGACGCGACTAGCACATTTATGCGAATCCACCCAGCTGACGACACAACATCTGGGGGCGCGTGCGCAGCGCGACACAAGATGTATGCTCGTGCTCGCTGTCGCCGCAGGGGAATCCGGTGCGAATCCGGAACTGTCCCGCAACGGTGTACGTGTGCGCTTTCGCGTACCCGTGAGTCCGATGACCTGCCGACGGCCGTCTGCATACGTCCGGGCCTCGCGGGTTGGGTCGATGGACGCTGCGCGGTGTGCCCTGAAGCGGAATCGGCATGCCCGTGAGCGGCCATCGCGCACCGCCCTCGAAGGCCCCCAGCCGAGCGAGGGAGAACACTTCAGTGACCATCGCGCCCGCCGATCCGGTTTCAGAGGCAACGGACTTCACGGCAGCGGCCGACGCGCCCGGGACCGCCCTGCTGCGGACCCTGACGGCGCTCACCGCCGACCTGCCCGCCACCGACCCCGGCAGGGTCGCGGCCGCCGCCCTGCGCGGCCGCCACCCCGGTTCGGACGAGGCGGAGTTGCGTTCCCTGGCGACCGAGGCGTCGGCCGGGCTCATCGGCGAGGAGCCGGAGTACTCCAAGCTCGCCGCGCGGCTGCTGACCCGCGCGATCGCCGATGAGGCGGCCGGGCAGGGTGCGGACTCCTTCTCCGCCTCCGTCGCCGTGGGCCACCGCGAGGGCCTGATCGCCGACTCCACCGCCGAGTTCGTCACCACCCACGCCGCCCGGCTGGACGCGCTGGTCGACCAGGCGCTGGCCGACGGCGCCGACGACCGCTTCGGCTACTTCGGGCTGCGCACCCTGCACAGCCGGTATCTGCTGCGCCACCCGATCACCCGTCAGGTCGTCGAGACCCCGCAGCACTTCCTGCTGCGGGTGGCCTGCGGGCTCGCCGAGGACCTGTCCGAGCGGGCGGTGGGCGACGTCGCCGAGCTGTACCGGATGACCAGCACGCTGTCGTACCTGCCCAGCTCCCCCACGCTGTTCAACTCCGGCACCCGGCACCCGCAGATGTCGTCCTGCTACCTGCTGGACTCGCCGCTGGACGAGCTGGACTCGATCTACAACCGCTACCACCAGGTGGCGCGGCTGTCGAAGCACGCGGGCGGCATCGGCCTGTCGTACTCGCGCATCCGCGCCCGCGGTTCGCTGATCCGTGGCACCAACGGGCACTCCAACGGCATCGTGCCGTTCCTGCGCACGCTCGACGCCTCCGTGGCGGCCGTCAACCAGGGCGGCCGGCGCAAGGGCGCGGCCTGCGTCTACCTGGAGACCTGGCACGCGGACCTGGAGGAGTTCCTGGAGCTGCGGGACAACACGGGCGAAGAGGCCCGCCGCACCCACAACCTCAACATCGCGCACTGGATTCCGGACGAGTTCATGCGCCGGGTCGAGGCGGACGCCGACTGGTCGCTGTTCTCGCCGGCGGACGCGCCCGAGCTGGTCGACCTGTGGGGTGACGAGTTCGACGCCGCGTACCGGAAGGCCGAGGCGGAGGGCCGGGCGCTCAAGCAGGTTCCGGCGCGCCAGCTGTACTCCCGGATGATGCGCACCCTCGCGCAGACCGGCAACGGCTGGATGACGTTCAAGGACGCCGCCAACCGCACCGCCAACCAGACCGCCGAGGCGGGCCGGGTCGTCCACTCCTCCAACCTGTGCACCGAGATCCTGGAGGTCACCAACGACGGCGAGACGGCCGTCTGCAACCTCGGCTCGGTCAACCTCGCCGCCCACCTGGGCGAGGGCGGCGAGATGGACTGGGAGCGGCTGGACAAGACGGTCCGGACCGCCGTGACCTTCCTCGACCGCGTGGTGGACATCAACTTCTACCCCACCGAGGAGGCCGGGGCGTCCAACTCCCGCTGGCGCCCGGTGGGTCTGGGGCTGATGGGCCTCCAGGACGTCTTCTTCCGGCTGCGGCTGCCGTTCGACTCGGCCGAGGCGACGGCGCTCTCCACCCGGATCTCCGAGCGCATCATGCTCGCCGCGTACGAGGCGTCCTGCGACCTCGCCGAGCGCCACGGCCCCCACCCGGCCTGGGCCGAGACCCGCACCGCGCGCGGCGTGCTCCACCCGGACCACTACACCGGCGCCACGGCCACCTGGCCCGAGCGCTGGGAGGCTCTGCGGACGCGGATGGCGACGACCGGCATGCGCAACTCGCTGCTGCTGGCCATCGCGCCGACCGCCACCATCGCCTCCATCGCGGGCGTGTACGAGTGCATCGAGCCGCAGGTCTCCAACCTCTTCAAGCGCGAGACGCTCAGCGGTGAGTTCCTCCAGGTCAACAACTACCTGGTGAACGACCTCAAGAAGCTCGGCGTATGGGACACCCAGACCCGTGACGCGCTGCGCGAGGCCAACGGCTCGGTCCAGGACCTCTCCTGGGTGCCGCAGGAGGTACGGGATCTGTACCGGACCGCGTGGGAGATCCCGCAGCGCGCCCTGATCGACATGGCGGCGGCCCGCACCCCGTACCTCGACCAGAGCCAGTCGCTGAACCTCTTCATGGCCGCGCCGACCATCGGCAAGCTCAGCTCGATGTACGCGTACGCCTGGAAGCGCGGCATCAAGACGACCTACTACCTGCGCTCCCGCCCGGCGACCCGGATCGCCCAGAGCGCCCGCGGTGGCGCCGCCACGGCCGCCGTCCCCGTCCCCGGCACCCCCGGCACCGTCCCCGCCCAGCAGGCGCCCGCCGACGACGAGGCGGTCGCCTGCTCCCTGGAAAACCCCGAGTCCTGCGAGGCCTGCCAGTAATGCCCACCGCATCCGAGATGACCACCGCGACCACCGCGACGGATCACACCAAGAACCTGCTCGACCCCGGGTTCGAGCTGACCCTGCGGCCGATGCGGTACCCGGAGTTCTACGACCGCTACCGGGACGCGATCAAGAACACCTGGACCGTGGAAGAGGTCGACCTCCACTCGGACGTCACCGACCTCGCCAAGCTCTCCCCCGGTGAGCAGCACATGATCAGCCGACTGGTGGCGTTCTTCGCGACCGGCGACTCGATCGTCTCCAACAACCTGGTGCTGACGCTCTACAAGCACATCAACTCCCCCGAGGCGCGGCTGTACCTGTCGCGGCAGCTCTTCGAGGAGGCCGTGCACGTCCAGTTCTATCTGACCCTGCTGGACACCTATCTGCCCGACCCGGACGACCGGGCGGCGTCCTTCGCGGCCGTCGAGAACATCCCCTCCATCCGGGAGAAGGCGGAATTCTGCTTCCGCTGGATGGACTCGGTGGAGAAGATCGACCGGCTGGAGTCCAGGTCCGACCGGCGCCGCTTCCTGCTCAACCTGATCTGCTTCGCGGCGTGCATCGAGGGGCTGTTCTTCTACGGCGCCTTCGCCTACGTGTACTGGTTCCGCTCGCGCGGTCTGCTGCACGGCCTGGCGACCGGCACCAACTGGGTGTTCCGGGATGAGTCCATGCACATGGAGTTCGCCTTCTCGGTCGTGGACACCGTCCGCGAGGAGGAGCCCGACCTCTTCGACGACGAGCTGGAGCAGCAGGTCACCGACATGCTGAGGGAAGCCGTCGAGGCGGAGCTCCAGTTCGCCCACGACCTGTGCGGCGAGGGCCTGCCCGGCATGAACACCGAGTCGATGCGCGCGTACCTGGAGTGCGTGGCCGACCAGCGCCTCGCGCGCCTCGGCTTCCCCGCGGTCTTCGGCTCGGAGAACCCGTTCTCCTTCATGGAGCTGCAGGACGTCCAGGAGCTGACCAACTTCTTCGAACGCCGCGCCTCGGCCTACCAGGTCGCGGTCGAGGGCTCGGTCTCCTTCGACGACGACTTCTGATCCCGGCGTAAGCGCAAGGGCCGGACCCCTCCCGGGGTCCGGCCCTTTGCCGTATGCGGTGAGCGCGGTCAGTCGTTCGGGACCGTCTCGTAGCGCGCGGTGCCCTCCGCCATCTGCCGGAGCACGTCCTTGCGGTCGCGCTTGGAGAGGCGGTCGATGTAGAGGTAGCCGTAGAGGTGGTCGGTCTCGTGCTGGAGGCAGCGCGCGAAGTAGCCGGTGCCGCGCACCGCGATCGGGTTGCCCCCGGCGTCCTGGCCACGGACCACCGCGTAGTCCGTGCGGGCCAGCTCGCAGTAGGCGGTGGGGACCGACAGGCAGCCCTCGTTGGAGTCGTCCAGGACGCGGCGGTCGGCGGGCAGCTCCTCCAGCACCGGGTTGCAGACCACGCCGACGTGGCGTACGCCCTCGTCGTCCATGCAGTCGTAGACGAAGACCTTGCGGTCGACGCCGATCTGGTTGGCGGCCAGGCCCACGCCCTCCGCCGCCCGCTGGCTCGCGAACATGTCGTCGATCAGCGCCGCGAGCGTCTCGTCGAACTCGGTGACGTCCTGGCACTCCTTGTGGAGCACCGGATTCCCGACGACGGTGATCGGGCGGGCGGTGCCGCGCTCGCGGTAGGCGCTCTCGCGCTCCTCGCAGTCCTCCGTGTCCACGACGAACTCGTCGTCCACCTGCTGCTTCGTGGTCCCTTGCTGCGACATCGTCCGCCGTACGCCTTCCTTCAACCGTGATGCGTCGCCCTACAGGGTACGGCCCGCCCGGAGGGCCGGGGGATCAGCGGGGGATCAACGGCCCTTTCCGGGCATTCAGCAGACCTCTTCCAGGTCCCGCCACTCCCGGGTGTCCGGGCTGTCGGCGACCCAGCCGTCCAGCAGCCCCCGCACCAGCCCGCTGGGCGCCGCGATCCCGCATTCGCGCTCGGCGACCCACAGCGAGCCCGAGCCCGCCGTACGGTGCCCCAGCGGGCCGGGGTGGCCGGGCTCGCTGTGGTCGTGCGGGTCCAGGTGCTCGCCCTCGCCCTCGTCGCTCGGCATCCGGCTCTCCGAACAGGAGCGGCACAGCAGCCGCACCGACGACGACCAGTCCTCGGCGGCGAAGCCCGCGTCGGCCGCCAGCCGCTCCAGGGCGTCCCGGTCGGCCTCGGTGGCCGCCTCCAGCAGCACCACCCAGGTCGGCACCGGGGACGGCGCCCACAGCTCGATCTCGTCGAAGACGGGGTAGGCCGGGCCCGCGGAGGTCACCCGCTCACCGTGCGGGACGCCGTCGTGCAGCACCACCTCGCCCCAGCGCCGCCCGGAGGACGGCAGCGGGATCGACAGCACCTCGATCCGGGCCGGGTCCAGTCTGCGGCCCCAGACCACCTCGGCCTCGCCCTCGGGCGAGAGCCGCACGGCCGCGCTGCCCAGCTCCATGCCGAGCGGCTCACCGGACGCGGACGCCTCGCCGGGCACCTTCAGCCCGTACGCCTGCCAGGCGCGGCGGGCCAGCGGCCAGTCCTGGAGGGCGGTCGCGGCGATGCCCACGTTCCACCAGTCGGGGGCGCCCGACTCGCGGTCCAGCAGCGCCACCGCACGCAGCCCGGCGGCCCGGGCCTGCTCCCAGTCGTGCCGGAACTTGTGCAGCAACGCGAGGTTGAACCAGGACTCCGACAGCCACGGCTCCAGGTCGGCGGCGCGGGTCAGCAGCGCGCCCGCGTCCTCGTACCGGCCGTCGCCGATGAGCGTGAACGCACGGTCCGTGGCCTGCCGCCATGAGGCGGACGGCCGGTGCCGTACCTTGCCGAAGATCTTCACGATTCCCGCCTGCAGGTATCGAAGTAGTCCCGTACCAGAGCCTTGCGCGGACGGCGTCGCCCTCCCCGGAAGACAACCTGCCACACATCCACGGACATCTCAGCCCAGCCCCTCACCCTTCGGCCGGGATGCGATGCCCTCCACACCTCCTTGCCACCGGCCATCGGCCCGACACCCCTTCTCTGGCATCCAACCATGCCTCTTGGGAGACCCGCTCATTACCCGCGAGTTCCGAATTCCTCACCACATTCCCCGCCGGGTTGCCCGCCGAGTTCCTCACCGGGTTGCCCGCCGGATTCCTCATCGGGTTCCTCCCCGGGGGCGGTCGTACGCCGGGCGGGACAGCACTGTCGCCAGCGCTTCGACCACCGCCGGATCGAAATCCCGCGCGGTGGCCAGCCGCAGCCGCTCCAGGGCGCGCAGCGGGGCCGCGCCCCCCTGTCCCGCGGCCGCCGGGCCGCCCGCCGCCTCGGTGTACGCGTTCACCGCGCGCACGATACGCGCGGACAGGGGCTGTTCGCGGTACGGGTCCGCCTGCTGTTCGACGATCACCGCGACCTCCGCGGGCACCCCCGTCTGCCGTACCACGGCACCGCCCAGCAGCGCGATGCGGCGCTGCTCGGCGCGGGTCAGCGGCTCGGTCGCCCCGGCCGGAACCGGGTCCACCAGGGACAGCTGCCCGATGTCGTGCATCAGCGCCGCGTATTCCAGCACAGTCAGGGCGGGCTCGGAAAGCCCCAGCTCACGGCCGACCGCCCGGCTGAGCCCGGCGACCTTGCGGGCATGTCCGGCCGGGGTGTACCCGGCGATCTCGGTCGAACGGGCCAGGGAGGCGATGGTCTGCCGACAGGTGGCCCGGATCGCGGCATAACGGCGGAACGAGTACTGGATCAGCAGCGGCGGCAGCGCCAGCACCGGCAGCGCCCACAGCCCGGCGACGGCCACCGTGAGCGCCATCACCACCCCGGTCGCGCAGATCGCCGACCCTATTCCGCTCAGCGCCCGCAGCTCGTCGCGGAGCAGCGGCCCGTACGGCCACCCGGTGCGGGCGCGGGACAGGGCGGCCGCGAGCACCGCGTCGCACAGCGCGGTCAGGGCCAGCACGCCCAGCAAGTAGCCGACGAGGGCGGGGCCGTGCCCCAGCCAGAGGCCCAACCGGCCGGTGTGGTGCAACGGTTGGAAGCAGGTGGCCGCGAACGCCACGGTCAGCACCCGGCGGGCGGTATGGCCCGGGTCGGCCGGGCGCCCGAGCGCCATGCGCGGCACCAGGCCCGTCAGGGAGGCCGCCACGACGACGGTGACGACCTGGAGCACCCCATGGCTGGTCGGCTCCCCGCCCAGCTGCCCCAGCAGGGCGTACCCGAGGGCGCCCGCGGCGGCGAGGGGCGTCGGCTCCCCGCGCTGCTCGTGCGACCCGCTCGCGCGCGGGAGCGCGGCCGGGGCGTCACCGCACCGGATGGCTTCCCCGAGGGCGATGAGCAGCCCGAACGCGAGCGCCGCCCCCGGCTCCCGTATCCCGTGCCACTCGGTCCAGACGAGCGCCACCACGGCGAGCACCCCGGCGGCCCCGTACACCGCCCGGAGGGTGATCCTGCCGCTTCGACGGGTCGCCGGGCCGGGGGTGCCCGGGCGCCCCGCGCCCCGGGCCCGCCGGACCGCGCGCGCGTGGGCGTCCGCGAGCCGCGCGAGCCCGCCGGACGCCCGGGCGGGGGCGCGACGGGTCCCCCCCGCGCCCCCCCCCCGCCCCCGTGCGGCCCCCGCCGCCCCCCACCGGGCCCGCGCCCCGTCGGGCCCCGGCGGCGGCCGACAAGGCGGCAGCCGACCACCGCGCCCCACGTTCT
>NZ_JBEXVE010000012.1:0-270397 GCF_040629205.1 Streptomyces sp. NPDC005962 | reverse complement strand
TTACACATCACGAGAGCGGAACCACCGGAGGAATAATCCGATGGTTCACAGCGTCCTCGCTGTGTGTTTCTTCAAAGGAACCTCGACCACATCTAAACGATGCGGACGGGGTATCAACATATTTGGCGTTGACTTTTAGCACGCTGTTGAGTTCTCAAGGAACGGACGCTTCCTTTGAAACCGTATCACCGGTTTCTCCGGGCTTTTCCCTTCAGTGCCTTTCGGCCTTTCGTGTTTCCAACCTTACCAGATCCGTTTTCCGTTCCGTTTCCGGTCCGAATTCCGTTTCCGGCCCCCTGTTGGAGCGGGGTGTTTCGCGCCTTCCGGCGTGTCCACCACTTTAGCGAATTTCCCGCTCAGCTCCTAATCGGAGCCCCAGGGCATGATTTCGCGCAGCGAAATAAGGCCCTCTTCGGGAAGCTTCAGTAGTGGTTGGCCGCCTGGGGCTGCTGGGACCCGACCTGCTGGTCGAGTCGACAACGCTGCCCGTCTCAAGCGGCTCGGGCTACGTTAGGCCTCCGGCCGACCGGAGTCAAGTTCCCACCTGACGACGCGTCGGGCCCCGGCGCCTCGGGGTGTGCGCCCGGTACGGGCTGACCGAGGGGTCGCCGTCGATCCAGAAGCGCCACGGGTGGGTGGCGCCCTCGCCGCCGACTCCCGTGCGGGGTCCGCTGAGCACGTGCTCGGGGCGGGCGGGGCGGCCCGTGAGGATCTCCAGCGCGGACTGCGGGCCCGCGCAGACATCCGCGCCGTCCAGTCGGCGGTCGACACCGAGTGCCGTGGCCAGCCGGGCGGGCCCCTTGGCCAGCTCATGATCGTTGCGCGCCTTCGGCCGGCGCTCATGGGCGTGCTCATGTCCGTACAGCACCTCCCCCGCGCGCAGCAGTACCCCGCTCGGGGAGCCCTCGGGGCCGCAGACCAGGTTGAGGCAATGCCACATGCCGTAGGTGAAGTAGACATACGCATGACCCGGGGGGCCGAACATCACGGCGTTGCGCTCGGTGCGGCCGCGGTAGGCGTGCGAGCCGGGGTCGGCCGGGCCCGCGTACGCCTCGACCTCGGTCAGGCGCAGGGCGAGGGGACCGCCGGGGGTGCGTCGGACGAGGATGCGCCCTAGGAGGTCCGGTGCGACTTCCAGGACCGGGCGGTCGAAGAAGGCACGGGCCAGCGGGGCGCGGTCGGGTCCATCGGTCACTTCGGCTCCGTCAGTCACGCGGTCCGAGCGTAGTGGAACCGATGGGTACCGGTGGTTGGAGCCGGGCCACCGCACTGCGAGGGTATGACCTGCGGAACCGCAGGCGACTGTTCCGCGTATCTACTGTTCAACAGTGCGTCCTTGAGAGGGAGAACATGGGCTTCAAGAAGCTGCTCGCGAGTTTGGGTGCCGGTGGCGCCTCGGTGGAGACGGTGCTGACCGAGGAGAACGTCGTCCCGGGTGGCGTCGTGCAGGGCGAGGTCCGTATCCAGGGCGGCTCTGTCGCGCAGCAGATCGAGGGGCTCTCCGTCGGCCTTCAAGCGCGGGTCGAGGTGGAGCGGGACGACCAGGAGATCAAGCAGAACATCGAGTTCACCCAGCAGCAGCTGGGCGGCGCGTTCGAGGTGCAGCCGGGTGCGGTGCACTCGGTGCAGTTCGGTCTGGAGATCCCCTGGGAGACTCCGGTCACCACGTTCCTTGGACATCACCTGACCGGGATGCATGTGGGGGTGACCACGGAGCTGGCGATCGCGCGTGCGGTGGACTCGGGCGACCTGGACCCGGTCAATGTGCATCCGCTCCCCGCCCAGCAGGCCATCCTGGACGCGTTCGGTGCGCTCGGTTTCCGGTTCAAGAACGCCGACTTGGAGAAGGGGCACATCCGCGGGACGCGCCAGCGGCTGCCCTTCTACCAGGAGATCGAGTTCCACGCCCCGCAGCAGTACCGGGGGCTGAACCAGGTGGAGCTGTCCTTCGTCGCCGACGACCGCGAGATGGACATCGTCCTGGAGATGGACAAGAAGCCGGGGCTGTTCAGCTCGGGCAGCGACTCCTACCGGTCCTTCACGGTCGGCCTGGACTCCTACCAGGAGACGGACTGGGCCGCGTATCTGAACCAGTGGCTCGCCGAGGTCGGCGGCAAGCGCAACTGGTTCTGAGCCCCGGCGGGTTCCTGGACCACACGATTGCCCGCGGGGCGTGCGCCGGATGATCCGGTGCACGCCCCGCGCGCTATGCGTCGTCCGGGCCGTCGTCGTACCAGATGGTCAGCGGTGTGCCGCGGGCCGACCAGTACGTCACGGCGTCGCTGAGGATGTCCTCCGCGATGGCCGCGGCATCGGGTGCCGCGTCGCGGAACGCCGCCCAGCCCCGGACCCGCAGCAGATAGCCGCTGGGTTCGGCGCCCTCGCCCCACCAGGAGAGGTCGGTGAGGCAGTCGGCGAGCGCGTCCCAGTTGTGCCCGTACCAGTCGGGGAAGCGCAGGTCCCGGGCGCAGCGCTCGAGGAAGCCGTCCTTGTCGGACACGCCGTCGAGGTGCAGGGGGAGGACGGGGGTCGGGCCTGTCATGGGCGCCATGGTGCCAGCCCGCGGCTGTCCGGTCTCGTTAGGCTGGCCGGACAGCTGATCAACCGCGATCATCAGGAGGTTTTCGACGTGTCCGACCAGAACCGGCGTCCGCTCCCCCATGACTTCCATCCGCCGGTGCCGTCGTTCACCGTGGTGAGCGACGATGTGGCGGCGGGCGGCACACTGCCGTCCGCCCAGGTGCAGGCGGAGGGGAACACCTCGCCGCAGCTGCGCTGGGAGGGTTTCCCGGAGGGGACGAAGAGCTTCGCCGTCACCTGCTTCGACCCGGACGCGCCGACCGGCAGCGGGTTCTGGCACTGGGTGCTGTTCGACATTCCGGCGACCGTGACGGAGCTGCCGGCCGCGGCGGGCGGCGGTGGCTTCGCGGGGCTTCCCGAGGGGGCCGTGCACGCCCGTAACGACTTCGGCACCCGGGACTTCGGCGGGGCCGCGCCGCCGCCCGGGGACGGGCCGCACCGCTATGTGTTCACGGTGTACGCGGTGGACACCGAGAAGCTGGGCCCGGACGCCGACGCGACGCCCGCGGTGGTCGGCTTCAACCTGCGCTTCCACACGCTGGGCCGGGCGCATCTGATCGGCGAGTACGAGGTGCCCGCGGCGGGCTGACGCCGCGAAATTGCGTTGTCCTCGGCCATCCTCCCGGCCAGAGTTGATCCCGGCCCGCCCGTCACGGGGAGGCGGGCGTGGCCGGGATGCGGGAGGTGGTCGGGATGCGCGAGACGCTGGTTCTGAACGCGAGCTTCGAGCCGCTGTCGACGGTGACGCTGCGGCGTGCGGTGGTGCTGGTCCTTCAGGAGAAGGCCGTCGTCGAACGCGCCCATCCGGGGCTGCGGGTGCGCGCCGCGGCGGTCGATCTGCCGGTGCCGCGGGTGATCCGGCTGTGCCGTTACGTACGGGTGCCGTTCCGAAGACGTGCTCCGTGGTCGCGGCGCGGGGTGCTGGTGCGGGATCAGCACCGGTGCGCGTACTGCGGGCGGCGGGCGACGACCGTGGACCATGTGGTGCCGCGGTCGCGCGGGGGCGGGGACACCTGGCTGAACACGGTCGCGTGCTGCGCGGAGGACAACCACCGCAAGGCGGACCGGACTCCGGAGCAGGCGGGGATGCGGCTGCTCAACTCGCCGTTCGAGCCGACGCCTTCGGACGCGCTGCTGCTGGCGCTGGGGGCGGCGGAGCGGGACGGGCTGCCGGAGTGGCTGGCGCTGCCCGCCTGAGCCCGTGGGCCCGTTCCCGGCAGGGCGGCGCCGTCATGTGAGAGGGCCGGTACCCGTCGTGGGTACCGGCCCTCTCACACGTTCACGTGCCGTCGGTCAGTCGATCCTCGGCTGTTCGCGGCGCGGGGCGGCCTCCTTGCCGGTGCCCGTCGGGGCGGCCGGGGCGGAGCCGCCGCCGTTCCCGCCGCCCAGCGGGTTGAAGTTGCCGAACGCGCCACCGAGGCCCTTGAGGGCGTCGCCGATCTCGCTGGGCACGATCCAGAGCTTGTTGGCGTCGCCCTCGGCGATCTTCGGCAGCATCTGGAGGTACTGGTAGGAGAGCAGCTTCTGGTCCGGGTCTCCGGCGTGGATGGACTCGAAGACCGTACGGATCGCCTGGGCCTCGCCCTCGGCGCGCAGCGCGGCGGCCTTGGACTCTCCCTCGGCCCGCAGGATCGCGGACTGCTTCTCGCCCTCGGCGCGCAGGATCTCGGACTGCCGGATACCTTCGGCCTGGAGGATCGCGGCGCGCTTGTCACGGTCGGCGCGCATCTGCTTCTCCATCGAGTCCTGGATGGAGGTCGGCGGCTCGATGGCCTTCAGCTCGACGCGGTTGACGCGGATGCCCCACTTGCCGGTGGCCTCGTCGAGGACGCCGCGCAGCGCCGCGTTGATCTCCTCACGGGAGGTCAGGGTGCGCTCCAGGTCCATGCCGCCGATGATGTTCCGCAGGGTGGTGACGGTCAGCTGCTCGATCGCCTGGATGTAGCTGGCGACCTCGTAGGTGGCGGCCCGGGCGTCGGTCACCTGGTAGTAGATGACGGTGTCGATGTTCACGACCAGGTTGTCCTGGGTGATCACCGGCTGCGGCGGGAACGGGACGACCTGTTCCCGCAGATCGACGCGGTTGCGGATCGAGTCGATGAACGGGACGACGATGTTGAGGCCCGCGTTGAGGGTGCGTGTGTAGCGGCCGAAGCGTTCCACGATGGCGGCACTGGCCTGCGGGATGACCTGGATCGTCTTGATCAGTGCGATGAAGACGAGCACCACCAGGATGATCAGGACGATGATGATCGGTTCCACAGCGGCTCCCCGTGCCCTTCATGCGTGCTTCTGGATGATCGGGATGATCAAGTCCGGTCTTGTGGGTGGAGTCTGTCAGATCGACGGCCGACTCCGCAGCTGAGCGGGGTGGCGCTCAGCTCTTGGTACTACGGCGTCTACATGACGACGGCGGTGGCGCCGTCGATCTCGACGACGTCGACCTGCTGGCCGGGTTCATAGGCCTGGCCGGGGTCGAGCGACCGGGCGGACCAGACCTCGCCGGCCAGCTTGATACGGCCGGCGCCGCTGTCGTCGACGCGTTCGAGGACGACGGCCTGGCGGCCTTTCAGCGCCTCGACGCCGCTGCGCAGCCCGGGTTGCTGACGGCGGCTGCGGACCGCCATCGGCCGGACGACGGCGACCAGCGCGACCGATACGGCGCAGAAGACGATGACCTGGAGCACGATGCCTCCGCCGAGCGCATCGGTGAGGGCTCCGGCAACCGCACCGACCGCGACCATCCCGAATTCGGGCATCGCGGTCAGCACGAGCGGGATACCCAGTCCTACGGCGGCGATCAGCCACCACACCCACGAATCCACAAGGTCATGGTAGTTCTCGGGGCCCGTCGAGGAACAGGGCGCGATCCGGGTCACGGAGAGCATGCGCCGTGTTCGGGGCGGGGGTTCAGGCCATCGGGGGGTGATTTCAGGTCAGCGGCAGGCCCTGGGCGGTCCAGCGGTCGCCGTTGCGCTCGACGAGCAGCGGGAGCCCGAAGCAGCGCGAGAGGTTGCGGGAGGTCAGCTCCATGTCGATGGGCCCGGCGGTGAGCACCTTGCCCTGACGGATCATCAGGACGTGGGTGAAGCCCGGGGGGATTTCCTCGACATGGTGTGTCACCATGATCATCGACGGCGCGTACGGATCACGGGCGAGCCGTCCGAGGCGGCGCACCAGGTCCTCACGGCCGCCGAGGTCGAGCCCGGCCGCCGGCTCGTCGAGGAGCAGCAGTTCGGGGTCGGTCATCATCGCGCGGGCGATGAGGGCGCGCTTGCGCTCTCCCTCGGAGAGGGTGCCGAACTTGCGGTTGAGGAACTTGTTCATGCCGAGGCGCTCGAGGAAGGCCCGGGCCCGGGTCTCGTCGACCGCGTCGTAGTTCTCCTGCCAGTGTGCGGTCATGCCGTACGCGGCGGTGAGCACGGTCTGCAGGACGGTCTGGCCGCGCGGCAGCTTGTCGGCCATGGCGATGCCCGCCATGCCGATGCGCGGGCGCAGCTCGAAGACGTCCACCGCGCCGAGCTGCTCGCCGAGAATCCGGGCGGACCCGGCGCTCGGGAAGAGGTAGCTCGACGCGAGGTTGAGCAGGGTGGTCTTCCCGGCGCCGTTGGGGCCGAGGATCACCCAGCGCTCGCCTTCTTTGATCGACCAGGAGACGTCGTCCACCAGAGCCCGACCGTCGCGGACCACGGATACGTCCACCAGCTCCAGAACCTCGCTCATGAGCGCGTTGTCTCCCATTGCAGTCTCGAGTGTCGCGTGCGCCTGTGGGCGCAGCCCCCAGAGGAAAACCTACGCCACGCGTTGTCGGCGCCAGTCCTTAGGCTGGTTCCATGCTCGATGAACCACGTTCAGGGCGCCTCGCAGCTTGGGGAAATGCCCTTCTCGCCGGACTTGTCTCACCGGACGAGGCCGCGCACCGGATCGCCGGGGAGGACGCGTCGCACCGGGTGGCCGCGCTGCCCGGCGAGTCCGGGCCGGTCGGACTGACGCTGGCGCTGGGGCGGCTGAGAGCGCTCGGGGCCAAGGGGCTGCGGGTGGCGCTGCCGATAGCGGGGCATCCGCTGGGGCTCAGCGGGCCGCCGGAGTTCAACGAGAAGGCGCTCGACGCGGGGGAGGCGGCGCTGGCCACGGGGGTGGCGCTGGGCCTGGTGCCCGAGGTGTCGGCGGTGGGGCCCGAGGGCGATCAGCACATCGAGGTGGTGTGGCACTGCCTGCCGGTGCGGGAGGCGCCGCCCGCGGATGTGCCGTCGCTCGGCGAGGCCGAGCGGGAGCTGGCCGAGGCGCTGCGGGAGGCGACCGAGGTGCTGTCCCGGCTGAATGTGGCCGGGTCCGGTCCGGCGGCCCAGGCGGCGCTGGAGGCGTACCGGGCGCGGGCCGAGCGGGGGCGCGAGGTGCTGGCGCCGGGCTATCCGCCGCGGGCCCTGCGGGTGCTGGAGCTGGCGCAGCGGGTGGGCGCGCTGATCGCCATCGCATACGCACCGGGCGGAGACGGCAAGGATCACGGCGGGGCGGTGAGCGCGTCGGAGATCGCGGCCCGGGCGGAGGCGCTGCGGCCGGTGGAGCGCACGGCGCGGCGGGCGCAGGTGGCGGCGTACAACGCGTATGTGGAGGAGCTGGAGCGGGGCGGGCCCTGACGCCCTGGACCGGCGCGCCCCCGCGGCATGGGGCCGGCCCCGGAGGCGGTGCCTCCGGGGCCGGTCGGTGCTGAGCGGATATCTGCCCCGAGGGGAGGGTTCAGCAGAAGGCGGGGTTCATGGTCCCGATGACGGAAACGGTGTTGCCGCAGACACGGACCGGCACATGGACGGGCACCTGGGCGTTGTTGCCCGACACGACGCCCGGGGACATGGTCGCCCCGCCGTCGGCCATGGGGCCGTCCTGGGCGGAGGCGACACCCGCACCGACGACGGCAAGACCGCCGGCCGCGATGGTGATGGCAGCGATCCTCTTGATGTTCTTCACTTCTCAAGACCCTTCGTCCATAACGCGTCGCTGCGGCGAAGCACCGCAGTACGCCGTGAAGAACGGCCCGGGGCGGGCGGAGTTGCGCTGTTCGGGTGACATACACACGTTGGTGTGATTGCACGGAGAAACGCTGTTCATGCCCCGATTCCATGGCGTACCGCCCAGAGTGCGGCCTGGGTGCGGTCGGCGAGGTCCAGCTTCATAAGAATGTTGGACACATGTGTCTTTACGGTCTTTTCGGACAGTACGAGCGCACGGGCGATCTCCCGGTTCGACCGGCCGCCCGCGATCAGCGCGAGCACTTCCCGCTCCCGGTCGGTGAGGGAGCCTCCGCGCCCCTGGCCGCCGCCCGCCCCGTCCTGGGAGAGCAGCGCGTCGGCCACCTCGGGCTGGAGCACCACATGCCCGGCGTGGACGGACCGTATGGCGCTCGCGAGGGCGTCGGGGTCCACGTCCTTGTAGACGTACCCGGCCGCTCCCGCGCGCAGGGCGGGGACCACGGTGCGCTTCTCGGTGAAACTCGTCACGACCAGCACCCGGGCCGGGTTGCCGAGGTCGCGCAGCTTGCGCAGCGCCTCGATGCCGTCGACGCCGGGCATCTTGACGTCCATCAGGACGATGTCGGGGCGCAGCTCCTCGGCCCGGGCGATGCCCTCCTCCCCGTCCGGGGCCTCGCCGACCACGTCGATGTCGTCCTGCACCTCCAGGAAGGTCCGCAGGCCGCGGCGCACCACCTGGTGGTCGTCGACGAGCAGCACCCGGACCGCGCTTCCGTCCCGTGGCTCAGCCACCGGGCACCTCCATCTCGATCACGGTTCCCTTGCCGGGCGCCGACTCCACGGTCAGTCCGCCGCCGACGCCGCTCGCCCGGTCGCGCATCGACACCAGCCCCAGGTGCCGCCCCGCCTGGCGCACCGCCGAGGGGTCGAAGCCGCCGCCGTCGTCGCTCACCCGCAGCAGGGCGCCCTGGCCGTGCCGGGAGAGGGTGACGTCGACCCGCTCCGCGTCGGCGTGGCGCAGCGCGTTGTGCAGGGCCTCCTGGGCCACCCGCAGCAGCGCCTCCTCCTGGGCGGCGGGCAGCGCCCGGACGCCGAGGGCCTCGAAGGTGACGCGGGCGGTGTGGGCCCGGTCCAGGACCTGTACCTGGGTGCGCAGGGTCGCGATCAGGCCGTCCTCGTCGAGCGCGGCGGGGCGCAGCTCCACGACGGCGGAGCGCAGCTCGTCGGCGGCCTCGGCGGCGAGGGCCCCCACCTGCTGCAGCTCCTCCTTGGCGCGGACCGGGTCGCGGTCCACGAGCGCGGCGGCGGCCTGGGCGGTCAGCCGCAGCGAGAAGAGCTTCTGCGAGACGGCGTCGTGCAGCTCGTGGGCGAGCCGGGCGCGCTCCCCAGCGATGGTCAGCTCGCGGCTGCGCTCGTAGAGCCGGGCGTTGGTGAGGGCTATGGCGGCGTGCTGGGCCAGGATGGACAGCAGCTCCTCGTCCTCGGCGGTGAAGCCGCAGCCGCCCCCCGGTTTCGCGCATCGCTTGTTGGCCAGGAAGAGCGCGCCGAGGACTTCCTCGCCGTCCGCGATGGGAAGTCCAATAAAGTCGGACATATCTGGATGTTCTGCGGGCCAGCCCTCGAATCGCGGGTCCTGCCGGACATCGGCCAGCCGCTGCGGGGTGGCATCCCTGAGCATCGCGCCGAGGATTCCGTGCTGGCGGGGCAGCGGCCCGATGGCCTTCCACTGCTCGTCACTGACGCCATCTACTACGAACTGGGCAAACCCCCCGTGGTCGTCCGGAACCCCCAGCGCCGAGTACTCCGCATCAAGCAGCTCACGGGCGGACACAACGATTGTCTTTAGGACATCCCGGACTTCCAGATGCCTGCTCATCGCGAGGAGCGCACTGCTCACCCAGGCCAGGCCCGCCCCGGCTCCACCACCCGGTCCTTTGGTCATGGGGCTCACCGTACCGGCGCCGCGGAAGAGTGCGTATAGGCCTTTCAGCAGCGCTTCATTGCGACCTGAGACCTAGGACGCGAGAAGTAGTGAAGGCCCTCGAAGGGACTGTTACAAGGGCCCGGAATTTCGGCGACACTCTGCATTTGCGCAGGCACACCTCGCGATATTAAAGACTCCGCAATGTGACGCCTGCCACAGGATGTATATCACTTACGAAGTCAGTTAGTGGATGTTTTCACCTGGCTTGAGCGGGGAGAACGCCCGCTCGCACGGGCAGCGAAGACCTACTTACCCACTAAGCAGCATCGTATGTCACACCTTTGCCACAGCTTTTTGCGACCGCTAAGAATTTCCCCCAGTCGCACGGCGCCGTAGATCCAGACACGGCGCGAAGGGCGCCGATTTGGCCTGCGACACATAGCGATTGGAAGAGGTCTACTCCGCCATGCCCCTCCCCAGCATCTCCGGGTACAACCGCCTCAACAAGAAGACCAAGTACTCCGCCGCCGGCGTCGCCGCGGCCAGTGCTGCCGCCCTGGCGTTCGCGCTCGTCCCCGGTGGCAGCGCCGATGCCAAAACGACGGCCCAGGACCTGCCGGCGAAGCCGGTCGCCTTCACCTCGCAGAAGGTCGACAGCAAGGCCCAGCAGGAGGTTCTGCTGAAGCAGGCCACCCTCGCCAGCAAGCAGGCGCAGGCCGAGGCCGCGAAGAAGGCCGCCGCGGAAGCGGCGGCGAAGAAGGCCGCCGCCGAGGCTGCCGCCAAGAAGGCCGCTGCGGCGAAGGCCGCCGCCGTGAAGGCCGCGGCCGTGAAGGCCGCCGCCGCCAAGGAGCGCGCCGCCCAGGAAGCCGCGAGCCGTGCCGCCGCGCGCGCCAAGCTGGCCGCCGCCAAGAAGACCTACCCGGACAACCTCGACGGCTGGATTCGGGAATCCCTCGACATCATGAAGAAGCACAACATCCCGGGTACCTACTACGGCATCCACAAGAACATCATCCGGGAGTCCGGCGGTGACCCGCGGGCCATCAACAACTACGACATCAACGCCCAGAACGGTGTGCCGTCCAAGGGTCTGCTCCAGGTCATTCTGCCGACCTTCCAGGCGTACCACGTCGCGGGCACGCCCTTCGACCAGTACGACCCGGTCGCCAACATCGTCGCCGCGTGCAACTACGCGGCCGACCGGTACGGCTCCATCGACAACGTCAACGGCCCGTACTAAGCCTGGCGTCTCCACGCCGAAGGGCGGCGGCACCCCCTGTGTGCGAGGGGTGCCGCCGCCCTTCGGGCTGTTCTTTTCCGGCTCGCCGTTACTTGCGCATGACCTCCGGCTCATGGCGGCGCAGCAGCCGCGCCACCACGAACGCGCAGATGATGCCGAGCGCCAGCAGGACGCCCATGTCGATGCTCCACTGGGCGATGGTGTGCTCCCACAGCGGGTCCGTGTCCAGCGGCTTCTTCTGGTCCCACGGCGCCATCAGATGGCCCGGGCCGGGGCCGAGGTCCACCGTCGCGCCGACCGCGCCGACCGCCCAGCGGGCGGGCATCAGATACGCGAACTGCTCGATGCCGGGCGACCCGTAGATCTTGAACAGGACGCCGGTGAAGACGACCTGGATGATCGCGAACATGACCAGCAGCGGCATGGTCTTCTCGGCGGTCTTCACCAGCGAGGAGATCACCAGGCCCACCATCATCGAGGTGAAGCCGATCGCGATGACGGCCACGCACATCTCGACGGCCGGCGGCATGATCAGCGCCTCGTCGGGCAGTTCGCGGGGCGCGAAGCCGATGGCGCAGATGATCACGCCCTGGAAGGCGGTGATCACGCCGAGCACGATCACCTTGGACATCAGATAGGCGGAGCGGGACAGGCCGACGGCCCGTTCCCGTTCGTAGATCACCCGTTCCTTGATCAGTTCTCGTACGGAGTTGGCCGCGCCCGAGAAGCACATGCCGACCACGAGGATGAGCGTGATCGTGCCCGAGTCCTGGTTGAACATGCCCTTCGGCGCCTTGACGAAGCCGAAGTCCGACGGGATCACGGTACTGACCGCGCCGAGCACGGCGGGCAGGATCACCATCAGCGCCAGGAAGCCGCGGTCGGACGCGATGACCGAGACGTAGCGGCGTATCAGCGTCCACAGCTGGGAGCCCCAGCTCTGCGACTTCTGCATCCGCGCGGGCGGCGCCTGCACATCGACGGACTGCGCGGCGACGGAGTCGATGTCCGCGGCGTACATCTGGTAGTGCTGCGAACCGCGCCAGCGGCCCGACCAGTCGTAGTCGCGGTAGTTCTCGAACGCCGAGAAGACGTCCGCCCAGCTCTCGTAGCCGAAGAAGTTGAGCGCCTCGTTCGGCGGGCCGAAGTAGGCCACGGCACCGCCCGGCGCCATCACCAGCAGCTTGTCGCACAGCGCCAGCTCGGCGACCGAGTGGGTGACCACCAGGACGGTACGGCCGTCGTCGGCGAGGCCGCGCAGCAGCTGCATGACGTCGCGGTCCATGCCCGGGTCGAGGCCGGAGGTCGGCTCGTCCAGGAAGATCAGCGACGGCTTGGTGAGCAGCTCCAGAGCGACCGAGACCCGCTTGCGCTGGCCGCCGGAGAGCGCGGTGACCTTCTTCTCCCGGTGGATGTCGAGCTTCAGCTCGCGCAGCACCTCGTCGATCCGGGCCTCGCGCTCGGCGGTCGCGGTGTCGCCGGGGAAGCGGAGCTTGGCGGCGTACCGGAGGGCCTTCTGGACGGTCAGCTCCTTGTGCAGGATGTCGTCCTGCGGGACCAGACCGATGCGCTGGCGCAGCTCGGCGAACTGCTTGTAAAGGTTCCGGTTGTCGTAGAGGACGTCGCCCTCGTTGGCCGGACGGTAGCCGGTGAGCGCCTTCAGCAGCGTGGACTTGCCGGAGCCGGACGGGCCGATGACCGCGATCAGCGACTTCTCGGGGACGCCGAAGGAGACGTCCTTGAGGATCTGCTTGCCGCCCTCGACGGTGACGGTGAGGTGGCGGGCCGAGAAGGAGACGTCACCGGTGTCGACGAACTCCTCGAGGCGGTCGCCGACCAGCCGGAAGGTGGAGTGGCCGACGCCGACGGTGTCGTTCGGGCCGATCACCTGCTGGCGGACCGGCTGACCGTTGACGTACGTACCGTTGTGGCTGCCGAGGTCGCGGATCTCGAAGCGGCCGTCGGGCAGCGCCCGGAACTCGGCGTGGTTGCGGGAGACCTGCAGGTCGGAGACGACCAGCTCGTTCTCCAGCGCACGGCCGATGCGCATCACCCGGCCCGCGTCCAGCTGGTGGAACGTCGTCGGGCTGCGGTCGCCCTGGCCGGTCCGTTCGTCATCGGAGCCGGCGGGTCCACCGGAGCCGCCGGGTCCGCCGCCGCGGCCGTTCTGCGCGAGGTTGTCGCGCGAGCTCTGCTGCTGCGGGACGAACGGCTGCTGCTGCGGGGGCTGCTGCTGCCACCCCTGGGACTGCTGACCCTGAGACTGCTGGCCCTGGGGCTGCTGCTGGCCCTGCTGCTGCCAGCCCGCGCCGGGCTGCTGCTGATACGGCTGCTGTGGGGGCTGCTGCTGGTACTGCTGGGGGTGCTGCGCCTGCTGGGACTGCTGCGCCTGCTGAGGGGCGCCCACGGCCCCCTGCGGGCTGTAAGCGGCAGCGCCCGCGCCCGCCCCCGAAACGTTCATCCGGGGGCCGTCGGTCGCGTTGCCGAGATGAACGGCCGCGCCCGGGCCGATTTCCACCTGTTGGATTCGCTGCCCTTGCACATAAGTGCCGTTGGTGCTGCCGTGATCTTCAATGAGCCAACTGCGCCCGCTCCAGCGCACCGTGGCATGCCGCCAGGAGACTCTGGCGTCATCCAGCACCATGTCGCCCTGTGGGTCCCGCCCCACGCTGTATGACCTGGATGGATCAAGCGTCCAGGTCCGTCCGTTCAATTCCAGTACGAGTTCCGGCACTCCATGCCCCACTAGTTGTCCCCCGAGCTACCCCCTGACAGGGAGTCTAGGGATGGCGAACATCGTGAGGAACTATTTCAGGCTCAGTCGCTTAACCGGAAGTCGGGTTTTGACAAGACGGCATCTCGGGCACGTTGACTCATCCGAAAAACTCCCGGAAAACTCCAGGAAAGCGGTATGCGTGCACGGATGGGTCCGACCACGGACGATCCGGGGCATCTCGCTGTTCACTCGCCGCTCACTCGCTGCTCAGCCGTGGCGATCACGATCAGCGGCGGGGTACGGACCGGCGGTGACGGGGCGGCGTCCGGCACATGAATGTTCCGCACCGTATGGCCGTCCACGACGCGGGCTGCCGCGCGCGGGGCGGCGGCGGCCGGATACGGTGGGAAGACCATGAGCACATCGCAGATTCCCCCTGCCACCACCGTCCCGGCCGACGACGATCCCACCCTCCTTGTCAAGATCTTCGGCAAGGACCGCCCCGGCCTCACCGCCGGGCTCTGCGACACCCTCGCCGCGTACGGCGTGGACATAGTCGATATAGAACAGGTCGTCACCCGGGGCCGCATCGTGCTGTGCGTCCTGGTCACGGCCCCGAAGGCCGACGGGGCGGAGGGGGAGCTGCGGGCCACCGTGCACAGCTGGGCCGAGTCGCAGCGGATGCAGACCGAGATCATCTCCGGCCGCGGCGACAACCGGCCGCGCGGCACCGGCCGCTCGCACGTCACCGTGCTGGGGCACCCGCTGACCGCCGAGGCGGTGGCCGCGATCGCTTCCCGCATCACCGGCACCGGCGGCAACATCGACCGGATCTTCCGGCTGGCGAAGTATCCGGTGACGGCCGTGGATTTCGAGGTCTCCGGTGCCGAGACGGAGCCGCTGCGCACCGCGCTGGCCACCGAGGCCGCCGACATCGGGGTCGATGTGGCGGTCGTGGCGTCGGGGCTGCAGCGCCGGGCCCAGCGGCTGGTGATCATGGACGTCGACTCGACGCTGATCCAGGACGAGGTGATCGAGCTCTTCGCGGCCCACGCCGGGTGCGAGGCCGAGGTCGCCGAGGTCACGGCCCGGGCGATGCGCGGTGAGCTGGACTTCGAGCAGTCACTGCACGCGCGGGTCGCCCTGCTGGCCGGGATCGACGAGTCGGTGGTGGAGAAGGTGCGCGCGGAGGTCCGGCTGACGCCCGGCGCCCGCACCCTGATCCGTACCCTCAAGCGCCTGGGCTACCAGGTGGGGGTGGTCTCCGGCGGCTTCACCCAGGTCACCGACGACCTCAAGGAGCGGCTGGGGCTGGACTTCGCCTCCGCCAACACCCTGGAGGTCGTGGACGGCAAGCTCACCGGCCGCGTGATCGGCGAGGTGGTGGACCGGGCGGGCAAGGCCCGGCTGCTGCGCCGTTTCGCGGACGAGGCGGGGGTGCCGCTGATGCAGACCGTCGCGATCGGCGACGGGGCGAATGACCTGGACATGCTGAACGCGGCGGGGCTCGGCGTCGCCTTCAACGCCAAGCCGGTGGTGCGGGAGGCCGCGCACACCGCGGTGAACGTGCCGTTCCTGGACACCGTGCTGTATCTGCTCGGCGTGACCCGTGAAGAGGTCGAGGCCGCGGACGCGCACGTGGACGACTGACTCCTCCGCCACCGGTCTCCCCTGCCCGCCTCGCTGTCGAGGCGGGCAGGTCGCGTGGTGGCGCGTGGAACAGGAGCGGGGACCGGGGATGGGAGCGGGGACGGGAGCGGGCGGCGGGTTACTCGTGCGGCGCCCAGAAGTCGTCGAGGCGGCCGACGCCGTGCTCCACCGACTTCCACGAGCCGTTGAAGGTCACCACCGCGATGCCGGAGGTGGGGAAACCGGTGCGGGCCATCCGCTCCCGGCTGCCCTCCTCGGCCTGGCCCGCGAGGGCGTCGGCGAGGGCGTGCACGCCGGGGTTGTGGCCGACCACCAGCAGATCGGTGATCTCGTCGGACACCTCGTTGAGCACCGCGATCAGCTCGCCGAGCGAGGCGTCGTACAGCCGCTCCTCGTAGACGGTCTTGGGACGCTGGGGCAGCTCATGGACCACGAGCTTCCAGGTCTCCCGGGTACGCACGGCCGTGGAGCAGAGGGTCAGTTCGGGGACGAGACCAGTCTCGGTGAGCCGGCGCCCGGCGAGTGGGGCGTCCTTGCGGCCGCGCTCCGCGAGCGGCCGCTCATGGTCTGCCACCTGGGGCCAGTCGGCCTTGGCGTGTCGGAGAATGACAATCCTGCGGGGCACATCGACGCTCATGCGTCCCAGCTTCGCATGAAACGGCTGGCGAGGCGCAGGGTGTTGAAACGGTGCTCATCTAAGTGAGCACCGGGCGGGTACCCCTGCACACCGTCCGTCACGCCCCCTGACGGCCGAGGGTCTGCCACAGCAGCTCCAGGAACTGTGACAGGGCGCCGGGCCCGCTCGCGGCATGCGCGTCGGAGGGCCCGGTGAGCACGAGCAGCAGCGTCACGAAGGCGAGGACGGGCAGCGCGAGCGCCCACCACGGCAGCCGGACGTCCATGCCACCGGCCGCCGGAGCCGCGGGCCGGGTGGGGGTGCGGGCGGACATGGGGATCGCCTCCGGGTCGCTGAACCGTGCCGCTTCGGATGGTTCGACGCTACGGAGCGGGCGGGCCGGTTCCCATCCGGTGATCCACCCAGTTCCCCCTGACCCTTGCCCCCTAGGGGATGGTGGGGCCTGCCCCACCCCCGGACCCCCGGGGCGGTGCGGCCTGCCCCGCCAAGGCCGTGCGGCCTTCTCCCGGGGCGCGAACGGGGATCAGGGTGAGGCGAAGGTGGCGATCACGCCGATGACGACCGTGATCCCGAGCATCACGCCGAGGATGAGGAGGAGCTTCTTCTGACCGTCCGGCGGGTTCTCATCGAGCACTGGCATGGGGCCAGTGTCCCACCCACCGGTCAGATCTCGTCCTCGAGGGTGCGGTCACGCCCGGCCAGCAGGCCCGCCACGATCTGCGGCACCATCAGCCCGGCCATCAGCGCGAGCGGCGCGCCCCAGCCGCCGCTGTGCTGGTACAGCGTGCCGACCAGCAGCGGGCCCGGGATGGACAGCAGATAGCCGGTGCTCTGGGCGAAGGCGGAGAGCCGGACCACGCCCGCGCTGGTCCTCGCCCGCATGCTGATCATGGTGAGGGCGAGCGGGAAGGCGCAGTTGGCGACGCCGAGCAGGACGGCCCACAGCCACGCGCCACCGACCGGGGCCAGCCACAGCCCCGCGTACCCGATGATCCCGCAGACACCGAGGGCCACGGCCAGCACACCCTGGTTGCGCAGCCGGGCCGCGGCGCGGGGCAGGACGAAGGCCAGCGGGACGCCCATGGCCATGATGACCGCGAGCAGCACCCCGGAGGTGGAGGCGGAGACCCCCGCGTCGCGGAAGATCTGCGGCATCCAGCCCATGGTGATGTACGCGGCCGTGGACTGGAGGCCGAAGAAGACGGCCATCGCCCAGGCGGTGGGGCTCCGGGTGATCCGGATCGCGGGCTCCGGCGCGGCCGGAGTGCTCGGCGAGGCCTGGGCGCCCGGCACAGCCTGGATGCCCGGCGCGGCCGGTTCATTCGGTGCGGCCGGGGTGCCCGGCGCGGCCGCTTGACCGGGTCCGGAGGGGCGGTGCGTACGGTCGCGGGCGAGGAACAGCCAGGGCAGCATCGCGACCCCGGCGAGCGCCGCCCACACCCCGAGCCCGGCCCGCCAGCTGCCGCCCAGCGCGTCGGTCATGGGCACCGTGACGGCGGCGGCGCTGGCCGTGCCCAGCGACAGCCCCATGGAGTAGAGGCCGGTCATCGAGCCCACCCGGTCCGGGAACCAGCTCTTGACGATCACCGGCATCAGGATGTTGCTCACCGCGATCCCGGCCAGGCCGAGCGCGCTGGCGCACAGGAACGCCACCGTCCCGCCCGCGAACGGGCGCAGCGCCAGACCGGTGGCGATGGCCGCGAGACCGGTGCAGACGACGGCTCCGGGCCCGAAGCGGCGGGCCAGCCGGGGCGCGGTGAGCCCGAAGACGGCGAAGCAGGCCGCGGGCATCGAGGTGAGCAGTCCGGCGACGGTTCCGCTCATGCCGAGGTCGTCCCGGACCTCCTTCAGGAGCGGGCCCAGGCTGGTGACGGCGGGGCGCAGGTTGAGCGCGGCCAGCAGCAGGCCGACGACCACGAGGCGGCGGCGCCACGGCGAGGGCGCGGGGCGCTGTTCAGGGTCCCGTCGGGAGGGCGCCGCGGTGTCGAGCGTCGCGAGGTCGTCGTTGGACATGCCGACCATCATAGAATGATGGGATGAATGGCTGTCCAGTCGATACGTAATCGCCAGATGACAACGGGACGGCATCATGGAACGACTCGTCGTGGAACGCCTCGTCGTGAAACGTGTCGTTTCTCAGTCCCAGCAGCCCCAGGCACAGGAGAGTCATGCCGCTGACGTCGACCCAGCGCTCCGCCCTCGCAGACCAGGTGATCGCCCAGCTGCGCGCCGAGATCACCTCGGGCGAATGGCCGGTGGGCTCGCGCATCCCCACCGAGCCCGAGCTGGTCGAGCAGCTCGGGGTGGCGCGGAACACGGTGCGCGAGGCGGTGCGCGCACTGGCGCACAACGGTCTGCTGGACATCCGGCAGGGCTCGGGCACGTACGTCCTCGCGACCAGCGAGCTGGCCGGGGTGATGCACCGCCGCTTCGCGACCGCCGAATCGCGGCACGTGGCCGAGCTGCGCAGCGCCCTGGAGACGAAGGCGGCCCAGCTCGCGGCGGAGCGCCGTACCGTACAGGACCTCAAGCAGCTCGACGCGCAGCTCGACCGGCGCGAACGCGCCTGGGAGTCGGGGGACGCGGACGTCTTCGCCGAGGCGGACGCCACACTGCACATGGCGATCGTGGCCGCCTCCCACAACGACGTACTGGCGGCGCTCTACGCGGATCTGGGCTCGGTGGTACGGGACTTCCTGCGCGCCGACGTGGGCGATATGCGGCCCGAGACCCATATGGATCACGCGCGGCTGGTGGAGGCCATCCGGGCACGGGACGGGGAACGGGCGGCGGCCGAGGCGAGCACCCACCCGTTCGGTTGCCGGCTCGCGCCCCACGCCGACTGAAGCAGCCGACGGAGGACGTGGCGTCACCGGCGGTGGGTCACCCACGCCTTGCGGATCTCCTTCCAGCACCGCTCGTCCAGCTCCACGTGCTGCGCCGGACCCACCTCCACCCGGCGGCTGTCCATGTCCGGGTCCCACCAGCGAGCGCATTCGACGTGCAGCTGCACCCGGTCGGCGCCGGGGTAGGGGTTGAAGCAGCTGGTGGTGGCGTGCGAGCCGCGCACCGAGGTGGAGCAGGCGGCCTCCCGTGGCCGGGGGCGCTCCTGTGCGACGGACGCGCCGGAGCCGGAGGCGGCGAGAACGCACCCGACGGCGGCGGCGAGCAGCGAGGCGGCCGCGAAGCGCCGGGGCGTACGCATGGCAGGACCTCCTCGGCCGGGCTGTCGCTCCGCGAGTCGTGTCGTACTCCACCCTGCGCGCCGCGCCATCCGTCCGCCCGCTCGCTGGCCCGAACGGGTGAGCGCTGTCATACGAACGGCCGCCGCCCCGGTCCCGCTTTCGCGCGGGACGGGGCGGCGGCCGTGTCGGCGAGTCCGGGGACTCAGGCGCCCATCATGTGCACGCCACCGTCGACGTGCACGATCTCGCCCGTGGTGCGCGGGAACCAGTCGGACAGCAGGGCGACGACGCCGCGTCCGGCGGGCTCCGGGTCGGTCAGGTCCCAGCCGATCGGGGCCCGGTGGTTCCAGACGTCCGCCAGCTCCTCGAAGCCCGGGATGGACTTCGCGGCCATGGACTTGATGGGCCCGGCCGAGACCAGGTTGCAGCGCACGTTCTTCTCGCCCAGGTCACGGGCGAGGTAGCGGCTGGTGGACTCCAGGGCGGCCTTGGCCACACCCATCCAGTCGTACTTCGGCCACGCGAACTGCGCGTCGAAGGTCAGGCCGACGATCGAGCCGCCGCGCGGCATGACCGGCAGGCAGGCCACGGTGAGCGCCTTCAGGGAGTACGCCGAGACCTGCACGGCCGTGCCGACGTCCTCCCAGCTGCCCTCGAGGAAGTTGAACGCGCCCTGCGGGCCGAAGGCGATCGAGTGCACGACACCGTCGAGGTCGACGCCCTCACCCAGGTGCTCGCGCACCTTGTCGGCGAGCCCGTCGAGCTGCTCCTGGTTCTGCACGTCCAGCTCGATGACCGGGGCGGGCTTGGGCAGCCGCTTGGCGATCCGCTCGACGAGGGAGACCCGGCCGAAGCCGGTCAGGATGACCTCGGCGCCCTCCTCCTGGGCGAGCTTCGCGGCGTGGAAGGCGATCGAGGACTCGGTGATGACGCCCGTGACGAGGATGCGCTTACCGGCGAGAATTCCACTCATGTCGTTCAGTGACCCATGCCCAATCCGCCGTCGACAGGGATGACGGCTCCAGTGATGTACGCGGCCTCGTCGGAGGCCAGGAAGCGGACCGAGGCGGCGATCTCCTCGGGCTGCGCGTAGCGCGCGAGCGGCACCTGCTTGACGATGCCCTCACGCTGCTCGTCGCTGAGCGCGCGCGTCATGTCGGTGTCGACGAAACCGGGCGCGACCACGTTGACGGTGATGTTCCGCGAGCCCAGCTCACGGGCGAGCGACCGGGCGAAGCCCACCAGACCCGCCTTGGACGCGGCGTAGTTCGCCTGCCCGGCGGAGCCCATGAGCCCGACCACCGACGAGATCAGCACCACGCGCCCCTTACGGGCCCGCAGCATGCCCCGGTTGGCCCGCTTGACCATGCGGAACGTACCGGTGAGGTTGGTGTCGAGGACGGCGGAGAAGTCCTCCTCCGACATGCGCATCAGCAGCTGGTCACGGGTGACTCCGGCGTTGGCCACCAGGACCTCGACCGTGCCGTGCTTCTCCTCGATCTCCTTGTACGCCTGCTCGACCTGCTCGGGCTCGGTGATGTCGCACTTCACCGCGAGGAAGCCGGCCGGCGGCTCACCGGACCGATAGGTGATGGCGACCTTGTCGCCTGCGTCGGCGAAGGCCCGGGCGATGGCGAGGCCGATGCCGCGGTTGCCTCCGGTGACGAGAACCGAGCGGCTCAAGGGACCACCCTCTCTTGTAGATGTCGTGCCTGTCGCCACGCCGTGTAGGTACGTGTGCCGACCCTTGCACTAACGAAAACTATCGGGCCGGGGGCGGCTCCGGAGAATCGAGCACGCACAGGGGCGCCCGCCGGTCCCTGTCGACTTCCTACAGAAGCCCCACTGGCCGTCGCCTCCGGCCCGCGCGGGGAGCGCCTTGACCTGTCTCTGCCGCTGCGCCGCTCGCTCGGACCACCCCCACCTGCGTGGGGAGCGCAAGGCGATCGACACCCGGGTACGCGATACCCGCGGACCACCCCCGCGCAGGCGGGGGGCGTCGCGCCCCCGTGCTCCTCATCGGCCTTCGGGGCTGAGAGGCGTGCTTTCGCCGTGTCCGCAGCCCCTTGCGTCGGAGGAAACTTCGACCAACGGTCCCGGTGTCTGCGGCCCGCAGCTGGCGGGGTGCTGCTACGTCCGGTCGCCACACCAATCACGCGAACTCCGTCGACCAGCCCACCCCATCAGTCCCGTGCTGCTACGCGGAGCGCGGGGTGAGGCGGATGACGGGCAGTTCGCGATCGGTCTTCTGCTCGTACTGACCGAAGCGTTCCGAGGCGTTGACGATCCCGCGCCAGGCGCGTTCGCGTTCTTCGCCGTGCAGCTGTTCGGCGACGACGGGCACGGTCCGGCCGGTGAGGGTGATGGATGCCTGGTCGGGGTGGGCGGCGAGGTTGTAGTACCAGGCGGGGTTCTTCGCGGCTCCGTTGGCCGAGGCCACGATCAGCCAGCTGCCGTCTTCGCCGGGGAACCAGCACACCGGGGATTTACGGGGCTCCCCGCTCTTCTTGCCGACCGTGGTCAGCACGAGGGCGTCCAGGCCGCCGAGCATCTTCCCGCCGCCCTTGCGGACGATCTGACGCATGGTCAGCTTGTTCAGCCAGCGAACCGCGGCGCCGGGCTGCCGTGCGCCATATGTTCCTGGTCGAGTGGTGAAGCTCATGGCTTGTCTCCGGTTTCACGGCGGTTATTCACTGTTCGGGCAACTATTGGTCAGTCGTCCAGGCCCCAGCGGTGGATCTTTTCGGGGTGGATGCGGATCACTTCGGGACTGAAGCGCGCGCCGAGGTCATGGGGGCCGACGAGGAGTTCGGCCGTGCCACGGATCTCGATGAAGCGCACCTTCCACGGGGTGACGCTGACGATGTCGTCGATGACGAGCGCGATCTTGGGGTTGGCCTGGAGGTTGCGCCATTTTTTCGAGGTGCCCATCCGCAGGCCGCCGATGAGGATGGTGTCGTCGTCCTGGAGGAAGTACACGACCGGGTTGGCCTGCGGCTGTCCGCCGGGGTCGACGGTGGCCATCCGGCCGAGGTGCTGGCTGTGGAGGTACGCGCGATCCGCGTCGGTGAAGTCGGCCATGAGGGCACCCTTCCAGTCGGTTGCCGCCGGTGGCGCGTAACGCCGCCCGGCCGGTACTCCGACCGGACGGCACCCACCCCGCGTGACCGACGCGACCGGCGGTCAGCCGAGGGCCGGGTAGTCGGTGTAGCCACGGTGGTCGCCGCCGAAGGAGGTGGCGCGGTCCGCCGCGTTGAAGGGGCCGCCCGCGGCGAGGCGGGCGGGCAGATCGGGGTTGGCGAGGAAGAGCGCCCCGTAGGCGATCAGGTCGGCGGTGCCGTCGTCGATGAGCGCCAGCGCGTCGGGGCCGGTGGGCTCCGTACCGGTGGAAGGGTTGAGGACGAAGGTGCCCGGCCATGCCTTGCGCAGCCGCACGGTCAGGTCGCGGAGATCGGGGGCCTCCATCTGGTGCAGGTAGGCCAGGCCGAGCGGGACGAGCGCGTCCACGAGGGCGGTGTAGGTGGCCTCCACGTCCGCCGGGTCGCTCTCGTCGATGTCGTTGAAGGGGTTGCCGGGCGAGAGGCGGAAGCCGACCTTGTCCCCGCCGATGGCCTCGGCCACGGCCCGCGCGGTCTCGACGGCGAAGCGGATGCGCCGCTCCGGGCTGCCGCCCCAGGCGTCGGTGCGCCGGTTGGAGTTCGGCGCGAGGAACTGGTGGATCAGGTACCCGTTGGCGCCGTGCAGCTCCACGCCGTCGAAGCCCGCCTCGACGGCGTTGCGCGCGGCGGCGACGAAGTCGGCGATGGTTTCCGCGATCTCTGCCTCGGTCAGCTCATGCGGGGTGACGAAGTCTTTCGGCCCTTCGTGCGTGTAGACCTGCCCCTTGGCCGTGACCGCGGAGGCGCCGACCGGTGTGAGGCCCATCAGGCTCGGGTGGCCGACCCGGCCGGTGTGCATGAGCTGCAGGAAGATCCTGCCGCCCTCGGCGTGCACCGCGTCGGTGACCTTGCGCCAGGCCGCGATCTGCTCGGCGGAGTGAATCCCCGGGGTGTCCGGGTAGCCCTGGCCGATCGCCGACGGCTGCGTGCCCTCGGTGACGATCAGCCCGGCACTCGCCCGCTGTGCGTAGTAGGTCGCCATCAGATCGGTGGGGCTCTGTCCGGGACCGTACGCACGGCTGCGGGTCATGGGCGCCATCACGATGCGGCTGGACAGGCGGAGGCCGCCGAGGTCGTAGGGGGCGAAGGCCGTGGTCATGGTCAGGCTCCTGTTCGGTTCGGTCGCGTGGCACCACACGATGCCATTGCCTGTCCGAACAAGTAAATCCGGGGATCGATTCCCCAGCGGCCGTGATGTGCGTCACTCCCCACTGCTCGGTCGGTGCTGGAAACCGCCCTCGAGCCGACGGCGAGAGCGGCGATAGGGTGTCCCTGCCCAGGCAATAATCACTGCGAGAGGGTGAGGAACGACGTGTCGAACGACCCCGGCGCCGCACCGTCCACGGACTGCTCCGCCGCGGACATGGCCCGCCCGCCGATGCCGCCCTCGATCCGGGCGGGGGCCATGAACCACGCGATCTTCCGCGTGGCCCGCCTCCACCGGATGCTCGCCGGACAACTCCTGCGCCGCGTGGGGCTGCACCCCGGGCAGGAGCTCGTCATGATGCAGCTATGGGACCTCGGCCCGCAGCGTCAGACCGACCTCGTACGCCTGCTCGGCTCGGACGCGGCCACCATGACCCGCACGGTCAAGCGACTGGAACACGCGGGCTTCGTCCGCCGCCGCCCCAGCGAGACCGACAAGCGCGCCACCATCATCGAACCCACCACCGCCAGCCTCGCCCTGCGCAAGGAAGTCGAACAGGTCTGGGCGGAACTCGAAGAGCACACGGTCGACGGCCTGGCCGAGGAGGAACAGGAAACCCTGATCCGCGCCCTGACCCGCATCGAGGACAGCCTCATCCAGACCGCCGAACGCCAGCCGCCCCTGGCGTAGTCGGCCCGCCGGGGCTGCCCCCATGACGCGGACACGCTACTGCCAGGCGTTTCCCGCCCCCGCCTGTGCATGCTCGGTGACGACGGCCTGGCTCGCGGCGGCGGCTTCGTGCCAGCGCTTCCTTTGGGCGGCGTGCTCGTCGCCGTCGAGTCCGCCGGGCTTGGCCTGCGAACCGGGCGGGGGCTCTCGTCATGCCCTGCGAGTCGCCCCGTCAGGCCACACGACGTCCACCGGGACACCAGCCTCGCGGGCCTGGTACACCACGTCCGCAGTACCGCCGCCCTTGCCGCCCGGCGGCTGCCCGTTCCAGACGGCCACCAAGCGGTCGGCACGCTCCAACAGCACCGCGTTCGCCGCTTCGTACGCCTGCCGGTTCGCCGTCTCGTGCGGCATCACCAGCACCTCGTCCGCAGCCTCCACCAAGCGGTCGAAGGTCTCGGCGTGGTCCGGCTTCACCTTCGCCTGCCGGTAGTCCTGCGACGGAATCACCACGACCAGGCTCCCACCGACCGCCAGGACCGCCTCGGCGAACAGGCTGTCGCTGCCCTTCGCGATGCACGACACACCGACCAGACCGGAGGTCTCGTAGGAGGCGAGGACCTTGTCCAGCTCGGCTCGCACCAGCGGCACGGACTCGTCGGTGAGGTCCATGTGCCCGGTCACAGCGATCGTCGTCATCGCGCCTTCCTCGTCATGTGGTGAGCAGAGTGCGGAGACTACCGCGCACATCGGCGACGGCCCGGGGTACACCATCCCCCACCGTGTACGGATAGAGCTGCGCCAGTTGTGCGCGCACGCGCCCGGAGCGCAGGCAGGACGCGACCTCGACGGCGCGACGGGAGTGGTCGACTGCGCCCACGGTGTCGCCGATCAGGAAGGCGCATTCGGCGAGCCCGATCCAGTCCAGAGCGTGGCCGCGACCGGCCTCCGCGTTGCGCTGGTCCAGAGCGGTACGGATGTGGCCAGCGGCCTGGTCCGCGTAGGTGCGCGGGTCGTTGCGGGCCAGGTCCAGGAGTCTGCCGCCGGTGACTCCTGCGAGCTCGGCGCCGTCGAAGTAGCCGATCCAGTAGGGCTCGTTGTCGAGTCGGCCAGCATTGCTGAGCGCCTCGGCGGCTTGTCCCGTTGCGCGGTGGAAACTGGACGGCCGGTCCATGCGGGCCAGGGCCCACGCCTCCCGTGTGTGGAGCATCGCCCGAAGTCGCGGGCCCGCTGTGTGGCGGGCGCCGTCCTGGGCGAGCCGGACGAGTTCGAGGGCGTCGTGCGGTCGGTCGTTGTACAGCATTTGCCGGGCCATACCGGCGAGCACGTTGGCGCCGAACCGGGAGTCGCCACCTGCGTGGGCTGCGCGGAGCGCCAGGCGGTAATAGTCCTGGGCGCGGCGCTGCTGGCCGACGTCCCAGGCCATCGAGGCGGCGGTTCCAGCGAGTTGGGCCATGACCCCGTAGAGGCGCCGTTCGATGGCCGGGGCCTGGTGTTCGTCGAGAGCGGCCACTACCTCGGCCAACTGCCCGGCGACAGCCTTTCGGCGAAGGCCGCCTCCGCCGCTGCGGCCCCACTGGCGGAAGGCGCGGGCGGTGGCCTCCAGTTCCTCCACTTCACGCGCGCCTAAGCGGCCGGGGCGGCGCGCCCGGTCATCGGCAGCAGCGGGTGTGCGCCACCCGTCGAGGGCGTCGAGGAGTGGTGCACCGGTGACGGCCGCGCCCGCGAGGGCGCGCGTCGCGGCTCGGCGGTCCATCACGAGGTCGCTCCTGGTCAGATCTGCGGCTATGCCGGAGGTGGCGTCCGGCCGCCACGGTACGGCGTCTTCTGCTTTCCCGGAGTGGGGGCTGGGCGGCTGGAGTTGTTCTGGCGCGGTGTCCGTGCACTCCCAGGGGCGCGGCGCGAGGCCGATGAGGTGGCCGGGGATGCGCAGCCCGTCGGAGATCCGGCGGATGACCTCGATAGAGGTGACTCTGCTGGACCCGGTCATGATCGTGCTGACCTTGCCCGGGGTGAGCTGGCAGGCTGCGGCGATCCGGTTCTGCGACAGACCGCCCCACTTCTTGATCAAGGAGAACGCTGCGGCGAAGTCGTGCTCGTCCAGGGCTCGCCGGAGGTCGTCCCTGTCGAGGACTTCTGGGGCGAGCGGGCCGGGGGTGGTGGCGTTGGCGTCCATGGGTCCAACTTCCGGTCGATCGTAGGCGCACCGATGCTGTGTCCCGAACCAGGAACGAGCGTATTACCGCTTCGGTAACACCTGCCGGTCATCCCGTGATCGCGATCACACGACGAACCTCGATGCGTCAGCCCCTTTACCGATGACGCCAGGAGACCCCGTGCAGACGCAACACAGAACACCCGCTCCATGGACGCCGCCGCGCGGCAGCGACGTCGAGATGGTCAAGGTCGGCCCTCACTGGGACGTGCTGCGCGCGCCTGCTGAGATCGGTGAACGGGCGCTGGAGTTACTCGGCGACGCGTCCGGCGCCGTCATCGCCGACTACGGCCTCATGTACTGGCTCACCCAGACGGGCCATGCCCAGGACTGGCGAGGCCTACCGCAGGTACAGGCGCTCGGCGCGCACGGCGCCGAGGTCACGTACGTCGGCGTACCGCCTGTCGACTGGAGGGCTGGTCCGCGCCTCCACTGGCGCATTCCGGTGGGACCGGACCGCTACCTCACCGACCCCGGACGGCTCCGCGAGGCCCTGGTGCGGGCGATCGCCGCCGAGCCCGCCGAGGGGGCGACAGCCCGGTGAGCGTCCAGGTCTGCGCCCGGTGCCAAACGACCACCAGGCAGCCGGTCGTCGTCGCGATCGGGCACGGCGCGAGCGCCGGTGGCGGCACCGTCTACGCCTGTCCGGGCACGTGCGCCGACAGCTTCCCGAAGCAACGCGACCCGTTCGACGGGAACCTCCTCGCCCGCGACGAGCCCGCCAGGCGGCAGCGATGAAGTCCCCACGGATGAGGGCCAGCCGGAAGATCATCGCCCTCGTCCCGGCACGGCCGACGGCGTGGGCGCGGTTCCTCGACCACGCCGAGGGCTGCCCCAACTGCCGCAACGGCCAACAGTGCCCGGCCGGTGAGCGCCTGCACGACGCTGTCCGACGCTCGGCTCGCGCCGCGACTCCATAGACCGGGCGGGCCGTTGCCGATCCGGTTCCCCCCGGCCGGACGCACTCCGGCGGTCCGCCCCCCGTCGTCCCTACGTCCGAAGATGAGCTACGGACCTGCGACGGGGGTAGCCGGGCGCAGGCCGGTCACGGCGAGGCCGGGCCCGGCGGCGGCGTCACGCGGGAGCGGTGGCCGTGGCTGTGTTGGCGAGCTTCTCGAACAGGAATTCGTGCTTGAGGAAGGACACGTCGTACTCGTGGCCCGGGTAGGGCGGGATGAGCTGCGACGCCTGGAACAGCCGCCAGCCGTCGAGCAGTGCCGCCAGGCCGGTGGCGTACGGCGGCTCGTCCCCGTCCCCGGCGGTGTGTGACGTGGCGCCCGTGCCGTCGTAGCGCGCCCAGCCGATGACGCCGCTGTCGAGGGAGGAGTCGTTCAGGTAGAGGACGAGCACCTGCTGCCGGACGGTGCTGGTGAGGACGGGCTCGGCGGTCGTGGGCTGTGTGGTCACGGTGGACAGCTCCTGGTGTGAGGCGACGGCGGGGAGGGGGCGGGACGGCGCTCAGGCGTCGGCGGTGGCCCTGCCGGGCCGGTTGGTCACCCGGGTCATCCAGTGGTCCAGATCGAAGGACGGGTCCCCGGTCAGCGCCCGCCACAGCCTGATCCGGTTGTGCAGCTCCAGCCGCCCGGTCGCCTGCTCGTACCATGGGAACCGGGTCCGCAGCTCCTCGGCCACCGCCGGGTCGCCGAGGTCATCGGTGTTCCACAGGCGGACCTGCGGGACGGTCGGATTGAAGCGGATCTTGAACATGTAGCGCGGGACACCGCTGTCGTTGCGCCGGCCGCCGTGCCAGATGCCGTGGTGCAGAATCAGCACCGTGCCCGCGGGACACACCATCCGCTGCTGGCCGAGCAGGTTCTGGTACCGGCCGGTGTCGCTCTCGTTGGTGCGCCGCAGATGGCTGCCCGGCACGATCAGGGTCCCGCCGGCCTCCAGCGTCACCTCGCGCGGGTAGTACATGAGCTGGACGTCGAAGGCGTCCGGCCGGACATCGATGATGGCGTCCCCGTGCAGCGGCTGGGCCCGGCCCTCCTGGGGCTGCCGGATGTGAACGGCGTGGTGGTCGATGGTGGGGTCCGGGCCGACCAGGCTGTAGAGCGCACCGGCCACGGCCGGGAGGTCGAGCAGGCTGCGCGCGAAGGAGCCCTCGGGGAACGCCTCGGCGACCGGGGTGCCGTGCGGGACGGCCGGCACGCCCGCAGCGAGCACACCGAGGGCTTGGTCGTTGAGGGAGTCGGGGACGACGGAATCGAGGCGCAGAAAGCCGTGGGCCACGAACCGGGCCATGAGCGCCGAGGTCATGAGCTGTTCGCGAGCGGGTCGGGCGGCCATGTTCTCCTCCGGTCGGGAGAGCGGGAGCGGGTGGTTTCTCGTGGTTCGTCTCCACGACGCTAGAACGCGGCCACCCCGGGACGCGTGGGTCCTGCTCACTACTACTGGTAATTTTTCACCATGACGGACACGACGGGAGCAGCTTCCCAGTCCCAGCTGCAGCGGGTCCCGGTCCGGCTCGACTCGCCCCCGCACATCGAGGGGCTCGGCGTCGGCGTCCACGGCACGCGGCGCACCCGCGACGTCTTCCGCCTGCCCGACCTGTGGCAGCTGCACCTCTACCGCTACACCGCCGAGCTCACGGTCGACGGCGTCGCGTACACCGTGCGGCCCGGTTACGTCAGCCTCGTCCCGCCCGGTGTCCTGGTGCGCTACCGCTATCGCGGGCGCTCCGAGCACCTGTACGCCCATCTGCGGCTACCCGACCACGGGGCGGCCCGTACGGTGCCGGTGGTGCAGAACGCGGGGGCCCAGACGGCCCTGCTCTCCAGCCTCCTGCTCCAGGCCATCGCGGCCGTCCCCAGGGCCCCGGCGCAGGCGGTCGCCGAGGTGTGGTCAGCACTGTGGCGCGTGGCGCAGCTGTCCGTCCCCACCGGCACGGGCGGCGGGCACCCCGCCGTCGCCGCCGCGATCGCGTACGTCGAGTCGCGTCTCGCCGAGCCGCTCACCGTGCCGGACGTGGCGCGCGGGGCGGGCGTCTCGCACAACCACCTCACCCGGCTCTTCCGGGCCGAGACCGGGGACACGGTCGTGGCCCACATCCGGCACCGCCGCATGGAGCGGGCCAGGCACCTGCTGCGCGAGACGACGCTGCCGATCGCCACGATCGCGGCGTCGGTGGGGATCGCGGACCTCCAGGCGTTCAACAAGGTCTGCCGCCGCGAACTCGGCGCCTCGCCACGGGCGATCCGCGACGGAGCGCCCGGCCCCGGCCCCGGCCCCGGCCCCGGCTCCTGAGGATGTTCCCCGACGCGGCGCGCTGCCGGAGGTGCTTGCCGAACGACTGACCTGGACAGATTCCGCTATCGGCCCCTCATCCGAGGGGCCGATAGGCGGTATTGGGCAATGCGGGGCGCGGTGATGGATATGCACGTATGTGGCGCGACGGGGGCAAGGTGCCGCGACCGGCGACGAGGGCGGCCTCTGTCACCTGATGTGCCACTACACTGCGCCTGGCACCACATGACACACGCCAACTGGCCGAAAGTGAACGGGGAACGGCATGGCTACGGGGGGATGGGGGCCGGGAAACGGCCCGGGTCAGCCTGGCGGCAGCGGACCGGGAGGCCAGGGCGGCTGGGGCGCTCCCTACGGACCACCGCAGGGCGGCCCGTACGGTCCGCCACCACCGCATCCGGGCCCGTACCCGAACCCGAACCAGCCTCCGTACCCCTACCGCCCCCAGCCGACGAGGCCCGCCGCTCGGCGCCGCCGCGGCTGCCTGTCGTTCGGCTCTCCCTTCGGGCTCATCGGCGCGATCCTGCGCTCCGCGCACCGCGTTGCCACCAGGCTCTTCGCGCAGGACGGTGAAGGCCGGATCGTGGACCGCGCCGTGGACCGCGTCCAGCTGGCCCGCACGGTGCTCGGCGCCGCCGCCACCATCGGCCTGATCCTCGCCTACAACGTGGATCCGAACCGCTGGAAGGACGCGGCGTACGGCGGTGCCGCCCAACTCATCCTCGCCCCGTTCGTGCTGATCATCGCCGCGCCCCTGGTCATCATCGGATTCATCTACTACGCGCCCCCGCACCTGCGGCCGCATCTGCGCTCCCGGCTGCGCGCTCCGCTCAAGGCGGTCGGCTGGTACGTGCTGACGTTGGTCGTGATGGGCGGAGTCCTCGTCCCGACGGCCCTGATCGTCGACGCCAACGACGGGAAGAGCTGGTGGGAGTACGTACTGGCCGTCGCCTCGCTGATCGTGATCGTGTGGGGTTTTCCCTTCTTCTTCATGGCGTCGCTGTACTCGGCCCGCAGTGCCTTCAACAGCGCCCAGGTCCACCCGATGCTGCCGCCCGTCCTCACCCTGACGCTGGTGTGGGTGTTCGCGGCCTTCAGCATGATCGGCGACGGCATGCCGGCGGGCCCGCCCATCGCCCAGTTCTGCTCCACGCTGGGCGGGCCGCTGTCGGTGACCGCTGTCGCGTTGTGGGAACTGCGGCGGATGAGGACCCGTTTCGGCGTCACCCTGCGCGCCTGATCCGGCTTCGGCGGGCCCCGTAGTACGCCCTACCTCGGTGCCTGGAAGCCGCCGATCTTCTGCTCGAGCAGTTCGGCCAGCCGCAGCGGGGTGCGGTCCTCGAACATCGGACCGATGAGCTGCACTCCCACCGGCAGACCCTCGGGGGACCGGCCCGCTGGTATGGCGGTGGCGGGCAGGCCGGGCATAGTGGCCACACCGGCCCAGACGAGCTGGTCGAAGTACGGGTACCCGACGCCGTCGATGTCGATCCGGCGTTCCAGCGGATTGGGGTTGTGGTCGTGCGGGAACGCGGGAGTCGGCGTGATCGGACACACCACGGCATCGAACTCGGCGAAGAGCTGCCGCCAGCCGTGGCGGTGGAGTTCGCGACGGTTGTTCGCCTCGATCCAGTCGCGGTGGCTGAACACCATGCCACGCAGCCGCGTCGCGTCGAGGCTCTGGTCGTCCGCGCTCAGTCCGGCGGCGCGGGTCCGCAGCTGCTCGTACGCTTCGACGGGAAAACGCGCGACGGAGCCCGAGAACAGCAACTGCGTGTAGAGCGTCGCGGCTTCGGTCAGGTCGGGCAGCAGCGGAGTGTGCCGTTCGACGCGGGCGCCGCCGTCGACAAGTGCGTCGGCCACCCGGTTCACGCCCGCCCGCACAGCGGACCCGGTCGGAATGAGCGGATGCTCGTCGACGACCAGGACCCGGAAGTCGCCGAGCCGCTCGTGGCGCGCGGGCGGCAGCGTCACGTCGTACGCCTTGCCGAGCGTCAGCGGGTCCGGTCCGGCCATGACGTCGAGCAGGAGCGTGAGGTCGCGGGCAGTGCGCGCCATCGGACCGACGACGGCGAGGTCGAGGTCGACCGGCAATGACGGTGCCGGCGGCGCGCCCATGCCGCGGGTTGCCGCCAGTCCGAGTGTCGGCTTGTGCGCATAGACGCCGCAGAAATGCGCGGGGGTGCGCAGCGAACCGGCGAGGTCGGAGCCGATGGACAGCGCGCAGAATCCGGACGCCAGGGCCGCCGCTGATCCGCCGGAAGATCCGCCCGAGGTGCGATCGTGATCCCACGGATTGTGAGTGGTGCCGTAGATCTCGTTGAAGCTCTGGATATCTTGCAGCCCCAACGGCACATTGGTCTTACCCAGCACCACCGCGCCCGCGGCCTTGAGCCGCGACACCTGTACCGCGTCCTCGGCCGGCATATAGTCCCGGTGTTGCGGCATGCCCCAGGTCGTGGGCAGCCCAGCCACGTTGTAGGACTCTTTGACCGTCACCGGAATACCGAGCAGCGGCCGGACCTCGCCACGGGCGCGCGCCTGGTCGGCACCGTGCGCGGCGGCCCGCGCACGGTCGAAGTCCGGCACACAGATCGCGTTGATCACCTCGTCGTCGCGCTCGATACGGGCAATCGCCTCATCGGTCAGTTCCGCCGAGGTCACTTCACCAGCACGCAATGCGGCCGCCAACTCTTCGGCCGTCCGAAAACTCCACTCCATGAATCCGACGCTACCGACCTCTGAAGCAGGCCATGAAATACCGCTTCGCGCAACGGGATAGACGACTCAACTCATCACGTTGCGTGGCGGCGGTTCGCCGCCGCCGCGGCCCGGTCATGCGATGGGCGCGCCCGGGGGGCGGGGTGGCGTGGTTCACTGCGACGGATACCTACCGACGAAGGGGTCGCCGTGGTGCACGAGATCGATCCGTCCTTCCTCGCGCTGCCGTTGCGCGCGCTTGCCGACGCGGCGTTGGCGCGGGCCCGGGCGCTGGGGGCCGGGCATGCGGACTTTCGGTTCGAGCGGGTGCGGAGTGCCTCGTGGCGGTTGCGGGATGCGCGGGTCGCGGGAGCGTCCGACATCACGGACCTCGGGTATGCGGTGCGGGTGGTGCATGGGGGGAGTTGGGGGTTCGCGTCCGGGGTCGATTTGTCGATGGACGCGGCGGCGCGGGTGGCCTCGCAAGCGGTGGCGATGGCCAAGCTGTCGGCGAAGGTGATCGAGGCGGCGGGGTCCGAATCAAAGAGCGCGCGCAGCGCCTCCTTGGAAGGGCGGGGGTGGGAGACGGGCGGGCGGGTGGAGCTGGCGGATGAGCCGGTGCACGCGGACCGGACGTGGGTGTCGTCGTACGAGGTCGATCCGTTCGGCGTGCCGGACACGGACAAGACGGGGCTGCTGGCCGAGTGGAGCGGGCGGCTGCTGGCGGCGGACGGGGTGGCGCATGCGGACGCGGCGCTGCTGACCGTCCATGAGAACAAGTTCTACGCGGATACGGCGGGCACCACGACCACCCAGCAGCGGGTGCGGCTGCACCCGCAGCTGACCGCGGTGGCGGTGGACCCGGTGAGCGGGGAGTTCGAGTCGATGCGGACCCTGGCCCCGCCGGTCGGGCGGGGGTGGGAGTACCTGACCGGGGCGGGCGGCTGGGACTGGGACGCGGAGCTGGCGGAGCTGCCCGGGCTGCTGGCGGAGAAGATGGCGGCGCCGCCGGTCGAGGCCGGCTCGTACGACCTGGTGATCGATCCGTCCAATCTGTGGCTGACGATCCATGAGTCGATCGGGCATGCGACCGAGTTGGACCGGGCGCTGGGGTACGAGGCGGCGTACGCGGGGACGTCGTTCGCGACCTTCGACAAGCTGGGCAGCCTGCGGTACGGCTCGGAGATCATGAACGTCACCGGTGACCGGACCGCCGAGCACGGGCTCGCCACGATCGGGTACGACGACGAGGGCGTGGCCGCGCAGTCCTGGGACCTGGTGAGGGACGGCACTCTGGTGGGGTACCAGCTGGACCGCAGGATCGCCCGGCTGACCGGTTTCGAGCGGTCCAACGGCTGCGCTTACGCCGATTCGCCGGGGCATGTGCCTGTGCAGCGGATGGCGAATGTGTCGTTGCGGCCCGCCCCCGAGGGGCCTTCGACCGAAGCGCTGATCGGGGATGTGGAGAACGGGCTTTATCTGGTCGGCGACCGGTCGTGGTCGATCGATATGCAGCGCTATAACTTCCAGTTCACGGCGCAGCGGGCGTACCGGATTCGGAACGGGGTCCTCGCGGGCCAGGTGCGGGACTTCGCGTACCAGGCGAGCACCACCGACTTCTGGGGCTCGATGACGGCCGTCGGCGGGCCGCAGACGTACGTCCTGGGCGGCGCCTTCAACTGCGGCAAGGCCCAACCCGGCCAGGTCGCGTCCGTGTCGCACGGCTGCCCGTCCGCGCTCTTCCGTGGCGTGAACATCCTCAACACGACCCAGGAGGCGGGAGCATGAGTGTGAAGCCGCACGAGATCGTGGAGCGCACCCTGGAGCTGTCCCGCGCGGACGGCTGTGTGGTGATCGCGAACGAGACGTCGACCGCCAATCTGCGCTGGGCGGGCAACGCGCTGACGACCAACGGCGTCACCCGGGGCCGCACCCTGACCGTGGTGGCCACCGTGGACGGCGCGGAGGGCACCGCCTCCGGGGTGGTGTCCCGGTCGGCGGTGACCGCCGGGGAGCTGGAGCCGCTGGTACGGGCCGCCGAGGCGGCCGCGCGGGACGCGGGTCCGGCCGAGGACGCCCAGCCGCTGGTCGAGGCCGGCATGGCCGGGATGGCCGGGAGCGCCTCCCCCGGCTTCACCGACTCCCCCGCCGAGACCTCCTCGGAGGTGTTCGCGGCGTTCGCCCCGGCGCTCGGCGAGGCGTTCGCCGCCGCCCGCGCGGGCGGCCGGGAGCTGTACGGGTTCGCCAGCCATGAGGTGGTCTCCAGCTATCTGGGCACCTCCGGCGGGCTGCGGCTGCGCCATGACCAGCCGAGCGGCACGCTGGAGCTGAACGCCAAGTCGCCGGACATGACGCGCTCGGCCTGGGCCGGGCGGGCGACCCGCGACTTCACGGACGTGGACCCGGCGGCGATCGACGCCGAGCTGGTCCGGCGGCTTCGCTGGGCCGAGCGGAAGGTCGAGCTTCCGGCGGGCCGCTACGAGACGCTGCTGCCCCCGACGGCCGTCGCCGATCTGCTGATCTACCAGCTGTGGTCCTCGTCGGCCCGGGACGCGGCGGAGGGCCGTACGGTCTTCAGCAAGCCGGGCGGCGGCACCCGGGTCGGGGACACGCTGTCGGAGCTGCCGCTCACGCTGCGCAGCGACCCGCGTGAGCCGGGTCTTGAGGCGGCGCCGTTCGTGATCGCGCACTCCTCCGGAGACGACGCGTCGGTGTTCGACAACGGGCTGCCGCTGCCCGCCACCGACTGGATTCGGGACGGGGTGCTGCGGCACCTGGTCACCACCCGGCATTCGGCGGAGCTGACCGGGCTGCCCCTGGCCCCGGGGATCGACAACCTGATCCTGGACGCGGGCGGCACCCGATCGCTGGAGGAGATGGTCGCCTCGACCGAGCGGGGCCTGCTGCTGACCTGCCTGTGGTACATCCGCGAGGTCGATCCGGCCACCCTGCTGATGACCGGGCTCACCCGGGACGGGGTGTATCTGGTGGAGGGCGGCGAGGTCGTCGGCGAGGTGAACAACTTCCGGTTCAACGAGTCGCCGGTGAGCCTGCTCTCCCGCGCCACCGAGGCGGGGCGCACCGAGCCCACCCTGCCGCGCGAATGGAGCGACTACTTCACCCGCGCCGCGATGCCCGCGCTGCGCATCCCGGACTTCAATATGAGCTCGGTCAGCAAAGGAGTGTGAGACCGGCCGAACGGTCCGGCCGAGCGACCCCGCCGAAAGATCCGGCCCAATGGTCCCGCCGAACGGTCCGGCCGACGATATTGGAATTGGCCGGGCGGGACCGGCGAATAGACTGGTCCCCGCCCATCCGTCCGCCCCTGACTCTCACCAGGACCCCCATGACACGCCTCGGCGCATCCGTCGCCCGCGCCCGCGAGCTGCTCGACCAGGATCTCTCCTCCGACAAGACCGTCGAGCAACTGCTCGCCGAGACGTCCGCGCGGCGTTCCCTCGATCTGAGCGACCTCTCGGCCCAGGAGCAGGCCGAGCTGATCGCCTCCCGTACGGTCGAGGTCCTGCCGGGGGTCAAGGAGCTGGCCGAGCGGATCGAGGAGCGCCGGACGGCGGGCAAGGGCCTCGCCATCAAGCTGGGCATCGACCCCACGGCCGCCGATGTGCATCTCGGCCACACCGTGCCGATGATCGTCCTCAACCGCTTCCAGCGGATGGGACACGACGTCACCCTGCTGATCGGTGACTTCACGGCCAAGATCGGCGACCCGTCGGGGCGTACGGCCGAGCGCCCGCCGCTCACCGACGACGACATCGCCCGGAACCTCGCGGGCTACCAGCAGCAGGTCAAGCCGTTCTTCGACTTCGAGAAGGTCAGCTTCCGGCAGAACAGCGAGTGGCTGGCGCCGTACACCTTCCCGGAGCTGCTGGGGCTGCTCGCCCAGGTACCGGTGTCGCAGCTGCTGCAGCGCGACGACTTCCGCAACCGGCTGGCCGCCGGGTCCGGGCTGACCATGTCCGAGCTGCTGTACCCGATCGCACAGGCCCTGGACTCGGTGGCGCTGGAGAGCGACGTGGAGCTGGGCGGCGCCGATCAGCTGCTCAATCTGCAGATGGGCCGCAAGCTGATGGAGCTGCGCGGCCAGCAGCCGCAGCTGGTCGTCACCATGCCGCTGATCGAGGGCACGGACGGCACGGGCGCGAAGATGTCCAAGTCCAAGGGCAACTACGTGGCGCTCGGCGCGCCCGCCGACGATGTCTTCGGCAAGATCATGTCGATTCCGGACCGGCTGATGAAGCCGTACCTGGAGGCGTGGACGGAGTGGACGGACGCGGAGATCGCCGCCGTGACCACCCGGCTGGAGACCAGGTCGCTGCACCCGATGGACCTCAAGAAGGTGCTGGCGGGCGAGGTCGTGGCGGCGCTGTACGGCATCGAGGCGGCGATGGCGGCGCGTGCGGGCTTCGTCGCGCAGTTCTCCAAGAAGAGCTTCACCGACGTCGGGACGCTGCCGGTGGTCGACGCCGCCGAGCACGGCGGCGAGACCATCGCGACCGTGCTGAGCAAGGTCCTGGAGTTCCAGCCGAGCGCGTCGGCGGCCCGCCGGGTCGCCAAGCAGAACGGTCTGCGGCTGGTCGTCGAGGCCGAGGACGGTCAGCGGGCGATCGTGCTCGCCGAGGCCCAGGCGGTACGGCCGCTGGCCGAGGTGGTCGCGGAGGTGCTGGCGGACGAGGGGCTCACCGCGCCCTCCGGCGGGGTCTACCTCAAGGCCGGACGGAAGATCGCCCAGCTCCAGGGCGTGTGACCCGGGGCGTGTGACCCGGACTGTGACCTGGGCGAAGAGCCCGTGAGGCCGGAGCGGCGGCCGGTGCGCTTCCACCATGCGCGCCGGCCGCCGCGGCTTCCGCGCTGCGCTCCCGGCCGTCGGCGCCGCTCAGGCCTGCTCGGCTCAGGCCCGGTCAGGCCCGCTCAGGCCCGTTCTCTCCTGCCGCCGTGCCGGATCGTCTGCCACAGCGGGGTGCCGAGGGCGACGATCACGACAGCCCCGGCCAGCTGCAGCAGATGCCGGATCCAGTCGAATCCGCCGGTGTGCCTGACTCCGATCCAGCCGGCCACCGCATTGCCCACGATGGCTCCGAGAATGCCGTAGATGCAGGTCAGCCAGAGCGGAATGTCTTGTTTACCCGGCAGAATCGCCTTGGCGATCAAACCGAGAATGATTCCTACGACGATCGCCCACAGCCAGTTCATGTCGCCTCCTGACGCGGCGGTGGATGCGCGTTTCCTCCCAGTGTTCGACCGTTTTCGCTACGGCGCATGTCGAAGTGACCCGTACACGCCCTGCCGTATCGGCGTCGCCACCCATCGGGGTGCCCCGGCCTCGAACCGTGCGGGGGCGCGGCGTAACGTTGAGTACGTATCGGGGCGGAAAATACCTGCTCGGAAACCAGGTGGTGGAACGTGATGCGGAAGCACAGCGAGGCCGAGGTCTTCCGGATCACCGGGGCCCGTCAGGGGCTGGCCGACGATGTGCGCGGCCGGCAGCGGCGCTACGTGATCTCGATGTCGGTGCGGACGCTGGCGGTCGTGCTGACGGCCGTGCTGTGGAACGTCGAGCGCCATGTGGCCATCGTCGCCCTGGTACTGGGCGTGGTACTGCCCTATGTCGCGGTGGTGATAGCGAACGCGGGCCGGGAGAACGTCACTTCGCTTCCGTCGACCTTCATCCCGACTCCGCTGCGCCCGATGCTGAACTCCGGCCCGGACAAGGCGCCGTCGGATACGGAACCGCATTCGCCGTCGGATACGGCGCCGGATTCGGCAGCGGCGGAATCCGTCCCGGAAGAGGCCGCACATACCAGCGAGGAGGGCCGCGGCGGGCCCGGCTGACCTGGCGCGTTTCCGTAACCTCAGGAAAAGCTCAGATCAATCATGCTGTTCCAGTGCACCTCGCCCTATCCCTCGTGACATACTTCGTACGCGCTCCGCATCCCCCGTCGGAGCGACGGACCGACGCCGGGCGGCTCCCCCCGTGGCTGCCCGGCGTCGTCATGTCCGCGCCGGTTTCCGTAGAGTCTGCGGTGTGAACATCCTCGACAACACCGCCTCCGGGACCGACACTCCGATCTGCTCCGCCAAGGGCTGCCGCGCCGACGCCGTATGGGTGCTGGCCTGGAACAATCCCAAGCTGCACACCCCGGAGCGGCGGAAGACGTGGCTGGCGTGCGAGGAACACCGCGAGCATCTGTCGAAGTTCCTCGACATGCGCGGCTTCCTGAAGGACGTCGTGACCCTGGAGGAGTGGTCGGCCGCCGAAGGCCAGTGAGCACCGATCACCGGTGGTCAGCCGCCGATCGCCGACATCGGGCGGTCCGGTTGCAGGAACGACGGGTCGTCCAGCCCCGATCCCGCCTTCTTCCCCCACATCGCCAGCCGCCACAGCCGGGCGACCTCCTCGTCCGGCGCCCCGGAGCGCAGCGCGCCCCGCAGGTCGGACTCCTCGCGCGCGAACAGGCAGGTGCGCACCTGTCCGTCGGCGGTGAGCCGGGTGCGGTCGCAGGCGCGGCAGAAGGGGCGGGTGACGGAGGCGATGACGCCGACGCGGGCCGGGCCGCCGTCGACCAGCCAGCGCTCGGCGGGGGCCGAGCCGCGCTCATCCTCGCCCTCCGCGGTGAGGGTGAAACGGGTCCGCAGGCTCTCCAGGATGTCCCCGGCGGTGATCATGCCCTCGCGCTTCCAGCCGTGCTGGGCGTCGAGCGGCATCTGCTCGATGAAGCGCAGCTCATAGCCGTTCTCCACGGCCCAGGCGAGCAGATCGGGGGCCTCGTCGTCGTTGAGGCCGGGCATCAGCACGGCGTTGACCTTGACCGGGGTGAGTCCGGCGGAGCGCGCGGCGTCCAGGCCGCGCAGCACGTCGCCGTGGCGCTTGCGCCGGGTCATGGTCTGGAAGACGTCCGGGCGCAGGGTGTCCAGCGAGACGTTGACCCGGTCCAGACCGGCGTCGCGCAGGGCCGCGGCGGTGCGCTCCAGGCCGATGCCGTTGGTGGTCAGAGACATCTGCGGGCGCGGGGTGAGGGCGGCGCAGCGCTCGACGATGGAGACGAGGCCGGGGCGCAGCAGTGGCTCACCGCCGGTGAAGCGGACCTCGGTGACGCCGAGGTCCGTGACGGCTATCCGGATAAGCCGGACGATCTCCTCGTCGGTGAGCAGATCCGGTTTGGCGAGCCACTGAAGCCCTTCTTCCGGCATGCAGTAGGTGCACCGCAGGTTGCACCTGTCGGTCAGGGAGACACGCAGGTCGGTTGCGACTCGACCATAGGTGTCGATCAGCATGTCGGCGGCCCCTCACGGTTCGCTTGCGTGCGCTGAGGTCAATTGTCCCGCACCGTACGCGAAAGCGATGACGCCGAGGGGCCGCCGGGGGTCGTGCGGGCCGCCGGGGGGTCGTGCGGCGTCAGTGGGCGCCGTGTCCGGTGAGCGAGCGGACCTCCAGTTCGGCGTACTTGGCCTTGTCCGGCTCTTCCTTGGAGACGAGGGTGCCCAGCCAGCCCAGCAGGAAGCCCAGCGGGATGGAGATCAGGCCGGGGTTCTCCAGCGGGAACCAGTGGAAGTCGACGTCCGGGAACATCGAGGTGGGCTTGCCGGAGACGACGGGCGAGAAGAGCACCAGGAAGACGGAGGAGATGAGTCCGCCGTAGATCGACCAGAGGGCGCCCTGGGTGGTGAAACGTTTCCAGAACAGGCTGTAGAGGATGGTCGGCAGATTGGCGGAGGCGGCGACCGCGAAGGCCAGGGCGACGAGCCCCGCGACGTTGAGATCTCGGGCGAAGACGCCGAGGACGACGGCGACGGTGCCGATGCCGACGGTGGCCCAGCGGGCGGCCCGGATCTCCTCCTTCTGGGTCGCCTGGCCCTTGCGGATCACGTTGGCGTACAGGTCGTGGGCGAAGGACGACGAGGAGGCCAGGGTGAGCCCGGCGACGACGGCGAGGATGGTGGCGAACGCCACCGCGGAGATCACCGCGAGCAGGATCGCGCCGCCGGTGGAGTCCGCGCCGCCGCCGATCTCCTCGGCGAGCAGGGGCGCGGCGGTGTTGCCGGACTTGTTGGAGGCGATGATCGCGTCCCGGTCCAGCAGGGCCGCCGCGCCGAAGCCGAGCGCGATGGTCATCAGGTAGAAGCCGCCGATGATGCCGATCGCCCAGTTGACCGACTTACGGGCGGCCTGGGCGGTGGGGACGGTGTAGAAGCGGATGAGGATGTGCGGCAGTCCGGCGGTGCCGAGGACGAGCGCGATGCCGAGGGAGAGGAAGTCGAGCTTGGAGGTGGCGTTGATCCCGTACTTCAGGCCCGGCTCCAGGAACGAGGCGCCCATGCCGCTGTTCTTGGCCGCCTCGCCCAGCAGGTCGGAGACGTTGAAGTGGAACTTGAGCAGCACCAGGAAGGTGATCAGCAGCGTTCCCGCGATGAGCAGGACGGCCTTGACCATCTGCACCCAGGTGGTGCCCTTCATCCCGCCGATGGTGACGTAGAGCATCATCACCACGCCGACCAGGACGACGATGAGGATCTTCCCGGCCTCGCTGGTGATGCCCAGCAGCAGCGAGACGAGGACGCCCGCGCCCGCCATCTGGGCCAGCAGGTAGAAGATCGACACGACGATGGTGGAGACGCCCGCGGCGGTGCGCACCGGGCGCTGGCGCATCCGGTAGGCGAGCACGTCGCCCATGGTGTAGCGGCCGGAGTTGCGCAGTGGTTCGGCGACCAGGAGCAGGGCGACCAGCCAGGCGACGAGGAAGCCGATGGAGTACAGGAAGCCGTCGTAGCCGGAGAGCGCGATGGCCCCGGCGATGCCGAGGAAGGACGCGGCGGACATGTAGTCGCCGGAGATGGCGAGCCCGTTCTGGAAGCCGGTGAACTGTCTGCCGCCGGCGTAGAAGTCGTTGGCGTCCTTGGTCTGCCGGCCCGCCCAGATGGTGATGCCGAGGGTCGCCAGGACGAAGACCGAGAAGAGCGTGATGATCAGCGGCCGGTTGTCCGACGCGCTCTCGGCCGCGAGCAGATACGTACTCATGAGCCATCCCCCAGACGGGCCTTGATGGCCTCCGCGCGCGGGTCGAGCTTGGCGGCGGCATGCCGGGAGTACCACCAGGCGATCAGGAAGGTGGTCAGGAACTGGGCCAGACCGAACACCAGGGCGACGTTGATGTTGCCGACGAGCTTGGTGCCCATGAAGCCGCCGGCGTAGTTGGACAGCAGGACGTACAGCAGGTACCAGCTGACGAACGCGATGGTCAGCGGGAACGCGAACGAGCGGTGTGCGGTGCGCAGTTCGCCGAACTCGGGGCTCGCCTGCACCTCGTCGTACGGGGGGCGGTGGTGCTGCCGCTGATCGTCGGGACGATCGCTGGCCGGTGCGGTATCCACGGTCTCTCCTGGTGAGTGGTCCGACGGGGACGTACGGCGGCGACGGTGATCCGGATCACGCATCGTAAAGGCGGTAGCGAAGTCTGCGACAGGGTCTGGTGGTTGAAAGACGGAGAGAGATTCGGAGGAACGTTTGGCTCCGGGCGCTGTGGCGGGTTTTCTTCCGGAATGTATTGATACTCGGTGATGATCAGCGATAGCTTCGCTCGTCATGTACCCGCCCACGCGCATCCGCGCTGCGGCGGTCGCTTCGGATGAGGTGGAGACCCCATGGCTCAGCTGAGATCGGATGCTCCCAGACCCGGGAAGAGTTCCTCCGCTCGAATGAAGTCTTCCGGATCGCGGGGGCTGACGCCGCGCGCCGTCGCCATACCCGCCGCCCTGGCGCTGACCGGCGCGCTGGCGTTCCTGCCGACCGCGGCGGGCGCCACCGGGCAGGACAACCACCAGCCCACCGCCCCGGCCGCCGCGACCGCCGACGGCCCGTCGCTCAGCTACGTCGTCAACGTCCGCCCGGGCCACCACGACAACTCGCGGATCGAGAAGGCCATCAAGCGGGCCGGTGGCACGGTGGTCATCTCGTACGACCGGATCGGCGTCATCGTCGCCCACTCGGCCAACCCCGACTTCGCCAAGACCCTCCGTACGGTCCGCGGCGTCGCCTCCGCCGGTGCCACCCGCACCGCGCCGCTGCCCGCCCAGTCCACCGGCGACGTCGGCACCCCGAAGCTGCTGAGCGAGAAGGAGCAGAAGGCGGTCGCGGCCCGCGCCAAGGCCGGTCAGGACCCGCTGGAGCCGCTGCAGTGGGACCTGCCCGCCATCAAGGCGGACAAGGCCCATGAGAAGAGCCTCGGCAGCCGCAAGGTGACGGTCGCGGTCATCGACACCGGAGTGGACGACACCCACCCCGACCTCGCGCCGAACTTCGACCGCAAGGCCTCGGTCAACTGTGTGTCCGGCAAGCCGGACACGGCCGACGGCGCCTGGCGGCCGAGCGCCGAGGAGAGCCCGCACGGCACGCATGTCGCGGGCGAGATCGCCGCCGCGAAGAACGGCATCGGCGTCACCGGGGTCGCCCCGGGCGTCAAGGTGTCGGGCATCAAGGTGTCGACGACCGCCGGGTTCTTCTACACCGAGGCCGTCGTCTGCGGCTTCATGTGGGCCGCCGGGCACGGTGTCGACGTCACCAACAACAGCTATTACACCGACCCGTGGTACTTCAACTGCACCGGTGACCCGGACCAGAAGGCCCTGGTCGACGCGGTGCGCCGGGCCTCCTCGTACGCCGAGCGCAAGGGCGTGGTCAACGTCGCGGCGGCGGGCAACGAGAACTACGACCTCACCTCCGACAAGATCACCGACACCTCCAGCCCGAACGACACCACCCCCGGTGAGCGGGTCGTGGACCCCAGCACCTGCTTCGACATCCCGACCCAGCTGCCGGGCGTCGTCACCACCGCCTCGACCGGTGCCAAGGGGCTGAAGTCCTCGTTCTCCAACCACGGGCTCGGGGTCATCGACATCGCGGCCCCCGGCGGCGACAGCACTGTGTACCAGAAGCCCGCGCCCCCGGCCGAGGACGGCCGGATCTACAACACGCTCCCGGGCGGCAAGTACGGCTACATGGCGGGCACCTCGATGGCCTCCCCGCACGCGGCGGGCGTCGCGGCGCTCATCAAGAGCACCCACCCGCACGCCTCCGCCGCACAGGTGAAGGCCCTCCTGGCGGCCGGGGCCGACGACACCGCCTGCCCGACGTCGTACGACATCGACGGCGACGGCAAGATCGACGCGGTGTGCGAGGGCGGCAAGGGGTACAACGGCTTCTACGGGGCCGGAATCGTGGACGCCCTGGACGCGGTCAAGAAGTGACCCGCTGACAGGATGTACGGGCCGCCGGGCAGCGCTTCCGCCCGGCGGCCCGTACGTGTTTCCCAGGAAGCCGCGAGAGGATCCGCCGCCGTGCACCACGACGACTCCTGGGGCCCGCTGCCGCCGCGGCCGGCCACCCCGCTGCTCCTGCGGTTCGTCCTGACCGTGCTGGTCCTGCCGGTGTGGTGGCTGCTGGTGGTGGTGATCCTCCTGGCTGCCGTCGCGTTCAGCATCGTGGGCGAGATCCTGACCGTGATACCCGGCTTCGAGAAGGGCTTCCTCAAGACGATGGACCGGTTCATGGACCGCGTGTCGATGTGGCCCGCCTGGTGCGTGACCTGGCCGGAACTGCGGCACGAGGGCGACGCGGACTACTACCGGGCGCGGGCCGACGAGAAGGTCGCCGGTCTGACCCGCAAGCAGCTGACCGCCAGGGAGGCCAAGAAGGCGCCGCCGCCCGGCCCGTACGACATCCCGGTGCGCGACTTCCGCGCCGTGGGTGCGGGCCATGTCGTCGAGGTGGCACGAGCGCAGGGCTGGGAGCTGAGCCACGACCGGCCCTCCGACCCGGCCCGGATGGTCCGGCTCAGGCGGCTGCCGGAACCGGCCTGACGGCCGCTTGCCGGGCGGTCTCGCGGAGGAGGCCGGCGGTCAGCAGGTACTGCGCGGCGAGGTAGGTGGCCATGATCCAGAACTGGGGTACGGGAGGCTGCGGCCAGTCCGCGAGACCGGCCGCGATCAGCCCGTCGGAGAGCAGGAACAGCGCCCCGCCGAGCCCGGTCCACGGGCCCGCGCGCAGCGCGCCCAGCGCCATCGCCGTCAGCAGCAGGCTGTACGCGGCGACCGGCACGCGCAGCCCGGCGTCGAGCCCGGGCCACAGCGCGGCCGTGCTGCCGAGCCATAGGGCGCCGTAGCCGCACGCCACCCAGGCCGCCCAGGCCGCCGTACGGCGCCTTCCGGACCGTGCGAACAGGGTGAGGTAGCAAAGGTGTCCGGCCGCGAAGCAGCCCATTCCGGCCAGGAAGGCGGCCTCGCCGCCGAGTTGCAGCAGCACGTCCCCGCCGCAGCCGCACAGCAGGGCGGCGACCAGCGGGCGCGGCCCACCGCGCAGCGCCGCGTACGCCGCGAGGACCGGCATCAGGGCGGGCTTCGTCAGCTGGACGAGCACGGTGGCGTCCGCGAGCAGCGCGCCCAGCTGCCCGGCGGCCAGCAGCGCGAAGAGCGCGGCCAGGGCGCGCGGCGCGCTCATAGGGCGCGCTCCCGCTCCGGCTCGCGCCCCGGCCCCTGCCCCGGCTCCCGCCCCGGCTCCCGCCCCGGCTCCCGCTCCGGCGTGCCCGCCTCGGCGGGAGGCGCCGCGGGCGCCCAGCCCGGGCCCCGGAAGACCCGTCCGGCGCGCTCGCGCCAGTCGCGAGCGGCCGCGACGTCCCGGGCGATGGCCGCGTACTCATGGGTGGCCACGCGCAGCGGGTTGTAGGTGTCGATGTCCTTGGTGAGCCCGAAGACCGGGCGCCGCGTCTCGGGGACGAACGTCCCGAAGAGCCGGTCCCAGACGATGAGGATGCCGCCGAAGTTGCGGTCCAGATAGCCCCCTTGGGAGGCGTGGTGGACGCGGTGGTGCGACGGCGTGTTGAAGACGGACTCGACGGGGCGCGGCAGGGTGCCGATCCGCTCGGTGTGAATCCAGAACTGGTAGACGAGGTTCACCGACGAGCAGAACGCGACCACGGCCGGATGCACCCCGAGCGCGATCATCGGTACGTAGAACGGCCACACCGTCCAGGTGGTCCACGGCTGCCGCAGCGCGGTGGTGAAGTTGAACTTGCGGCTGGAGTGGTGCACCACATGGCAGGCCCACAGGATGCGGATCACATGGTGCCCGCGGTGCGACCAGTAGTAGAGGAAGTCCTGCGCGAGCAGCATCAGCGGCAGCGTCCACCACTCCACCGGGACGCGCAGCGGGGTGAGTTCGTACACGGCGGCGTACACCGCCACGATCGGGATCTTCCACACCAGGTCGAAGACGAGACTGCCGAGCCCCATGGTGACGCTCGTCGCGGCGTCCTTGGCCGCGTAGCCCGCGGCGTCCTCATCGGGGTGCAGGCGGTAACTCACCATCTCCACGACGGCGAGCAGCACGAAGGCGGGTATCGACCACAGCACGGCGTTGGGCAAATGCGGCATACCGGCAACATAGAACCGCTTTCGCCGCACCGCCAGAGGTAGTTACCAACAAGTATGGTAGACGTGTTGTCAACAACGGGCCCCGGCTCATCCGCTGACGGCACGTACCCGCACGGGCCCGGCGGTCCGGAGTGTCGGCGGCGGCCCGTATCCTCATGGACCATGCTCGAAGACCCCACGGCAGCCGCCCCGCGCACCGCGTCAACACCCCCGTGGCCGGAGGCCTATCCGCAGGGGTATGCGGTGGTCGACGTCGAGACCACCGGTCTCGCCCGCGACGACCGGATCATCTCCGCGGCGGTCTACCAGCTCGACGCCCGGGGCGCGGTGCAGGACCGCTGGTACACGCTGGTCAACCCGCAGCGCGACCCGGGACCCGTATGGATTCACGGCCTCACCCGGGAGACGCTGAAGGACGCGCCGCTCTTCCCGGACATCGCCGCCGCGTTCTCCGAGCGCCTCGCCGGGCGCGTCCTGGTCGCGCACAACGCCGCCTTCGACTGGTCGATGATCGCCCGCGAGTTCGCCCGGTCGAAGACCGAGGCCCCGGTGCGTCAGCGGCTGTGCACCATCGCCCTCTCCAAGGAGCTGCGGCTGCCGCTGGCCAACCACAAGCTGGAGACCCTGGCCGCGCACTACGGCGTCGTCCAGGAGCGCGCCCACCACGCGCTGGACGACGCGCGCGTGCTCGCCGAGACGTTCCGGCCGAGCCTCCACCGGGCCGCCGAGGCCGGGGTGCGGCTGCCGCTGCTGGCCTGTCAGCCGCTCACCGAGTGGTCCGACCCGCCGTCGCGCGGGATCGGCGCCCAGCGCTCGTACCAGCCGCAGAGCTGGCGCCCCAGCCGCAAGCGCCCCGCCTGCCCGTACCCCAACCCGGGGCGCTACCGGCCGGGCGGGCTGCTGACCCAGGGCATGCGGGTGGCGTTCTCCGGGGACACCTCGGTCGACCGTGAGCTGCTGGAGGACCGGGCCGTCGAGGCCGGGCTGCACGTGGCGACCAGTGTGTCCCGGCTCACCAGCCTGCTGGTCACCAACGATCCGGACGCGGCCACCTCCAAGACCGCCAAGGCCCGTTCCTTCGGCACCCCGGTCGTCGACGAGGCCGCCTTCACGCACCTGCTCCTCGACGTCACCCCCGCCGAGCCGACAATCAGGTGAAACCCGCGCGACGCGCCCGCCCGCCGCTCGCCCCGCCACCGCCCCGGCCCGCACGCTGTGGCGCATGGCTAGCTGTGAGGTCTGCGGAAACGACTACAACATGACGTTCGAGGTGCACGCCCAGGGCAATGTGCACGTCTTCGACTGCTTCTCCTGCGCCATCCACCGCATGGCGCCCATCTGCGAGCACTGCCGGTGCCAGATCATCGGCCAGGGGGTGGAGGTGGACGGCCATTACTACTGCGGCGCCCACTGCTCCCGCGCGGAAGGGAAGGTGGGCATCGTCGACCACGCATGACCCCGGGCCGGATGCGTGGATTGTCGTCCGGTGCCCCCCGCGGCCGGGGGACAATCCACGCCGAGTAGGGTCAAGGACGTGTACCGCTTCCTGTTGACCCGGCAGTGGGTGATCCTCACCCTGATCGGGCTCGCACTGATCCCCACCATGATCAGGCTGGGCTTCTGGCAGCTGCACCGCCACGAGGCAAAGGTCGCGCAGAACCAGCTGATCGGGAACAACCTCGGCGCCCCCGCCATGCCGGTGGACAAGCTCACCGCCCCCGGCCGCACCGTCCCCCGCGACGACACCTTCCGCACGGTGACCGCCACCGGGACGTACGACACGGCCCATGAGGTCGTCGTCCGCCAGCGCACCGGCTCCGACGAGCAGAGCATCGGCTACTTCGTCCTCACCCCGCTGATCGAGGGCAAGCGCGCCGTCCTCGTCAACCGGGGCTGGATTCCCGCCGGGGCCGACCTCACCAAGTTCCCCGAGATCCCGGCCGCCCCCCGCGGCAAGGTCACCGTCACCGGCCGCCTCAAGGCCGACGAGACCAGCGCGGACAGCGGCATCAAGGACAAGTCGGGTCTGCCGCCGCGCCAGGTCATGCTGATCAACAGCGAGCAGCAGGCCAAGGCGCTCGGCCGGCCCGTCCAGGGCGGCTACATCGAGCTGACCTCGTCCTCCCCCAAGGGCGGCAAGCAGCCCGACCCGGTGCCGGAGCCGGAGCACAGCGACATCGGCCCCCATATGGCATACGCCGTCCAGTGGTGGCTGTTCACCGCCGGAGTGCCCGTCGGCTGGTTCGTGCTTGCCCGCCGGGAGCGCCGTGACCAGGCGGCCGAGGCCGCCAAGGCCACCGCCGGGAGCGCCGCCGAGGGCGCCGAGCCCAAGACCCCCGCGGCCGCCAATGCGGACTAGCCTTCCCGCTCTCCGGGAAGGTGCTCCGACGTGGCACAGGACATCGACGACTACGCACTCATCGGGGACCACCAGACGGCGGCCCTGATCAGCCGCGAGGGCTCGGTCGACTGGCTGTGCCTGCCCCGCTTCGACTCCGCCGCCTGCTTCGCCGCCCTCCTCGGCGACGAGGACAACGGCCACTGGCGGCTCGCCCCCAAGGGCGCCGGGGCCTGCACCCGCCGCGGCTACCTGGACGACTCCCTCGTCCTGGAGACCGTCTGGGAGACCGGCTCCGGCACCGTCAAGGTCATCGACTTCATGCCGCAGCGCGACCGCGCGCCCGACCTCATCCGCATCGTCGAGGGCGTCTCCGGCAGCGTCGAGATGGCGGGCGTCCTGCGGCTGCGCTTCGACTACGGGCATGTCATTCCCTGGGTGCGGCGCACGGACGGCCACCGCACCGCCGTCGCCGGGCCCGACTCCGTATGGCTGCGCTCCGAACCGGAGGTGCACACCTACGGCAAGGACTTCAGCACCCGCTCCGAGTTCACCGTCTCCGCCGGGGACCGGGTCGCCTTCGTCCTCACCTGGCACCCCTCCCACGAGCCCCGGCCCGCTCTCGTCGACCCGTACAAGGCCCTGCGGTCCAGCCTGGACGACTGGCGCGCCTGGGCCGCCCGCTGCCGCTACCGGGGCCCCTACCGGGACGCCGTGGTCCGCTCCCTGATCACCCTCAAGGCGCTCACCTACGCGCCCACCGGCGGCATCGTCGCCGCCCCCACCACCTCGCTGCCCGAACGGCTCGGCGGGGTGCGCAACTGGGACTACCGCTACTGCTGGCTGCGCGACTCCACCCTCACTCTGAACGCCCTCCTCGCCGCGGGCTACCGCGAAGAGGCCGCGTCCTGGCGCGACTGGCTGCTCCGCGCGATCGCCGGTGACCCCGCCGAACTCCAGATCATGTACGGGCTCGGCGGCGAGCGGCGCCTCCCCGAACACGAGCTGCCCTGGCTGGAGGGGTACGGCCACTCCGCCCCCGTCCGCGTCGGCAACGGCGCCGTCGCCCAGCGCCAGCACGACGTCTACGGCGAAGTCCTGGACTCCTTCCACCTCGCCCGCGCCCACGGCATGGCGCCCCAGCCGCACGCCTGGAAAATCCAGAGCGCCCTCATGGACTTCCTCGAATCCGCCTGGCAGGACCCCGACGAAGGCCTGTGGGAGGTCCGCGGCCCCCGCCGCCACTTCGTCCACTCCAAGGTCATGGCCTGGGTCGCCGCCGACCGCGCCGTCCGCACCACCGAAGCCCATCCCGAGCTGCTCGGCGACGTCGACCGGTGGCGGGCCATGCGGGACGCCGTCCACCGCGAGGTCTGCGAAAAGGGCTACGACGCCGCCCGCAACACCTTCACCCAGTCCTACGGCTCCACCGCGCTCGACGCCGCCACCCTCCTCATCCCCCGCGTCGGCTTCCTGCCCCCCGACGACCCCCGCGTCATCGGCACCGTCGACGCGGTCCGCCGCGAGCTCAGCCACGACGGGGTGATCCGCCGCTACTCCACCGACGACACCGCCGACGGGCTCCCCGGCACCGAGGGCGCCTTCCTCGCCTGCTCCTTCTGGCTCGCCGACGCCCTCCACCTCACCGGCCGCCGCCGGGAGGCTTCCGCTTTGTTCGAGCGGCTGCTGTCCCTGCGCAACGACGTCGGTCTCCTCGCCGAGGAGTACGACCCCGAGGCCGACCGGCTGCTCGGCAACTTCCCGCAGGCCTTCAGCCACATCGGTCTGGTGGGGACCGCCCTCACCCTCGCGGACCCGTCCCAGGCAGACTGAACCCATGGATCTTGGACTCAACGACCGCGTATACATCGTCACCGGAGCCACCCGCGGGCTGGGCCGCGCCGCCGCCGCGGAGCTGGTCGCCGACGGCGCCAAGGTGCTCATCACCGGCCGCGACGCCGACAAGGCCGCCGCGGCCGCCGCCGACCTCGGCCCGAACGCGATCGGCGTCGCCGCCGACAATGCCGACCCCGACGCCGCCGAACGCCTCATCGCCACCGCCCGCGAGCGGTTCGGCCGCTTCGACGGCATCCTCATCAGCGTCGGCGGGCCGCCCGCCGGGCCCACCGCCGACATCACCGACGCCCAGTGGCAGACCGCCTTCGACTCGGTCTTCCTCGGCGCCGTGCGGCTCGCCCGCGGCGCCGCCGCCGAGCTCACCCCCGGCGGTGTGATCGGCTTCGTCCTCTCCGGCTCCGTCCACGAGCCCGTCCCCGGCCTCACCGTCTCCAACGGCCTGCGCCCCGGGCTCGCGGGCTTCGCCAAGAACCTCTCGCTGGAGCTCGGACCGCGCGGCATCCGCGTCGTGGGCCTTCTCCCGGCCCGCATCGACACCGACCGGGTGCGCGAGCTGGACGGCCTCTCCGGGGACGCGGACGCCGCGCGTGAGCGCAACAGCGCGGCGATTCCGCTGCGGCGGTATGGCGCGCCCGAGGAGTTCGGCAAGGCCGCCGCGTTCGTTCTCTCCCCCGCCGCCTCGTATCTGACCGGGCTGATGCTCCCGGTCGACGGGGGCGCGCTCCACGGCTGGTGAGGCCGGGGGGGTTCTTCCCCACCCCGCCCCTACCCGACCCCGGGGCTCCGCCCCGGACCCCCGCTGGGGCTCCGCCCCAGACCCCGCTCCTCAAACGCCGGAGGGGCTGGATTTTGCGAACCCGGAACGGGGTGAGGGTGCGGTTGGGCCGGTGGGCGGTGCCGGGGCGAGGCCTCCGGGGCAGGGTCCCGGACCGTATATTTTTGGCGCCGGTGCCCGGAGACGTGGGGTGGGCCGGAAATGGGCGCCACAAATACACGTCAGCGTCCGGAACCCCACCCCTGCGACCCCGCCCCTCCGCCGCATGGCGGCTCCCCGCCGGTGGCACCAACCCCGTCCCGGACGGCTGGGGGGGCAGAAGGCCGGGGCCCGCCGGACGGGGCCCGCCGTACGGAGGGTGGGGGCCGGAGCCAGCGGCGGGGAGCCGCTGACGAGGCGGGAGGGGCAGACCCCCGCCCGGCCGCCGCCCCCGCGCGAACCGGAGCCGAACCGGGGCACGGAGCCACCGGCGGGCAGCCACTGCTCGGCGGGAGGCGGCGGGGTCGCGCCCGCCACCAGGCTGACCGGGACCGGGCCGTGGGACCGGGCCACCGGCGGGTAAACCGCTACTCGACGGGAGAGGGCGGGTCCGCACCCACCCCCGCCCAGCCGCCCACCACGGGGCGACCGGAGCCGGACCTGGTCCGGAGCCACCGGCGGGGAGCCGCCGACGAGACGGGAGGGGCGAGGTCGCAACCCACCCCCGCCCAGCCGCCCGCCACCGGGCTGGCCGGGACCGGGCCGTGGGACCGGGCCAGCGGCGGGGAGTCGCTACTCGGCGGGAGGGGGTCGGGGTCGGACCCACCCCCGCCCGCCCGGCCGCCAACCCCCGGGCGAACCGGAGTCGGACCGGGGCACGGAGCCACCGGCGGGGAGCCACTGCTCGGCAGGAGGGGGGCGGGGTCGACCCACCCCCTCCCGGCCGCCTGCCACGGGGCGGGCCGGGGCCGGGGCCACCGGTGGGGAGTTGCCGACGAGACGGGAGGGGGCGGGGGTGCCCACCCCCCGCCCGGACGTCCGCCGCCGGGCGAACCGGAGGTGGACGGGGGGGCTGGGCCACCGGCGGGAGGGGGCGGGGTCGCAGGGGTGGGGTCCTGGACGATGACGTGTATGTGTGGCGCACACTCCCGGCCCACCCCACGTCTCCGGGCACCGGCGCCAAAAATATACGAGTCCAGGGCCCTGCCCCGGAGGCCCCGCACCCGGCACCCAAAACGCACCACAGGCGCACCCAGCGCCTAGCGCGCCCGCTCCGCCCCGTGGTGTTCGCCGCGTAGCCGGACCTCTGCCGGGAGGTCGGGCAGGCCCGCCGAGGTGCGGGCCTGGGTCAGGGTCTGGGTCTCGAGGCGGCGCAGGGTGGCGGCCGGTTCCGCTCTCGGGTCCAGGACCAGGGCCACGCGGGCCTTGGGCGCGGCTCGGCGGCCGTGGAGGTGGACGTGGGCGTGGGCGACGCCGGACAGGGACTCCGCGTCGGCCCTCAGGGCGGTTTCGAGGGCGTGGCCGCGCAGGCGGGCGCCGGTGCCGTCGTCCAGGGGGACGAGGACGTCGTTCAGCCTGCGCCGCCGCAGTTGGGCGAGGGCCCACCACAGGGCGAGCAGCGCCAGCACGCTCAGCGTCGCGATGACGACGGGCCACCACCAGCCCTCGTCGCGCCAGCGCACCCGGTCGGCGCGGGTGAGCAGGACGGTGCCGGGGGAACGGCGACCGGCGAGGAGGGTCACCGCGCCCGCGCCCATCAAGGCGGCGCCCAGGACGCCCAGCAGCAATCGGTTCGCGATCCGCATGGGGCCCGGTCACCTCGCCGGTCGTCGTACGCGGACGGACAGGCCCGGGCGTCGGGCGAGCCCGAGTTGCCGGATGCCGTCCTGGAGGGTGGCGAGGAGATCGGCCCGTACCTCGTCGAGGTCGCGGAAGTGCGCCTGGGCGCGGGCCCTGACGCGGCGGCGGCCGACGTCGACGCGTACGGTCCGTACGCCGGGCACGGCCATCGCCCGGTCGCGCAGCACCAGCCCGGCGGCGGCCCGGTCGATTCCGGCCCGGACGCCGTCGTTTCCGCTCATCGGCAGAAGCTTCCGCAGGCCCGGGGTGACGGCGAGCACCACCATCCACGCCCCGATCACGAGCAGGGCCACCGCGATGCCGACGATCCAGCCGTCGTCGAGCGGGCGTGAGGCGAGCTGGTCGGCGAGCCATCGCCGCCACTCCATCACGGGGTGGCCGGTGCGCTGGGAGACGAGGTCGTACAGGAACAGTCCGAGCACGCCGAGCAGGACGAGTGCGGTCAGCCCGGCCGGTACGCGCCGGGTGGACCAGAAGCGGCCGAAACCGTTCATCGGACTTCTCCCCGGTCCGGCTGCGGTGAGTGCAGCCGTTCCACCGTCACCGCCACGTCCGGCACCTCCATGCCCGTCAGCTCGCCGACCCGTGTCGTCACATGCCGCCGTACGGCCCCGCACTGTGCGCCGATGTCGGACGGATAGCCCAGCTCGATGGCGACCCGTACGCGCGCGGCGCCCGCGCGGACCGCGACGGCGGCGCGGGGCAGGGGCCGGGGCGGGCCGCCGCCGAGTGCCTCCCGCGCCGCCCACGAGGCGATCTTCGCGACGGCGCGGTCCGCGATGCGCGTCGCGCCCCGCTCCCCCGGCTCGCGTGGTCCCACCGGGTCACCGCCGCCGTTCGCCACGGTCGCGGGTGCGGAAGAAGTCGCCCGGTTCCAGGTCGCCGTCCAGGAACCGGCCCGCGACGAACCCGACGGCGCCCAACGCCGCCACCAGCAGAAAGGCCCCGAAACCACCGAAGTATCCGGCGAAACCCAGCGCCATCCCCGCGATCATCCCGATCACGGCCATGCTCATCGTGTGCTCCCCTGCTGGAGCGCACCGGAGCCGCTCCCGCGGTTACTGCAGCCTGGGCTCCGGCGCTTCCTCTTCTTCATCCGGCAACTTCACATCGCTGACCGCGATGTTGACCTCGACCACCTCAAGGCCGGTCATCCGCTCGACCGCCGTGATCACGTTCTCCCGTACGGCCCGGGCGACGTCGGCGATCGAGACGCCGTAGTCGACCACGATCTCCAGGTCGAGGGCGGTCTGCACCTCGCCCACCTCGGCCTTCACGCCGCGGGCGACGGACTTGCCGCCGCCGGGCACCCGGTCGCGGACGACTCCGAAGGTGCGGGCGAGGCCGCCGCCCATGGCGTGGACGCCGACCACATCGCGGGCGGCCATTCCGGCGATCTTCTCGACCACGCCGTCGGCGATGGTGGTACGGCCGCGGGCTCCCGGGTCGACGCTGCCGCCGAAGGTCTTCGCCGTACCGGCGGACGGCTCCGCGACGGCGGCCTGTGGCCGGTTCCGTGGCGCGGTCTCGGACATCACCGATCGCCCCTTCCTTCTTCATTCGCCCTACCTGCCACACTAAAGGTGATTTGCCCGGAAAGCTCCCGTTATGCATCATTCAGGGACTCACTCGCCGAAGGGTGGCACCGTGGTCACGGACCGGCTCGCACAAGCCGTACGGCAGCAGCTGCGGCTCGGCCGTCTCCTCCCGCTGGGCGGGCCGGAGGACGGCGCCTGGCTGACCGAGTGCGCTGCGGACGCCGTGCTCCGGCGGGCGGCCGACGCCGTGCCGGGCGTACGGCTCGGCGCGCTCCGGATCGCCCTGGCCAACCCGGAGGCGGCCGCGCCGCCCGTGGTTCCGGCGCCGCCGAGCGCGCTGCCGCCGGGGCCGCTGCGGGCCTGGGCGGAGTGCGCGGCGGCGGTGGACCGGCCGCTGCCGGTGACGGCGGAGCGGCTGCGCGGGGCCCTGCTGGGCGCGGCGGAAGACCGGCTCGGGCTGGCGGTCGGCGCCGTGGACCTGCGGGTGACGGACCTCCTGGACGAGGCCCCGGAGGGCAAGCCGCCGCCCGCCGGGCAGCCACCGGCCGAGGAGCCGACGGACGACGGCTCGGCCATCGCCGCCGCCGTCACCGCCGTACCCGGGGTGGCCCGGCTGGCCCCGGTACTGGGCCGGGGGGCGGTACGGGTCGAGGGGGCGCACGTCCGTATCGAACTGGCCGTGGCCCCGGGCCACCGCGCCCTGGACGTGGCCCGCGAGGTGCGCGCGGCGGTCGCGGCCACCGCGCCGCCCGCGGCGACGGTGGCCGTCCTCGTCACCGCCGTGGACACCGGCGGCTGACGCTCACCAGTGGTAGCGGTGCACCGCCTGCGCGACACAGCACGGCTTGTCGCCGCCGTCCTGTTCCACCACCAGGTCGATGACGGCCTGGGCACCGCCGTCCCCGAGTTCGTCGACGGAGACGAGCGTCGCCCCGGCCCGGATCGTGGCACCGGCCGGTACCGGCGCCGGGAACCGCACCTTGTTGAGGCCGTAGTTGACGGCCATCCGGACGCCGCCCAGTTCGAGGATCTCGCCCCACAGGGGGATCAGCAGGGACAGGGTGAGATAGCCGTGGGCGATGGTGCCGCCGAAGGGGCCGTCCTTGGCCCGCTCGGGGTCGACGTGAATCCACTGGTGGTCGTCGGTGGCGTCGGCGAAGGTGTCGATCCGGTTCTGTTCGATCCGGTGCCACCGGCTGTGGCCGAGGTGCTGTCCGGCCAGCTGCTTCAGCTCGTCGAAGCTGTTCACGGTCATGGGCATGCGGGGCTCCGTTTACGTGGTGTGCGCATCGTCAGGTCAGCGCAGGGCGGATTTGCGGATCTTTCCGCTGGCGGTGCGCGGCAGCGCGGTCCGGAACTCGACCGCCTTGGGCACCTTGTACTTCGCCAGGCGGCTCGCGAGGTGGTCGAGCAGCCCTTGCGGATCGGTCGAGGCGCCCGTCCGGAGGACCACGACGGCCTTGCCGACCTCGCCCCACCGGGCGTCGGGCATGCCGATCACGGCGCATTCGGCGACATCGGGGTGGTCGTACAGCACGTTCTCGACCTCGGCCGGATAGACGTTCTCCCCACCCGAGATGATCATGTCTTTGACGCGGTCGACGATGGAGACATAGCCGTCCTCGTCCCGCACCCCCACATCCCCGGAGCGGAACCACCCGCCCGCCAGCAGCGCGTCCGCGGTCGCGTCCGGCAGGCCGTAGTAGCCGCGCATCACATGCGGGCCGTGCACCAGGATCTCGCCGGGCTCGCCGACGTCCGCCTCGCCGGTCAGGTCGGACCGGACCAGCCGGACGTCGGTGAAGAAGTGGGGCACGCCCGCGGAGCCCGCCTTGACCGCGCTCATCTCCCGGTCGAGCAGCAGCGTCCCGGGGGACGCCTCGGTCATCCCGTACCCCTGGATGAAGGAGAGCCCGCGCCGCAGATAGGTGTCGATCAGCACCTTGGGGACGGGCGATCCGCCGCACATCAGGATGCGGACGGACGACAGGTCGGCCGACTCCCAGCGCGGCGACTCCGCGACCGCCGCGAACATGGTCGGAACGCCGAACAGGCAGGTCACGCCTTGGCTCTCGATCAGATCGAGCATCCGTTCCGCCTCGAAGCCGGGCTCGATCACCACGCGTCCGCCCTTGAGCAGGGTCGGCAGACACGTCATGTTCAGCGCGGCGGTGTGGAAGAGGGGCGCGGTGACGAGGGTGATCTCGTCCGAGGCCAGATCGGTGTCGACCAGGACGTTGAGGCTGTTCCAGGTGATGTTGGCGTGGCTGAGCACCGCGCCCTTGGGGTGGCCCGTGGTGCCGGACGTATACATGATCATGCACGGGTCGTCGGCGGCCATGACCTCGTCAGCGCGGTCATCCGCACAGTCATCCGCGCGATCGTCCGCCAGACCGTCGACCGCCACCGCGATGCCCGCGCCCGCCTGAAGGGCGGTCTGCGCGCAGCGCGGATCGTGGAGGAGCAGCCGCGCACCGGAGTCGTTCAGCATGTAGGCCAGTTCGGACGCGGCGAGCCGGGTGTTGAGCGGTACGAAGACCGCGCCCACCGCGCAGGTGGCGAAGAGCGCGTGGAGGAACGCGGGGTGGTTGGGGCCGAGGTAGGCGACGCGGTCGCCGCGCCCGATCCCGCGCGCCCGCAGGGCCCGGGCGAACCGGGTGACGGTCTCGTCCAGCTCCCGGTAGGTCTGGGTGTCGTCCCCGTGGACGACCGCGGTCCGCCCGGGGGTCTTACGGGCCCGCCGCCGCGGCCACGAGCCGATGCCCTCTCCGGTCCCCCGGCCGACGCCTTGCTCCAGCATCTCCCGCTCACCCCTTCGTGAGGCCGAGCAGCCGCGCCGCGTTGTCCTTGAGGATCAGCGGCCGAACCTCGGGCTTGATCTCCAGTTTGTCGAAGTCGGCCAGCCACCGGTCCGGGTCGATCACCGGATAGTCGGAGCCGAACAGGACCTTCTGCTTGAGCAGAGAATTCGCATAGCGGACCAGCTGTGGCGGAAAGTACTTCGGCGACCAGCCGGACAGGTCGATGTAGACGTTCGGCTTGTGCGTGGCGACGGCCAGCGCCTCGTCCTGCCAGGGGAACGACGGATGGGCCAGGATGATCGGCAGCTCCGGGAAGTCCACGGCGACGTCGTCCACGTCCATCGGGTTGGAGTACTTCAGCCGGATGCCGCCGCCCCCGGGCACGCCCGCGCCGATCCCGGTCTGCCCGGTGTGGAAGAGCGCGGGCACCCGCAGCTCCTCGATGGCCTCGTACAACGGGTAGAATCGCTGGTCGTTCGGGTGGAACGCCTGGAGGGACGGGTGGAACTTGAAGCCGCGCACCCCGTGGTCCTCCACCAGCCGCCGCGCCGCCCGGACCGCCGCCCGGCCCTTCCACGGGTCGACGCTGGCGAACGGGATGAGGACGTCGGCGTGTTCGGCGCAGGAGGCGGCCACCTCCTCGTTGCGGATCGGCGGATGGCCGGTGGCGGTCTCCGCGTCCACCGTGAAGACGACGGCGGCGATGCGGCGTTCGCGGTAGTGGGCGGCCAGCTCGGGGATGGTGGGCTGCCGGGCGGCATGGGTCTTGAAGTACGCGGCGGAGGCCTCGGCCAGTTCGCCGCTCAGCGAGGAGTGGCCGTCCGCCGAGATCTCGGCGTGGGTGTGGACGTCGATGGCGACCAGGTCGTCGAGGTTCACCGCCCGGCCCCCTCCGCGCTCGCCGGGCTGTTCGGGCTCTCCGGCTCGACGGGCGCGGGGATGCCCACCCCCTCCGGGTGCCGCCCCAGCGACGTACCCCAGACGCCCGCGATGGCGTCCGCGTCCCAGCCGCCCTCGCGGTAGACCGCCGAGCGCTCCTCGGGGTGGGTCCACAGGGTCAGCCGGTCGCCGCCGACGCCGATGGCCTGGCCGGTGATGCCGTCGGCGGCGTCGGAGGCGAGGAAGACCACGAGCCCGGCGACGTCGTCGGCGGTGCCGAAGCCCTCGCCCTGCCGCAGCCAGCCGGGCAGCGGTTCGCCGCGCTCCTCGTACGCCTCGACGTGCGGAGCGAAGGCGGGGATGGTCGCGGTCATGGCGGTCGCGGCGACGGGGATCACCGCGTTGACGCCGATACCGGCCTTGGCGCACTCCATCGACCAGGTGCGGGCCATGCCGACGATGCCCGCCTTGGCGGCGGAGTAGTTGGTCTGCCCGAAGTTGCCGCGCTGTCCGGCGGGTGAGCCGATGAGGATCAGGCGGCCGCCCCCGCCGCGTTCGCGCATATGCCGGACGGCGGCGCGGGCGCAGGTGAAGGTGCCCTTGAGATGGACGCCGAGGACCGCGTCGAAGTCCTCGTCGGTCATCTTCCACAGCACCCGGTCGCGCAGGATGCCCGCGTTGGTGACGAGGACGTCCAGCCGTCCGAACGCCTCGACCGCGCGGTCCACCAGCGCGTCGGCGACCTCGCTGGTGCCGACCGCCCCGGGCGCGGCGACCGCCGTACCGCCCTCGTCGGTGATGACCTTGACCGCCTGTTCGGCGGTGGCGGCGTCGGCGTCGTTGACAACCACACGAGCCCCGGCGCGGGCCAGGGCGCGGGCGTAGGCGAGGCCGAGGCCGCGCCCCGCTCCGGTGACCACGGCGGTCTTCCCCGTCAGTTCCATGGGCTTCGGTTCCTTCCGGTGTCGACTATCATCAGGGTTCCTGATGATGAGTGGAGCACTCCGGGAGGCGGGGTGTCAATGGGCGGCCCCCTTGCGCGGCCCGCAGGTCCCGCTGGTCCGCAGGTCCGCAGATCCACCGGCCCCGCCGGTCGGGCAAGATGGCCGGATGACCACTTCCGAGCAGTCCGACACGGCGCAGCCGGATCAGGTCGGCACGCTCTACCTGGTGAAACGGCTGGAACAGGCGATACGGGCCCATCTGGACACGCTGCTGCGCCCCCTCGGCCTGACCACGCTCCAGTACACGGCGCTGACCGTCCTGGAGCGCCGGGACGGGCTGTCGTCGGCCCAGCTCGCGCGGCGCTCGTTCGTCAAGCCGCAGACGATGCACGAGATGGTCCAGACGCTGGAGGAGCGCGGGTTCATCGAGCGCCGTCGCGATCCGGCCAACCGCCGGGTGCTGCTCATCAGCCTCAGCGACCGGGGGCGCGAGGCGCTGCGGAGCTACGACGAGCAGGTGCGGCTGCTGGAGGAGCGGATGCTCGGCGGGCTGACCGAGGACCGGCGCGGGGAGCTGCGGCGGGCGCTGATCGACTGCACCCGGGCCATGTCGGCCGAGCCGCCGGGTGCGGCGGATTCGCCGGAGTCGGCGGAGGGCACGGCGACACCGTAGGGCTGCCGTCGGCGGCCCCGGGAGGTTCATCGGCCCTTGATGGCCTGACGCGCCGCCCGCAGCTCTTCCACGGTGCGGGCCAGCTCGGTGACGCAGTCGGCCAGCCCGGCCGTCTCCTCCTCACTGCCCCCGCCCGCACGCAGCACCTCCGCCGTGCGGGCGAGCTGTTCGGACACCCGTTCCAGCCGCTCGTCCGAGGGGTCCGGTTCACCGGCCAGCTGGCGCCGCAGCTGCTCGGCCTGGGCGGCGAGCTGGAGGGTCTTGCGGTGCAGATCCAGAAAGACGTTGACCTTGGTCCGCAGCAGCCAGGGGTCGATGGGTTTGGTGAGGAAGTCGGCGGCGCCGATGGCATAACCCCGGTAGGGGTAGTCCGAATCGGCGTCGGTGCCGGTCAGCAGGATGATCGGGACGTCCTTGGTCTGGTCGAGACGCTTCATGTTGGCGGCGGTCTCGAAGCCGTCCATGCCCGGCATCAGGACGTCGAGCAGCACGACGGCGAAGTCCTGCCGCAGCATCGCCTTCAGCGCCTCCTCGCCGGAGTGGGCCCGTACGAGACGCTGGTCGAGCGGGCCCAGGACGGCTTCCAGCGCGATCAGGTTCTCTTCCATGTCGTCGACGATCAGGATTCCGGCCCGGTCGGGGGCGGCGGCGCTCATGACTCCCCCCGCCTCGGCCTCGGCGGGCGCGTCTCCGCGTCCGGGCCGGTCCCGTCCCCGGGCTCATCGCCGTCGTCGGCGGCGTCCCCGGCTTCCGCCGTCTCCCCCTCTTCCACCGGGTCTACCGCCTCTACCGCCTCCCCTGCCTCCCCTGCCTCCGGGCCGCACACGGGGTCGAGCAGATCGCAGACCGTGGACATCAGCCGGTCGACGTCCACCGGCTTGGGGACGTAGCCGTTGGCGCCGCTTTCGAGCGCCTTCTCGCGGTCGCCCGGCATGGCCTTGGCGGTCAGGGCGATGATCGGCAGCTCGGCGAGCCGGGGGGTGCCGCGGATGGCCCGGATCGTCTCGTAGCCGTCCATCTCCGGCATCATCACGTCCATCAGCACCAGGGACACATCCGGGTTGCGGTGCAGCACCTCCAGCCCCTCGCGGCCGTTCTCGGCGTACTTCACCGTCATACCGACCCGGCCCAGCACATGGGTGAGCGCGAAGACGTTGCGGATGTCGTCGTCGACGATGAGGATGCGGCGACCGGTCAGCACCCGGCCGGGGCGGCCGCGCTGCCACTGCTGGAGCCGGGGGGCGTCCGCCGGTGCCTCGTCCCCGTGGCCGTCGCCGCCCTGCGGGGCCAGCAGATTCTCCAGGGAGCCACGGTCGCCGGCCACGCCGCTCTGGTCGCTGAACACGCCGCTGGGCGCGTGGTCGGCGGTGTCCGGAAGCGATTCGTCCGTGCCGGGCAGCGCCGCCGGGACCGTGGCGCCGGTGGCCCGGGGGTCCGAGACGTCGGGCGGCGGGATGACTCCGGCGTAGTGCGCGGGGACGTAGAACGTGAAGCAGGAGCCGACGCCCTGCTCGCTCTCGGCGATGATCCGGCCGCCCAGCATTCCGGCGATCTCCCGGCTGATGGACAGGCCGAGGCCGGTGCCGCCGTATTTGCGGCTGGTGGTGCCGTCGGACTGCTGGAACGCCTCGAAGATCACGGGCAGCTTCTCGGGCGCGATGCCGATGCCGGTGTCCCTGACGGAGAAGGCGACGACCGCGTCCGCGTCGCGCAGCGTCTCCTCCTGGAACTCCGTGCCGACCGCCCGCTCCACGCGCAGCTTCACCCCGCCCGAGGAGGTGAACTTCAGGGCGTTGGAGAGCAGGTTGCGCAGGATCTGCTGGATGCGCTGCTCGTCGGAGTACAGCTCGCGCGGTACGTCCTCGCCGACGGCGATCTCGAACGACAGGCCCCGGTCGATGGCGAGCGGCCGGAAAGTGGCGTGCACGTAGTCGAGCAGCTTCATCAGCGGCAGCTTCTTCGGGCGGACGTCCATCCGGCCCGCCTCGATCTTGGACAGGTCGAGGATGTCGTTGATCAGCTGGAGCAGATCGGAGCCGGAGCGGTGGATGGTGGTGGCGAACTGCACCTCCTGGGGGGACAGCCGCTGGTCGGCGTTGTCGGCGAGCAGCCGGGCCAGGATCAGCAGCGAGTTGAGCGGGGTGCGCAGCTCGTGCGACATGTTGGCCAGGAACTCGGACTTGTACTGCGAGGCCGTGGCCAGCAGCGCGGCCTTCTCCTCCAGCTCCGCGTTGGAGCGCTGCAGCTCGTTGGAGCGCTGCCGCAGCTCGGTGGTGAGCCGCTGCGATTCGGACAGCAGCGACTCGGTGCGGGCGTTGGCGATGATGGTGTTGATCGAGACGCCGATGGTGTTGACGAACTGGTCGATGAAGGCGAGGTGGACCTGGCTGAACCGGCTGAAGGAGGCCAGTTCGATGACGCCGAGCACCTGGTCCTCGTACAGGATCGGCAGGATGACGACGCTGGTGGGGAGCGCGGTGCCGAGTCCGGAGTTGATGGTGATGTAGTCGGGCGGGACGTTGTTGATCAGAATCCGCTTCTTCTCCATGGCGGTCTGGGCGACCAGCCCGCGGCCTCCGGTGCCGGAGGCGGGCAGCGGACCGTTGTTCTCCTCGGTGCCGTACCCGGCGATCAGTTTCATGCCCTCGCCCGGTCCGGCCCCGGGCTGACCGAGGAAGAACGCTCCGAACTGGGCGTTCACCAGCGGGGCCAGCTCGCGCAGGATCAGGTCGGCGACCTCGACCAGATCGCGGTGGCCCTGCATCATGGAGGCGATACGGGCCAGGTTGGATTCCAGCCAGTCCTTGGCGCGGGTGGTCTCGCGGAGGTTGGCCACCATGAGGTTGACGTTGTTCTTCAGCTCGGCGACCTCGCCCTGCGCCTCGACCGAGATGGACCCGGACATATCACCCTTGGCGACGGCGGAGGCGACCTCGGCGATGGCGCGCACCTGGGTGGTGAGGTTGAGGGCGAGATCGTTGACGCTGGTGGTCAGCCGCTTCCAGGTGCCGTAGACGCCCTCGACCCGGGCCTGGCCGCCCAGCTGGCCCTCGCTGCCGACCTCGCGGGCGACACGGGTGACCTCGGAGGAGAACGAGGAGAGCGTGTCGACCATCGTGTTGATGGTCGACTTCAGCTCCAGGATCTCGCCGCGCGCGTCCACGTCGATCTTCTTGGACAGATCGCCCTGGGCGACCGCGGTGGCCACCTGGGCGATGTTGCGGACCTGGCTGGTCAGGTTGGACGCCATGAAGTTGACGTTGTCCGTCAGGTCCTTCCACACCCCCGACACACCCCGCACCTGCGCCCGGCCACCGAGCTGGCCCTCGGTGCCCACCTCACGGGCCACCCGGGTCACCTCGTCGGCGAACGCCCGGAGCTGCTGGACCATGGTGTTGACGGTCTCCTTCACCTCCAGGATCTCGCCCCGGGCGTCCACGGTGATCTGCTTGGACAGATCGCCGTCGGCGACCGCGGTGGTCACCTGGGCGATGTTGCGGACCTGGGTGGTCAGGTTGAGCGCCATGAAGTTGACGTTCTCGGTGAGGTCCTTCCAGACCCCGGACACGCCCCGGACCTGCGCCTGGCCGCCCAGGTTTCCCTCGGTGCCCACCTCGCGGGCTACCCGGGTCACCTCGTCCGCGAAGGACGACAGCCGGTCCACCATCGTGTTGATCGTCGACTTCAGCTCCAGGATCTCGCCCTTGGCCTCCACGCCGATCGTCTTGCTGAGGTCGCCCTCGGCGACGGCGGTGGCGACCTGGGCGATGTTGCGGACCTGGGAGGTCAGGTTGTCCGCCATGAAGTTGACGTTCTGGGTGAGGTCCTTCCAGACCCCGGACACACCCCGGACCTGCGCCCGGCCGCCGAGCCGACCCTCGGTGCCCACCTCACGGGCCACCCGGGTCACCTCGTCCGCGAACGCGGACAGCTGGTCGACCATGGTGTTGACGGTGTTCTTGAGCTGGAGGATCTCGCCCCGGGCGTCGACGGTGATCTTCTGGGAGAGGTCACCGGTGGCGACCGCGGTGGTCACCTGGGCGATGTTGCGGACCTGGCTGGTCAGGTTGGACGCCATGAAGTTGACGTTGTCCGTCAGGTCCTTCCACACCCCCGACACACCCCGCACCTGCGCCCGGCCACCGAGTTCGCCCTCGGTGCCCACCTCACGGGCCACCCGGGTCACCTCGTCCGCGAACGCCCGGAGCTGGTCGACCATCGTGTTCACGGTCAGCTTCAGCTCCAGCAGCTCACCGGTGGCCTCGACGGTCACCTGCTGGGTGAGGTCGCCGCGGGCCACGGCCGTGGTCACCACGGCGATGTCGCGGACCTGGCTGGTCAGCCGGGAGGCCATGGCGTTGACGGCCTCGGTCACCTCGCGCCAGTCCCCGGACAGCCCCTGGACCTTGGCCCGGCCGCCGAGGCGGCCCTCGGTGCCGACCTCGCGGGCCACCCGGGTCAGCTCGCCGGTGAACAGCGACAGCTGATCGACCGTGCGGTTGACGCCGCTGGCCAGCCGTCGCAGATCGCCGCGCAGCTGGCGGTTGCCGTCGTGCAGGTCGACCCGCCTGGTCAGATCGCCCGCGGCGATGGCGTCCAGCACCCGGGTGGCGTTGGACACCGGCCCGGTCAGCGCGTCCACCAGCTGGTTCGCGTCGTCCACGCTGGTCGTCCACGCGCCCTGGCCAGGGCTTGCGCTGATCCGCTCGTCGAGGCGCCCCTGGCGCACCACCTCGCGTCGGACCCGCTGGAGTTCGGAGGCCAGATGTGCGTTGCGCGCCACCAGCTGGTTGAACGCTCCGGCCATTTCGCCGAGCACGCCCTCGCTCGCGCCGTCCATACGTACGGTGAAGTCGCCGTCGCACAGGGCGTTCATCGCCGCCAGCAAGGACCTCAGCTCGGCAGTGCACTCCGCGGGATTCGGGTCGCGTGCCATGGCGTCGTCCCTTTAAAAGATCATTAGATATCCCTACGTCTGTCATAATATGGCACCTAGATGGCCTAATCCGCCCGAAACGTCCAGGAGCCGCACGTGGGGGCTTTGCTTCCTCTCTCGCGCGAGTCCGTTGCCCGGACCACGCTGCCCGGAAGCGTGCGCGCACCAGGGGCGGCGCGCACGTTCGTCCGCACCACGCTCGCGGGCCAGACCGCGAAAGAAATTCTCGGACCGGACGCGATCGGCGCCCGGGTGACCGAGGATGCCGTCCTGCTGGTGAGCGAGCTGGTGACCAACGCCGTGCTGCACGCGGGCACCCGGGTCGAGGTCACCTGCCGCCTCCGGGCCGGGAACGGACCGGAGGATTCCGGCGAGGCCTCCGATGTGCCGCCGGACCGCCCCGGCATCGTCATCGAGGTCGCCGACCTGCACCCCGCCAGCGTGGTGCTGGGCGGGCCCGACACCCAGCGCCACGGCCGGGGCCGCGGCCTCCAGCTGATCGGCGCGATCGCCGAGGCCTGGGGCGTGACGTACCACCGCACCCGCAAGTCGGTGTGGTTCCGCCTGGGCACCGAGACGGCGGCGGCCCAGGTCGACTCCGAACCCGCCGAGGCACCCGGCCGCGCGCAGCCCGCCACCGCGCCCCGCGCCCCCACCCCGCCGCGTGAACGCCGCGACCGGACCGCCGAATGGGTCGACCGCGGCGGGCCGTCGTTCCTCGCCGAGGCCAGCGAGCTGCTCACCGGGCAGCTGGACGAGAACATGGTCGCCGCCCTCGCCGGGCAGCTGCTGGTGCCCCGGCTGGCCGACTGGTGCGCGGTATGGCTGAACACCGAGAGCGGGCGGCTGGAGCTGCGCCGGGTCTGGCACAACGACGAGCGCCGCATCGAGGCGCTCCGCGCCGCGCTGGAGAGCGATCCGCCGCCGACCGGGCTCGGCGCCCCCGGCACCCCCTGGCCCTGGCCCGAGGCCGTCGACCCCTCCGGCGCGGGCGGCTCCGCGCTGTCCTTCCCGCTCATCGCCCGCGGCCGCGGCTACGGTGTGCTGCTGCTCGGCCGGACGGGGGTGGCGCAGATGACCGAGGGCGTGGTGCGGCTCTCCGACGACGTGGCGCGGCGGATCGCCCAGGCCGTGGCCACCGCCCGGCAGTACACCCAGCAGGCCACCATCAGCCGGGCGCTGCAGCGCCGCCAGCTGCCGGTCTCGCTGGCCCCCATCCCGGGCGTGGACACCGCGATCGTCTACGAGCCGCACGGCGAGGGCCAGACGGTCGGCGGCGACTTCTACGACCTGTTCCCGATGGGCGGCCGCCGCTGGTGCTTCCTGCTCGGCGACGTCTGCGGCAGCGACCCGGAGGCGATGTCGGTCACCGGTCTCGCCCGCCATCTGGTGCGGCTGCTGGCCCGCGAGGGCCATGGCGTGGAGTCGGTGCTCACCCGGCTCAACCAGGCTTTGGTGGAGGAGGAGGCGGAGGCCACGGCGCTGGGCGGCGACCAGGCCCGGGCGCGTTTCCTCAGCCTGCTCTACGGGGAGCTGGAGCCCGACCCGGAGTCCGGCGGTGCGCACTGCGTCCTGGCCAGCGCCGGGCATCCGCTGCCGCTGCGGCTGAGCACCGACGGCACGGTGGCACCCGCGGCCCTGCCGCAGATGCTGCTGGGCATCGACGACGAGCCCGACTTCCACGCCGACTCCCTGGACCTGGCGCCGGGCGAGACGCTGCTGTGCGTGACCGACGGGGTCACCGAGCGGCGGGACGGCAACCGGCAGCTGGACGACGACGACGGCCTGGCCGACATCCTGCGCGGCTGCGCGGGGCTCGGCGCCAAGGCCATCGCGGAGCGGATACGGCTGGCCGCGCATAACTTCGGCACCGAGCCGATCGACGACGATCTCGCGGTGCTGGTGCTGGAGGCGGTACCGACGTCGACACAGGACCTGCCCCGCGGCACGTGAGCCCCGCTGGGCGAGGCGAACCGGAGCAGCTGGTCCCGCTGATAGTCGTCCTCCACCAGCGGGAACGGCTGCCCGTGGACCAGCTGATCCGCAGCTGTCCGTCTCGTCCGGGGCGAGGAGGCGGCGAGGAGGAGGCGAGCCTAGTCCGCCAGACCGGCGAGGTCGCGGACGCGGCGGGCCTGGGCGGCGCGCTCGGCGGCGCGCTGCTCGTCGTACGTACGGTCCGCCGCGCCCCGCAGCAGCGCCTTGGTCTCGACCACCGCGTCGCGCGGGGCGGCGAGCAGGGCTGCGGCCAGGTCCTGGACCGCGCCGTCCAGCTCGGCGGCGGGCACCACGAGGTTGGCGAGGCCGGTGCGCTCGGCTTCCTGGGCGAGGACGGAGCGCCCGGTCGCGCAGATCTCCAGCGCCCTGGCGTACCCCACGAGCCCGACCAGCGGATGGGTGCCGGTCAGGTCGGGCACCAGCCCGAGGCTGGTCTCGCGCATCGCGAACTGTGCGTCATCCGCGCACACCCGCAGGTCACAGGCGAGGGCGAGCTGAAAACCGGCCCCGATCGCATGGCCCCGCACTGCGGCGATGGACACGATGTCGTTGCGCCGCCACCAGGTGAACGCGTCCTGGTAGGCCGCGATGATCGCGTCCAGCTCGGGGTCCGGGCGGCGGGCCATCTCCGGGAAGGACGGCTCGCCGTCGAATCCCTCGGGGGTGAACGCCTGCCGGTCGAGACCCGCCGAGAAGGACACGCCCTCAGCACGCAGCACCACGACCCGCACACTGCCGGGCAGCAGCGACCCCGCCTCGCTCAGCGCCCGCCACAACGCGGGCGACTGGGCGTTGCGCTTGGCCGGGTTGGTCAGGGTCACCGTGGCGACCGCGTCTTCGACGGTGAGCGATACGCCGTCCTTGTCGAGCAGGGTCACAGGATGCCTCCGGTCGGCTGCGGTCAGTACAAGTGACTGAACAGTAACCACCCGGTCGAACGGACGATCAACCGGGTGGCACTGTCCACACCTGCTGCCGCCGGTGACGAACCGCCGACGCGAGACGCGCGATCAGGCCGATGCGGCCTTCTTGCCTCGCGTCGCGCCACCGCGACCACGTAGGGACACTCCTGATTCGCTGAGCATCCGGTGGACGAATCCATAGGAACGGCCGGTCTCCTCGGCCAGCGCCCGGATGCTCGCACCGGAGTCGTACTTCTTTTTCAGGTCTGCCGCGAGCTTTTCGCGCGCGGCGCCGGTCACCCGGCTGCCCTTCTTCAGAGTCTCGGCCACCCGTGCCTCCTCATGGGAAGTGCGCTCTGTGACTCTCATGATCACCCCTAGGCGCCGTCCTGGCCACCCATTCGGCAAGACCTGTGGAGGAAGGATTCCGGGAAATGGCGCCATACGAGCCTTCGGAATCCAGGATTCCGGCGACTTCTGGCCTGCAACTCTTTGTTGATCAGCGAAGAAGAGGCAGGTCAGGGCCCACGTGCCAGAGGATGACCGGAGAGTGACCGGCGCGCGGCACGTGCCGTGCGCCGGTCGTGGGCGGCGCGCCGCGATACGAGCCGTTCTCACTCAGATGACGGATCACGCCTAGGCCGAATGATCTACGAGGCTGTGGATCAGGGGCTCCGGCCGTCGGACGCTCGGACGGTCCGGCGGTCAGGCGGTCAGGCGGTCAGGCGGTCAGGCGGTCAGGCGCGAGGAAACGGGCCGGACGACGCCGGAGGTCAGGCGCCGGAGGTCAGGCCAGCGCGACCAGATCCGCGTAGTCCGCGCCCCACAGGTCCTCGATGCCGTCCGGGAGCAGAATGATCCGCTCCGGCTGGAGGGCGTCCACCGCGCCCTCGTCGTGGGTCACCAGCACCACCGCACCCGTGAAGGTGCGCAGCGCGCCGAGGATCTCCTCGCGGCTGGCCGGGTCAAGGTTGTTGGTGGGCTCGTCGAGCAGCAGGACGTTGGCCGAGGAGACGACCAGGGTGGCCAGCGCGAGCCGGGTCTTCTCACCGCCGGAGAGCACTCCGGCGGGCTTGTCGACGTCGTCGCCGGAGAACAGGAACGAGCCCAGCGTCTTGCGGATCTCGACCAGGTCGAGGTCGGGGGCGGCCGAGCGCATGTTCTCCAGGACGGTACGGTCCGGGTCGAGCGTCTCGTGCTCCTGCGCGTAGTAGCCGAGCTTCAGCCCGTGGCCGGGCTGGACCTGACCGGTGTCCGGCTTCTCGACCCCGGCCAGCAGCCGCAGCAGGGTGGTCTTGCCCGCGCCGTTGAGGCCCAGGATGACGACCCGGGAGCCCTTGTCGACGGCCAGGTCGACATCGGTGAAGATCTCCAGGGAGCCGTACGACTTCGACAGGCCCTCGGCGGTCAGCGGGGTCTTGCCACACGGCGCCGGGTCCGGGAAGCGCAGCTTGGCGACCTTGTCGGACTGCCGCACCGCCTCCAGGCCGGACAGCAGCTTCTCGGCCCGCCGGGCCATGTTCTGCGCGGCGACCGTCTTGGTGGCCTTGGCGCGCATCTTGTCGGCCTGCGAGTTGAGCGCGGAGGCCTTCTTCTCGGCGTTGGCGCGCTCGCGCTTGCGGCGCTTCTCGTCGGCCTCGCGCTGGGCCTGGTAGAGCTTCCAGCCCATGTTGTAGATGTCGATCTGGGAGCGGTTGGCGTCCAGGTAGAAGACCTTGTTGACGACCGTCTCGACGAGGTCGACGTCATGGGAGATGACGATGAAGCCGCCGCTGTAGGTCTTCAGGTAGTCCCGCAGCCAGGTGATGGAGTCGGCGTCGAGGTGGTTCGTCGGCTCGTCCAGCAGCAGGATGTCGGAGTCCGAGAACAGAATCCGGGCCAGCTCGACGCGGCGCCGCTGACCGCCGGAGAGGGTGTGCAGCGGCTGGCCGAGCACCCGGTCCGGCAGGCCCAGGCTGGCCGCGATGGTCGCGGCTTCCGCCTCGGCCGCGTAGCCGCCCTTGGTCAGGAACTCCGTCTCCAGGCGCTCGTACTTCTTCATCGCGCGCTCGCGGGTGGCGCCCTGGCCGTTGGCCATGCGGTCCTCGTTCTCGCGCATCTTGCGCAGCACGGAGTCGAGGTCGCGGGCGGAGAGGATGCGGTCGCGCGCGAGGACGTCGAGGTCGCCGGTGCGCGGGTCCTGCGGCAGATAGCCGACCTGGCCGGAGCGGGTGATGCTGCCGCCGGTCGGCATGCCCTCGCCCGCCAGGCACTTGGTGAGCGTGGTCTTCCCGGCGCCGTTGCGGCCGACGAGACCGATGCGGTCGCCCCTGGCGATACGGAAGGAAGCGGACTCGATCAGAACACGGGCGCCGGCACGCAGCTCGACGCCGGAGGCGGTGATCACGGGAATTACTCCTGGGCAGGGTGGACGGCGGACGGGACGGACCAGCGGGCGGGGCCGACGCCGTCTAATGCACGAGGAGAATTGCCATGCGGGTCAGTTTAGCGGTGCGGGCAACCGGATTTTCCCCCGGGGTCCGGGTGCTCCAGGCCCTCCCCGCCTTCCCTCCGGGGCCTCCCCCGCCCTCCGCGGGCCCCTCAGACGCCGCCCGTGTGGACCTGGAAGGCCGCCCGGCGCACCGCCTTGGCGAGGGCCGGGTCGGGGTGCGCGGCGGCCAGCGCCACCAGCACCTGCACCGTACGGGGGTGACCGACGGCACGTACCTCCGCCAGCAGCGCGGGCACCGTGCCCTGCACCGCGGACTCCAGGTGGCGCACCAGCAGCGGGCTCTCGCCGTGGTCGGAGATGGCCGCGGCGGTGTCCACCCACAGCCAGGTGGCCTCCTGGCGGGTGAGCACGTCCAGCGCGTCCTCGGCGTCGGCGCCCTCGTGCTCGGCGAGCCACAGCAGCGCGTACGGCCGCAGGCACGATTCGTCGACGACGGCCCGCACCGCGGGTTCGGCGGGCGCCCCGGCGACCCGCAGCGCCTCGAAGGCGAGCCCGCGCAGCAGCGCGTCATCGCCGCGCGCCGCGTCCAGCAGTTCGGTGATGGCGCTGCCCACCGGGCGCGCGGCGAGCCAGGCCCGGTACTCGGCGCGGGCGGGCCCGGGGGTGAGGCCCGCGCAGCCGCGCAGCATGTCGGCGGCGGGGTGCTCGATGTTCCCGGCGGGGCTCTGGGCGGCCACGCAGATCTGCTCCAGCTTGACCCACACCGCCCAGTTGCCGAGCGCGGTCAGGACGGCGTCGCCTTCGAGGACGGTGAGCGCCCCGACCGAGGCGAGGGCGTCCAGGGCCCAGCCGAGCAGGGCCTCCAGCGCATCGTCGTCGGCCTCGGCGGCGCTCGGCCGGTCGGGGTCGCCGACCGGTGCCGGGGCGATGGCATCGACTGGTGCGCCCACCCCGTACGGCACCTCGCAGCGCTCGGTGCGCAGCTCGGCGACCCGCTTGCGCAACATGTCCAGCAGCGTGGAGATCTGCACCGGGCCCGCGGACAGCTGGAGCAGCGGCAGCAGCTGCGGTACGGCCTCGACCACCTCGGCGACGGCCGTGGGCTCGGCGGTCTCCGGGGCGGGGCTGGCCAGCGACCAGGCGTCGAGCAGCGCGACCCAGCCGCGCAGCACCGCGCTGTCGTCGCGGTCCCAGGCCTGGAGCCGCCAGCCGGGGCGGGCGGTGCCGCCGTGCAGATCGACGAGTCCGACGAGCCGGGCCCGGTCCCAGTCGGCCCGCACCTCCTCGGCGCTGCGCCGGAGTGTCGCGGCGGCGCGGGCGGCGGTCTCGTCGGAGAGGGCCCCCAGCGAGTCGTCCTCGGCCGCGGCCCAGCGGGCCACCTCCACGGCCCCGACCAGCCCCGCACGGGCCTGCCGGGCCAGCTCCGGACGGGGCGGCGTGCCCTCGGGCGGGCGTGGCGCCGGCCGGGAGCGGTTCGGCGCGGGCCTGGTGGCGGTGGCCATCGGCCGCTGGCGGACGAGTCGGAGCCGGGAGTCGCGCGGAGTACGGGACGTCACAGAAGCAGTCTCGCCGTTGACGGCCCGAAAGCCCAATCGGCACCCGTCCGGCGGTCGCCGCGGCCGGATGACGGCACGTAGCCGGAACCGCCTGATGGCCTCCGTGGCCCTCTAGATGAGGGGCGTGAGGAAGCGGCCTAGATGAGGGGCGTGAGGAAGCGGCGCAGGGCCTCCTCGTAGCCTCGCGGGTCGGCGTTCCACATCGCGGCGTGCGGGGCGTGCCGCACCGGGTGAAGGGTGACCAGCTCGGGCCGGGCGTCGGCGAGTTCACGCGAGGCGCCCCAGGGCGCGAGGGTGTCGTCGGGGCCGTGCACGATGAGCGTGGGCACCGGCAGGCTCCCGGGGTCGGCCGCCTCCGCGAGCTTGCCGTCGTGCAGCCCGGTGCGCCCTTCCGCCGCCCGGACGGCGAGCGGGAGCAGGGCGGCGGGGGTGCGCCGCGCCGTCGCGAGGGCGCGCAGGGTGGCCCGCCAGTCAAGCACCGGGGAGTCCAGGACGATGCCGCTGATCCGGTGCCGCAGTGCGGAGTTGGCGGCCGCGTGCAGGGCCATGGAGGCGCCGGTGGACCAGCCGTGCAGGACGACGCTCTCCGCCCCGTAGCGGACCGCGTAGCGGATGGCGGCGTCGAGGTCGCGCCACTCCGTCTCGCCGAGGTGGCTGATGCCGTCGGGCGGGCGCGGGGCGCCGGGGTCGCCGCGGTACGCGAGGTCGAGCACCGGTATCCGCAGCCGGTGCAGCAGCTCCATGACGACCATGGGGTGTTCCCGGGTGGTGCCCAGGCCATGGGTGGTGATCACCCAGGTGGTGCGCTCGCCGGGCAGGAACCAGGCGGGCAGCGGCCCGAGTTCGCCGGGAATGTCGACATCGGCGTGGTCGAGGCCGAGCGCGTCCCGCGGGTTGCCGGTGTACACCTGCGGGGTGAGCCGTACCCGGGTGCCCGTGTCGAGGGTTCCGTGCGTGACCCGCTCCAGGCGGCGTACGACGCAGTCGGCGGGGTGCGGAACGCCCTCGTCCACCGGGCCGACGACGGCGTGGCACATCCGGCCGACGAGACCGTAGGTGCCGGGGCGCAGCGAGGCGAGCGAACGGGTGAGGGTGATCCGCCCGTCGCCGGTGGCGTGCACCGTCAGCGGTGGCTCGTTCGGCAGCGGCCGGTCGGGCGCCGGTCTGAGCGCAGCGTCGGTGACGTACCGGCCCGCCGCCACCGCGGCCGCGCCGACACCGAGCAGAGTGGTGGCGGCAGCGACCGCCGTTGTCCGCACACGCATCCCTCCCAGTGTGGGCGGGGAGCGGCGGACCGGCCAGCGGGATGGGCTGTTTCGGGCCCCGCCAGGACCGGTCCAGGACCCGTCCGGGGCCGGGCGGCGGCCGCGCTACGGCTGGGCGGCGTCCCCGGCGTCCCCGGCGGGCTGCTGGCCGTAGCCGCTGAGCTTGGCCGCGGCGCGCTCCAGTTCGGCGGGCGGGAGGAGGGTGGGGGTATGGCCGGGAACGGCGGCCGCGGCCAGCCAGACCTGGCACATCCACTCCAGCTGGGCGGTGCGGTCGTACGCCTGGTCCAGCGTCGCGCCGTATACGACGGTGCCGTGGTTGCGCAGCAGACAGCCGGAGCGGTCGCGCAGCGCGTGCAGCATGTTTTCGGCCAATTCATCAGTTCCGTAGAGCGCGTAGTCGGCGACCCGGACCGGCCCGCCGAGCGCGGCGGTCATGTAGTGGATCGCGGGGAGTTCACCGACGAGCGTGGAGACCGCGGTGGCGTGAACGGCATGGGTGTGGACGATGGCTGAGGCGTCGTCCGTGTGACGGTAGACGGCGAGGTGCATGGGGAGCTCGCTGGTGGGCGCGAGCGTGCCCAGCACCTGGCGGCCGTCGAGGTCGACGCCGACCGCGTCACGCGGGCCGAGCCGGTCGTACGGGACGCCGCTCGGGGTCACCAGGACGGTGTCGCCGACCCGGACCGACACATTGCCCGAGGTGCCGACGACGAGCCCGTCGGCGGTGGTTCTGCGGGCCGTCCGCACCACATGCGCCCAGGCCTGCCGCAGGGGCTGGGTCAGCCTCGGCTGCGGCCGTCGCGCCGACTGCGTCCGTCGTACGGACTGCGGCTGTCGTGCCGATCGCGGCTCCGTCATGGGCCCTCACCTCCGGGCGTGATCCTTCCACAGGAACACCGGACGGAGCGGCTTACATCAGCCCGATGTATGGATGTCAAATACCGTATGGCGAAAGGGAGTCCGGTCGAAAACCAGCCGTTCTCACACCACCGCGCCCGCGTCACCATGAAGCCCGCCTCAGTTCATCTCCCGTTCACCCAGTTTCCTTACGTTCACCGTGGCACTGACCGCCCTCCGAACTGATTGACCGGGTGTATGGAACACATCACGCTTCTCATCGGGATCGTGATCGTCACGGCCTTGGTGTTCGACTTCACGAACGGCTTCCACGACACGGCCAACGCCATGGCCACCACCATCTCCACCGGAGCACTCGGTCCCCGGGTCGCGGTGGCGATGTCGGCAGTCCTGAACCTCGTCGGCGCCTTCCTCTCCATAGAGGTCGCCAAGACCATCTCCGGCGGCATCATCGACGAGGGGTCCGGCATCCAGCCCGAGGTGATCTTCGCGGGGCTGGTCGGCGCGATCCTCTGGAATCTGGTGACCTGGCTGGCCGGTCTTCCGTCCAGCTCCTCACACGCCCTCTTCGGCGGCCTCATCGGCGCCACCGTGGTCTCCGTCGGCATGGACGGGGTCAACGGCGACGCGGTCGTCATGAAGGTCCTCATCCCGGCCGTGGCCGCGCCGGTCGTGGCGGGCATCGCCACGGTGGCCGCCACCCGGCTCACCTACCGGCTGGCCCGCGACCGGGCCGCGGAGGACACCGCGAAGGGCTACCGCGCCGGGCAGATCGCCTCGGCCGCCCTGGTATCCCTGGCCCACGGCACCAACGACGCACAGAAGACCATGGGCGTCATCACCCTCGCGCTGGTCACCGGCGGCGTCATCGCCCCCGACTCCGACCCGCCCATGTGGGTGATCGTCTCCGCCGGTCTCGCCATCGCCCTCGGCACCTACCTGGGCGGCTGGCGCATCATCCGCACCATGGGCAAGGGCATCACCGACATCCAGCCGCCGCAGGGCTTCGCCGCCCAGACCGGCGCCGCGACCGTCATCCTGGCCTCCTCCCACATCGGTTTCGCGCTGTCCACCACGCAGGTCTGCTCGGGCGCCGTCATGGGCGCGGGCGTCGGCCGCAAGGGCGGGGTGGTGCGCTGGTCGACCGCGGGCCGCATGGTCGTCGCGTGGGTGCTGACCCTCCCGGCCGCCGGTCTGGTGGCCGCCGGTGCGGCGCTCCTGGCCGGCCAGGGCAGCGGGGGCATCGCCGCGGTCGCCGTCCTCGCGGTGCTCGGCTGCGGTGTCATCTGGGTGCTCTCGCGGCGCAAGCCGGTGGACGCCAGCAACGTGAACGCGCCGGGTGCGGAGTCCGCCGAGCCGGTCGGTGTCGTCACCGCCGCCGTGCGGTCGGTGGCCCCGCCGCCCGCCGGGAAGGCCGCCTCGGCCGGGTCCGCACAGCCGACGACCGTGTCTGCCACCGCCGGCACCGACGGCACGCGCGGCACGGATACCCGGAACGCCTCGTCCCCCTCCGCACCCACTCCCGCCGCCGCGGGAACCCGTTCCAGCAGCTGACAGGGAGCACACACCATGCAGATCGACTGGGCGGCACTCGGCCAGGTCTTCGGCATCAGCCTCGCGGCAACGGTCGGCGTCGTAGGGGTCTTCACCCTGGGCATCATGGGCACCTCCCGTACGGCTCAGGCGCAGCCCCAGGCCACCGCGGGCGGCGCGTCCCCGGTTGCGCGCACCGGCGCGTACGCCTGTTTCGCGCTGTGCGCCGCGGTGGTGGCGTACGGCATCTATCTGATCGTGGCCTGAAAGCCACGGAAGCCGCGGGGCGGTGGGCGCTATCGGCGCCCGCCGCCCCGCGGTCGTTGCCAGGTGTGCGCCTGTGGAGCTCCGCACACTCTGGCATCGCAGGTCAAATGCGAGTTGACGGCCATTCGCACCCCATGGTGGACTTCCCGAGCCAAACGGCGGCAGGAGAGGAAGCCGGTGAGAATCCGGCGCGGTCCCGCCACTGTCACCGGGGAGCGCTCTCCCCTCACCGCAAGGGGTCACGGCCGTCCGTAGCGAGGAGGGCTGGAAGACCGGGAGAGCCGCCGATCCGGGAGCCAGGAGACTTTCACCGCCGGTCACGTCGAACCAGGGCGCGGACCCTGAGTGAGGACATACCGCCATGCCCGGCACTGCCACGCCGTCAGCTCCAACTGTCCGTATGCTCGGCGGCGGTCCCCGCCGCAGAGGCATGACGGCGGTCTGAAGGATGCGTGCCGATCACGCCTCGTACGCGTGCGGCGCCGCACTCGGCTTCCTCGGCGACCTCGCCACGGGCGATCCGCGCCGCGGCCATCCGGTGGCCGCGTTCGGGCGCGCCGCCGCGGCCGTCGAGCGGCGGCTGTGGCGCGACCACCGCGGTTCCGGGGCCCTGCACACCGCGCTGTGCGCGGGCGGTGCGGCCGCCGGTGCCGCGCTGCTGGCGCGTACCGTACGCACCCTCGTGGGGCCCTCCCGTGCCGCCGACGCCGCGCTGACCGCCGCCACCACCTGGGCCGTGCTGGGCGGTACCTCGCTGGTCCGGGAGGCCCGGGCCATCGGTGACGCGCTGGCCGCCGGGGACGTCGACGCCGCGCGGGAGCGGCTGCCCCATCTGTGCGGACGCGATCCGCAGGCCCTGGACGAGCGGCAGATCGCGCGGGCGGTCGTCGAGTCGGTGGCCGAGAACACCTCGGACGCGGTGGTGGGCGCGCTGGTGTGGGGGGCCGTGGCCGGGGTGCCGGGGCTCGTCGGCTTCCGGGCCGTCAACACGCTGGACGCCATGGTGGGCCACAAGTCGGCCCGATACCGCCGGTTCGGCTGGGCCGCGGCCCGGCTGGACGACGCCGCGGGCTGGCCCGGCGCCCGTCTCACCGCGGTGCTGGCCACCCTCGCCGGGCCCGACCCGCGCGGCGCGCGGCGCGCCTGGCGCGCCGACGGCGGACGCCACCCGAGCCCCAACGCGGGCCCGGTGGAGGCGTCGTTCGCGGGCGCGCTGGGCGTCCGGCTGGGCGGCACGCTGACGTACGGGGGCCGGGTCGAGCACCGCCCCGTGCTGAACCCGGGCGGCCGTCCCGTGACGGCGGCCGACATCCCGCGCGCGATCCGCCTCTCGCGGCGGGTGGCGGCGCTGGCCCTGCTCACCACCGTCGCGGCTCGCTCCGGTGCCCCTCAGGGCTCCGGAGCCGATCAGGAAAGGGTGAACCGATGACCCTGGGGGGCGGACTGCTCATCGCGGGGACGACCTCGGACGCCGGTAAGAGCGTCGTCACGGCGGGCATCTGCCGCTGGCTGGCGCGCAAAGGGCTCCGGGTCGCCCCGTTCAAGGCGCAGAACATGTCGCTCAACTCCTTCGTCACCAAGGACGGCGCCGAGATCGGGCGGGCCCAGGCCATGCAGGCCGCCGCCGCGCGCGCCGAACCGAGCGCCCTGATGAACCCGGTCCTGCTGAAGCCGGGCAGCGACCGCAGCAGCCAGGTGGTGCTGCTCGGCAAGCCGGTGGGCGAGATGAGCGCGCGTGGCTACCACGCGGAGTGGCGGCGCGAAGGCCTCCTGGAGACCGTCACCGACTGTCTGAACGAGCTGCGGCGCACCCACGACGCGGTGATCTGCGAGGGCGCGGGCAGCCCGGCCGAGATCAATCTGCGCCGTACCGACATCGTCAACCTGGGGCTGGCCCGGGCCGCCGGGCTGCCGGTCGTCGTGGTCGGGGACATCGACCGCGGCGGCGTCTTCGCGTCCTTCTTCGGCACGACCGCGCTGCTGTCCCGCGAGGACCAGCGGCATATCGCCGCCTATGTGGTGAACAAGTTCCGCGGCGACGTGACCCTGCTGGAACCCGGTCTGGACATGCTGCGCGACCTCACCGGGCGGCCGACCGTCGGCGTGCTGCCGTACGCGCACGGCCTCGGCATCGACGAGGAGGACGGACTGCGCGTCTCGCTGCGCGGCACGGTGCGCGAGAGCGTCGTCGCACCGCCGCACGGCGCGGACCTGCTGCGGGTCGCGGTGACCGCCGTACCGCTGATGTCCAACTTCACCGACGTGGACGCGCTGGCCGCCGAGCCGGGCGTGATCGTGCGCTTCGTGGACCGCCCGGAGGAGCTGGCCGACGCCGATCTGGTGGTGCTGCCGGGCACTCGGGGGACCGTGCGCGCGCTGGAGTGGCTGCGCGAGCGCGGCCTCGCCGACGCGATCGCGCGGCGGGCCGCGGAGGGGCGGCCGGTGCTCGGCATCTGCGGCGGCTTCCAGGCGCTCGGCGAGCGAATCGAGGACGAGGTCGAGTCGAAGGCCGGAACGGTCGCGGGCCTCGGGCTGCTGCCCGTACGGGTCCGCTTCGCCGCAGGTAAGACCCTGGCCCGGCCGGTCGGCGAGGCGCTGGGCGAACGGGTGGAGGGCTACGAGATCCACCACGGGATCGCCGAACTGCAGGGCGGCGGCGACGAACCCTTCCTGGACGGCTGCCGGGTGGGCTCCGTATGGGGCACGCACTGGCACGGCTCACTGGAGAGCGACGGCTTCCGCCGCGCCTTCCTGCGGCGGGTCGCGGAGGCGGCGGGCCGGGCGTTCGTGCCCGCGCCGGACACCCGCTTCGGGGAGCTGCGCGAGGAGCAGCTCGACCGGCTGGGCGATCTGATCGAGGAGCACGCGGACACGGACGCGCTGCTGAGGCTCATCGAGGGCGGCGTACCGGACGGACTGCCCTTCGTACCGCCCGGAGCGCCGGGAGGAACGGATTGAGCACGAGACGCGAGCCCGCACGCACCGACCGCGCACGCACCGTAGGAGGTACCCGAGCATGACCACCACTGCCTACCCGTTCACCGCGGTCGTCGGAATGGACGACATGCGGCTAGCCCTGCTCCTCAACGCCGTCTCGCCCGCCGTGGGCGGCGTGCTGGTGCGCGGCGAGAAGGGCACGGCCAAGTCGACGGCCGTGCGCGCCCTGTCCACCCTGCTGCCGCCGGTCGGCGTCGTCCCCGGATGCCGCTTCTCCTGCGATCCGGCCGCGCCCGACCCGGACTGCCCGGACGGACCGCACGAGACCGTCGCCGGGGACGCGCGCCCCGCGCGGATGGTGGAGCTGCCGGTCGGCGCCTCCGAGGACCGCCTCGTCGGGTCGCTCGACATCGAGCGGGCGCTGTCCGACGGGGTCAAGGCGTTCGAGCCGGGGCTGCTCGCCGACGCGCACCGCGGGGTGCTGTACGTCGACGAGGTCAACCTGCTGCACGACCACCTGATCGACCTGCTGCTCGACGCGGCCGCCATGGGCGCCTCCTACGTGGAGCGCGAGGGCGTCTCCGTACGGCACGCCGCGCGCTTCCTCCTGGTGGGCACCATGAACCCGGAAGAGGGCGAGCTGCGGCCGCAGCTGCTGGACCGCTTCGGGCTCACCGTCGAGGTCACGGCGTCGCGGGACACCGAGGAGCGGGTCGAGGTGGTGCGCCGGAGGCTGGCGTACGACGAGGACCCGGCCGGGTTCGCCGTGCGCTGGGCGCACGAGGAGGGCGAGCTGCGGGAGCGCATAGCGGCGGCGCGCGCCCTGCTGCCCGCCGTCCGGCTGAGCGACCGCGCGCTGCGCCAGATCGCGGCGGTGTGCGCGGCGTTCGAGGTGGACGGGATGCGCGCGGACATCGTGACGGCGCGTACGGCGACGGCGCTGGCCGCCTGGGCGGGCCGGACGGATGTGCGGACCGAGGACGTGCGGCAGGCGGCGCTGCTGTCGCTCCCCCACCGGCGGCGGCGGGCGCCGTTCGACGCGCCGGGGCTGGACGAGGACAAGCTGGACGAGGTGCTGCGGCAGTTCGAGGACGAGGAGCCGGAGCCCGAGCCGGAAGCCGCCGAGCCCGATGAGGGCCCGGATGACGACCCCGATGGCCCGGGCGGGCCCGGCGGCGGTTCCGACGGCGGAGACGGCCCCGACGGGCCCGGCGGCGGCCGTCCCCAGGACGGCGGGCAGGAGCAGGCGCCGCCGCCCGGCGGGCCCGAGCCGTCCATCCCCGAACAGCGGTCGGCCGAACCCGAGGCGTCGTCCGGCGCCGAGCCCGCGGAGTCCGAGGAGGGCGGCGGGGCCGGTGGCAGCGGCGGCGAGCGGGCGGCCGTGGGCGCCGCGGAGCCGTTCCGGACCCGGCGGCTGGACGTACCGGGGCTCGGCGAAGGCGCCGCCGGGCGGCGGTCGCGCGCCCGCACCGCGCACGGCCGCACCGCCGGTGCGCGCCGCCCCCGGGGGACGCTGACCTCGCTTCATCTGACGGCGACGGTACGGGCCGCCGCCCCGCATCAGCACAGCCGCGGGCGGAGCGGCCCCGGGCTGCTGGTGCGCCGGGACGATCTGCGGGAGGCGGTGCGGGAGGGCCGGGAGGGCAATCTCGTGCTGTTCGTCGTGGACGCGTCGGGCTCGATGGCCGCCCGCAAGCGCATGGGCGCGATCAAGGGCGCGGTGCTGTCGCTGCTGCTGGACGCCTACCAGCGGCGGGACAAGGTCGGCCTGATCACCTTCCGGGGCACGGGAGCGGAGCTGGCACTGCCGCCCACCTCGTCGGTGGACACCGCCGCCGCCCGGCTGGAACAGCTGCCGACCGGCGGCCGCACCCCGCTCGCGGCGGGGCTGCTGAAGGCCCGCGAGGTGCTGCGGGTGGAGCGGCTGCGGGACCCCTCGCGCCGTCCGCTGCTGGTCGTGGTGACCGACGGGCGGGCCACCGAGGCCAAGAAGGCCGCGGGCTCCGGCCGGGTCGCCGAGTCCACACCGGTGGAGCGGGCCGGGCGCGCGGCGCGGCTGCTCGCGGCCGACGGGGTCGCCTCGGTGGTGGTCGACTGCGAGGCGGGGCCGGTGCGGCTGGGCCTGGCGGGCACGCTGGCCCGCGATCTGCGGGGCACTCCGGTCACCCTCGACGAACTGCGCGCGGACAGCGTCACGGCGCTGGTCCGCGATGTACGGACGGTACAGAACACACGAAGGGCAGCCTGATGCCGCAAGGACAACCGACCGTCGTCCCCGACGACGGGCTGACCACCCGCCAGCGCCGCAACCGGCCGCTCGTGTTCGTGCACACGGGCGTGGGGAAGGGCAAGTCGACCGCCGCGTTCGGCCTGGCGCTGCGGGCGTGGAACCAAAACTGGCCGGTCGGTGTATTCCAATTTGTAAAGTCCGCGAAATGGAAGGTCGGCGAGGAGCGTGCGCTGCGCGTCCTCGGCGACTCGGGCGAAGGGGGGACCGTCGCATGGCACAAGATGGGCGAGGGCTGGTCGTGGGTCCAGCGCGACATGGCTTCCAGCGAGGAGGCCGCACGCGAGGGCTGGGAGCAGGTCAAGCGCGATCTCGCGGCGGAGACATACCGGCTCTATGTGCTGGACGAGTTCGCGTACCCCATGCACTGGGGCTGGGTCGATCCTGAGGAAGTGGTGTCGGTCCTGCGCGACCGGCCGGGTACGCAGCATGTGGTCATCACGGGGCGCAACGCACCGGCGCCGCTGGTGGAATTCGCCGATCTGGTCACCGACATGTCCAAGGTCAAGCACCCGATGGACACCGGTCAGAAGGGCCAGCGAGGCATCGAGTGGTGAGAGTCCCCAGACTGGTCGTCGCCGCGCCCGCCTCCGGCAGCGGCAAGACGACCGTCACCGCCGGGCTGATGGCCGCCTTCGCGGAGCGCGGTCTCGATGTCTCCCCGCACAAGGTGGGCCCGGACTACATCGATCCCGGCTATCACGCGCTGGCCGTCTCGTCCGCCGGTGGCGGCCGGGCGCCTGGTGGCCGGGCGCCTGGTGGCGGGGCCGGGCGGCCGGGGCGGAATCTGGACGCCTATCTGTGCGGTCCGGACCGGATCGCCCCGCTGTTCCTGCATGGGGCGGCGGGCTGCGATCTGGCCCTGATCGAGGGCGTGATGGGGCTGTTCGACGGCGCGGCCGGGCAGGGCGAGCTGGCGTCGACGGCCCAGGTGGCCAAGGTGCTGCGGGCGCCGGTGGTGCTGGTGGTGGACGCGTCGTCGCAGTCGCGTTCGGTGGCGGCGCTGGTGCATGGCTTCGCCTCCTGGGACCCGGAGGTGCGGGTCGCGGGGGTGATCCTCAACAAGGTCGGGTCGGACCGGCACGAGGCGATGCTGCGGGAGGCCCTCGAAGGGGCCGGGGTGCCGGTGTTCGGCGCGCTGCGCCGGATGCGCGAGGTCGGGACGCCGAGCCGTCATCTCGGCCTGGTGCCGGTGGCCGAGCGGCGCACGGAGGCGACGGACGCGGTGGCGGCGCTGGCCACCTGGGTGCGGGAGGGGTGCGATCTCGACGGGCTGATGGCGCTGGCGGGCAGCGCGCCTCCCCTGTCCGGCCCGGTGTGGGACCCGGTGGCGGAGCTGGGCCCGGCGGCGGCCGTCGCCGGGGGGCCGCGGCCGGAGGGGCGGCACCCGGAAGGTCCGCGTCCGGTGGTCGCCGTGGCGGGCGGAGCCGCGTTCACCTTCTCCTACGCGGAGCACACCGAGCTGCTCACCGCCGCGGGTGCGCAGGTCGTGCCGTTCGACCCGCTGCGGGACGAGCGCCTCCCCGAGGGCGTCGGCGGGCTGGTGATCGGTGGCGGCTTCCCGGAGGTGTACGCACCGGAGCTGTCGGCGAACGAGCCGCTGCGCGCCGAGGTCGCGAAGCTGGCGGCGACCGGGGCGCCCATCGCCGCCGAGTGCGCCGGGCTGCTGTATCTGGCGCGTTCGCTGGACGGCCGCCCGATGTGCGCGGTGGTGGACGCCGAGGCACATATGTCGGATCGGCTGACGCTGGGCTACCGTGAGGCCGTGGCCATTTCCGACACCTCCCTCGCCGCCGCGGGGACCCGGGTGCGCGGTCATGAGTTCCACCGCACCACCGTCGAGCCGGGCGCGGGTCAAACGCCCGCCTGGGGGCTCGTCCATCCGCAGCGCCGCACCGAAGGGTTCGCACCGGGAAACGTGCATGCCTCGTATCTCCATGTGCACTGGGCGGCGGCGCCCGGTGTGGCGGCCCGGTTCGTGGCCGGGTGTGTGCCCGCCACCGGATGACGGAGGCGGTGACCCGAGATGGACCGACCTGAGATGGACCGACCACACCCCTCACACCTTTCACGCCCTTCACACCAGCCACACCCTTCACGGCCGCCGGATCTGATCGTCGGCGTCGGCGCGGGGCGGGGGGTGTCCGTGGGCGAGGTGGCCGGACTGGTGGCGGCGGCCCTCGCCGGGGCGGGCCTCGCGCCCGGCGGCGTCGCCGAGTTGGCGACGGTCGAGGCCAAGACCGGTGAGCCCGCGCTGCGGGCCGCGGCCGAGCGATTCGGGGTGCCACTGCGTGGGTACGGAGCGGAAGTGCTGGCCGCCGTCGAGGTGCCGAACCCGTCCGGGGCGGCGCTCACCGCCATGGGGACGCCCAGTGTCGCCGAGGCCGCCGCGCTGCTGGCAGCCGGACCGGGAGGCCAACTGCTCGTCGCCAAGCGGGCGTCGGAGCCGGGCGGTGGCGGGCCGTCGAGGGCCACCTGCGCGATCGCCCGCCGCGGCCCGCGAGATGGCCGAAGACCTGCCGTGGCGTGTCCCGACGGCGCTCAGTAACGTCTCGGGGCGATACTGCGCTTTCCCCCCGTGAGACCCGCTTCACCCTGCACCAAGGAGACCTCGTGACGACCCCGCCCGCGCTGCTCATCGCAGGCATCGGCACCCGAGACGACAGGCGCGCCGGCGCCTTCCAGGACTTCGTACGGGAGTTGGGCACGCAGCACCCGGATCTGCCCCTGGCGGGCGGCCTCACCGGGCCGGACGCGCCCCCGCTGTCCGACGCGGTGGCCCGGCTCGTCGGAGAGGGAGTGACCCGTTTCGCCGTGGTGCCCCTGAGCCTGATCCCGGTGGAACATCCCAGAGACGGGGTCGCCGCCGCGCTGGCCCAGGAGGCGGAGCGGCACGCGGACGCCTCGTTCGTCTTCGGCCGCCCGCTGGGCCCGGACCCCCGGCTGCTGCGGGTGCTGGAGCGGCGGCTGGACGAGGCGCTGGGCGGCGGTCGGCGCTCCCCCTCGGACCGGGCGCAGACCACGGTGCTGCTGGTGGGCGACGGGTCGCCACTGCCGGAAGGCAACGCCGAGGTGCACCGGGCCGCCCGGCTGCTGTGGGAGGGCCGCGGTTTCGCGGGCGTCGAGACGGCCTTCGCCTCACTCGCCGCGCCGGACGTGCCCTCGGGTCTCGACCGCTGTGTGCGGCTCGGGGCGAAGCGGATCGTCGTGCTGCCGTATTTCCTGTTCGGCGGCGACGCGCTGGAGCGGGTGCGGCAGCAGGCGGAGGGCTGGGCGCTGGCGTATCCGGAGGTCGAGGTGGTGTCCGCCGATGTCATCGGCCCGGCCGTGGAGTTGGCGGAACTGGTCCTGGAGCGCTACGAGGAGGCGGCCGGGGTGCCCGAGCGGGCCCAGCTCGACCCGGACGCCCACGCCCACTCCCATCCGGACCTCCACGCCGATGTCCGCTGAGATACCCGCCGACAGGGCGGCGGGGGCGGTCCCCGGGTTCGATCTGCGGCACCACGGGGACGCGGAGGTGCGGGGCGCCGACGCCGGGCTGACGGATCTCGCGGTCAACGTCCGGGCCGGTACGCCGCCGCGCTGGCTCAAGGACCGTATCGCCGCGTCCCTCGACGGGCTGGCCGCCTACCCGGACGGGCGGGCGGCGCGCGCCGCGGTGGCCGCCTGCCATGGGGTGCCGGAGGAGCGGGTGCTGCTGACGGCCGGGGCCGCGGAGGCGTTCGTGCTGATCGCCCGCGCCCTTCCGGCCCGGCGCCCGGTGGTGGTGCATCCGCAGTTCACCGAGCCGGAGGCCGCGTTGCGGGACGCCGGGCACCCGGTGGAGCGAGTGCTGCTCGACGAGCGGGACGGCTTCCGGCTGGACCCGGCGGCGGTGCCGGACGACGCCGATCTGGTGGTCGTCGGCAACCCCACCAACCCCACCTCCGTGCTCCACCCCGCCGCCGCGCTCGCCGGACTGGCCCGGCCCGGGCGGACGCTGGTGGTGGACGAGGCGTTCATGGACGCCGTGCCGGGCGAGCCCGCGTCGCTCGCCTCCCGCGCGGATGTGCCGGGGCTGATCGTGCTGCGCAGCCTCACCAAGACCTGGGGGCTCGCGGGGCTGCGCATCGGCTATGTGCTGGCGGACCCGGAGATCATCGCCGGGCTGGAGCGGGTGCAGCCGCTGTGGCCGGTGTCCGCCCCCGCCCTGGTCGCGGCGGAGGCGTGCTGTGCGCCTGCCGCGCTGGCCGAGGCGGCGCGGGCCGCCGAGCGGTCCGCCGCCGACCGCGCCTATCTGACCGGCCGCCTGGGCGAGTTCGCCGGGGCCGGGCTGCGGGTGTGCGGCCCGGCGGCCGGTCCGTTCCTGCTGATCCGGCTGCCGGACGCGGCGGCGATCCGGGCCCGCCTCCGCGAACTCGGCTTCGCGGTGCGCCGCGGCGACACGTTCCCGGGCCTGGGCCCGGACTGGCTGCGGCTGGCCGTCCGGGACCGCGATACGACCGACCGCTTCGTGATCGCCCTGGCCAAGGCCCTGCAGGAAAGCTGAGCCACGGCTGAGCAACGAAGGTCCGCGGGCCTGCCCGGGCGATGGGAGACGCACCGGGCAGGCCCAAGGGGTGTCCTGCCTGATCGGCAAGTCACCCCTGCGCCGGTGCCGGGGTCGGGGTGGGTCGACGCCGGCACCGGCTGCTAGGAGGCGTGGTGCTTACACATCACCGCGCGTTCCGGCGGCCCGTCGGCGGCGGGCCAGGATCACCGCACCGCCGCCCGCGGCGAGCAGCACGGCGCCGCCTGCCACCAGGTAGGGGGTGGCCGAGCTGCCGCCGGTCTCGGCGAGGTGCTCCGGCTTGGGCTCCGGCTTGGTCTGGTTGACCACCTCCGGCTTCTCCTCCTTGGCCGGGGCGCCGGGCGCCTCACAGGTCGCGTGGGCCAGGGTGACCTGGCCCTTGACCTCGGAGACGTTGAGCTTGAGCGGGTTCACCGAGACCTTCAGCGCGAGCGCGGTGGCCGCCGCGGTGCGCGAGGTGGTCGCGGTGCGCGACAGATCCAGGCTCACCTGGCCGAGCGAGGGCACGTCGACCTTGGTGGCGGCGCCCGCGGTCAGGGTGACCCGCTGGCCGAGCACGCTGACCGTGCCGAGCACGTTGGAGTGGGCGGTCGGCTTCTTCCCGGCCGCGCACACGGCCTTCGAGGTGACCTGCTCCACCGTGATGAGCGGCACCCCCAGCAGCCCGGGCACGTTCACCTTGGCGTTGAGGAGGTTGGAGTAGCCCTCGGACCGGGACTTGTCCGTGGCGGCGCGGGCCGTGGCCACGTCGGCGCGCAGCACGCTGAAGGGGCGGTCGCCGTTGACACCGGCCACGGTCGCGGAGAGCGCCGTCTTGCTGGCGGTCCTGGGCGCCTGCACTTCGTTCAGCGAGGTCACCAGCGGTGCGGTGACGGTCTTGTTGAGGAGCGAGACGCTCAGGTCGGTACGGAGCACGGCCGCGCTCGCCTTACCGGCGGCGATGGTGTGGCCGGTCCGGGCGTGCGCCGTGCCCGCGGGCAGGACGCCCAGGACGGAGACGGCGGTGGCTGCGGAGACGGCCGCCAGACGGCGGGCGGGCATGCCGAAGAAGGTATTGCGTGAAAAGGACACGTGAGTTGACCCCCACAGGAGACATGGAGCCGCCGGCGCCTGCCGCGGGGGACTCCACGGGCGCCGACGGCCTCGACCACGCCATATTTGCGCACCGAGGGTAAACAGGCAGACACATGAAGTCCGTTCATCCCAAAGGGTGTTGTTCGCCGAAGCGTTCGACGCCGACGCACTCCCGAGCCTCACGAGCCCTCTCGGGCCCCCGGGCCTCACGAGCCTCCCGGGTCCCGCTCAGAACACCCGGCCCCGCAGCACCACCCGCCGCGGCGCCGTCAGCACCCGTACGTCGGCGCGCGGATCGGCCTCGTACACCACGAGGTCGGCCGGGGCGCCCTCGGTGATCCCCGGCCGTCCGAGCCAGGACCGGGCGCCCCAGGTGGCGGCCGACAGCGCGTCGCGCACCGGGATGCCCGCCCTGACCAGTTCGGCGACCTCCTGGCCGACCAGCCCGTGCGCGAGCGAACCGCCCGCGTCGGTGCCGGTGTAGACGGGGATGCCCGCGTCCCAGGCGGCGCGCACCGTGTCGTAGCGGCGCGCGTGCAGCCGCCGCATGTGGTCGGCCCAGCGCGGGAACTTGGCCTCGCCGCCCTCCGCGAGCCGCGGGAAGGTGGCGATGTTGACGAGCGTCGGGACGATGGCGACGCCCCGCTCGGCGAACAGCGGGATGGTGTCTTCGGTCAGCCCGGTCGCGTGCTCGACGCAGTCGATCCCGGCCTCGACCAGCGGGGCCAGGGTCTCCTCGGCGAAGCAGTGCGCCGTGACCCGCACCCCGAGCCGGTGCGCCTCGGCGATGGCCGCCTCGACCGCGCCGCGCGGCCAGCAGGCGGACAGGTCGCCGGTGTCCCGGTCGATCCAGTCGCCGACGAGCTTGACCCAGCCGTCGCCCCGGCGCGCCTCCGCCGCCACATAGGCGACCAGGTCCTCCGGTTCGATCTCATACGCGTAGTTGCGGATGTAGCGCCTGGTCCGGGCGATGTGGCGGCCTGCCCGGATGATGCGGGGCAGGTCCTCGCGGTCGTCGACCCAGCGGGTGTCGGACGGCGATCCGGCGTCGCGGAGCAGCAGCGCCCCGGCGTCGCGTTCGGTGAGTGCCTGCTTCTCGCTCGTCGCGTCGTCCACCGCGCCGTGGGCGTCCAGGCCGACGTGGCAGTGGGCGTCGACCAGCCCCGGCAGGACCCAGCCGTCCAGCCGCCGGACCTCCCGGGTACCGGACGGCCGGTCGAAGGTGATCTTGCCGTCGATCACCCACAGTTCGTCCCGGATGCCGCCGTCGTCCCCGTCCTCCGGGCCGACCAGGATTCGCCCCTTGATGTGCAGCACCGCGCTCTCCCTCATGTCACGCACTGTACGAGACGGCATCGGGGCGCTGACCGGCCAATTCCCGGGGAGGCGGAAGGGCTCCACTCGTACAACACGGGGAGCGCTGCTACGCTCACGCAACCCACCGGACGAGGCACAGTGAGGAGGCCCGCGTGAGCGCTCCTACCGATGGCCCGGCAGCCGCGGCCGACTTACCGACGACCGGCTCACGGACGGCCCACGCGCGGACGGCCGACTCACCACCGAACCCCGACTCGGCGAGCGCCGATTCACCGAGCGACGCCTCGCCGAACGCCGACTTACCGGCGGCCGGCTTACCGGCGGCCGACGCGCAGGCGGAGTTCCGGGAGTTCTTCGAGCGGCACCACGTCGAGCTGGCCCGCCTCGCCCATCTGCTGCTGGGCAGTTCCGACGGGGCCGACGACCTGGCGGCCGACGCGCTGGTCGCGGTCTGGCACCGGTGGGACCGGGTGCGGGTCGCCGAGCATCCGGCCGCGTACGCCCGGGGCGTGCTCGCCAATCTCGCCCGGTCCCGCATCCGCAGCCTGGTGCGCGAGCGGCGGCGGGTGGCGCTGTTCTCGTCGGAGCGCTCGGACCGGGTGGACGATCCGGATGTCTCCGCGGTGGTGGATGTGCAGGCCGCGCTGGTGAGGCTGCCGTTCCGGAAGCGGGCGTGCGTGGTGCTGCGGCACGCCTTCGACCTCTCGGAGCGGGACACGGCCCGCACGCTCGGCATCTCGGTGGGGACGGTCAAGAGCCAGACCTCGCGGGGCATCGCCGAGCTGGAGCGGCTGCTCGGCCCGCCGGACGACGACACCGAGCGGCCCGCGGCGGGGACGCAGGCGCAGGCCCAGCCGTCGGCGCAGGAGACGGTACGGGGGCTCCGCCCCGGCCGTGTGGGCCACGCCGGGCACCCAGGAGGAAACGGTTGATGATCGACCATCGCGACGGCCGGCGCGATGTCGCCGCCGAACTGCGCGAGGCCGCCGGGGCGCACCGGCCGGACCGGGCCCGGATGCTGGCCCGGGTCACCGCGGGCATGGCGGCCGAGGAGCGGCGGCGCGTCCGTCGCGTCCCCGCCCGGCGGTGGGCCCGGGTGGTGGGCCCGGCGGCGGGGCTGGCCGCGGCGGTCGCCGCCGCCGGTATCGCGGTGGTGACCACCGACACCGCCGACGGACCGCAGACGGTACGGACGTCGAGCGAGCCCGCCGGGCCGCCCGCCGCGGGCGAGGGGGGCGAGACGACGCGACGGCCGGGCGGCGGCGCGGGGGACGGGGCTGGTCGGCACACCCCGAGCGCCTTTCCCACCTCGGTCGGCCCAAACCATCTCGCCGATCCGGCGGTGCGCTCGCGGGGAGCGATCAACCCCAATTCCAACCCGTACTGGGCGCAGAACGACATCACCCTCACCACCGGCAAGCCCCTGACGTCGCTGTCGGTGGAGCTGCGGGTCGCCGAGAACGGCGGGGTGCGCACCACCGGCTCCTGGAGCACACTGCCCGCGGGCGACCTGGCCGTCTCGGTACGCTCCGAGGACGGGGTGCTGGTCTACCGCTGGACGCTCCGGAAGGGGGCCACGGTGCCGGTCGGCCGCCATGTCTTCGCGGGGCAGTACAACCACGCCGAGGGCGGCCGGGACGCCGGACGGGACGGCTACTCCGCCTCCGGCAACGGACCGTCCGGCGCATTCGCCGTCCGCGGCGACTTTCGGGGTTGAGTTCCGTGACAGAAGCCCGGTGGAATGAATTCCGGAAGGCCGGAAGAAAAATTCGATGCGCTTTCCAGGTACATCTTCCTGTTTCGTCTTCCCCCGTTTCCAATCTCTAAACGCACTTTTTTTAGTGTTCCAGGACACGGCAATTCGGTGCCATCACGGCCCCGTTACGCACATGTGACACACTCCACAGGCCGACCGTTTCACCCCACTAACTCCCCCGCAAATTACCGCACTTCACCCATCTGCCGCGCGCCCGCGCACCCCCGCGTGTTACCACATCGACCCCCCTCTGCGTAACCCCTCTCCTCGATGCATTTTTCTATCCTGCTGGGTAAATTGAATTCGCATGACCGCCGCACAAGCAGACCGAGTAGGCGCCCGTAGCGAATTTGATTTGCCGGAGGGGCTCACCCTCGACACTCCACACGTCGAGGACGGAGCCGCGATCTGGCGAATCGCCCGCGACTCCAAGACACTGGACCTCAACTCCTCCTACAGCTACCTCCTGTGGTGCCGCGACTTCGCCGCCACCTCCGTGGTGGCGCGCGACACCGAGGGCGGACCGGTCGGCTTCATCACCGGCTACATCCGCCCGGACCGGCCCGAGACCCTGGTGGTCTGGCAGGTCGCCGTCGATCAGGCATGGCGCGGCCGCGGACTGGCCGCCACGCTGCTCGACGGGCTGACCGCGCGCGTCGCCGCGACGGGCGTCCGGGAGATCGAGACCACGATCACCCCGGACAACACCGCGTCGAACCGGCTGTTCACGTCCTTCGCCGAGCGGCACGGCGCACCCGTCGAGCGCGAGGTGCTCTTCGACGGCGGCCTGTTCCCCGACGGAGGACACGAGCCCGAGGTGCTCTACCGCATCGGCCCGCTCGCGGACCGCGGCTGAGTTCCCGGGACGCACCGAGGTCATCGCCGACATCTCTGTCACCCCTGACAGCCCCGACTTTCCGACCCCGACACCCCCGTACACACCGAAGGCCCCCGCCTTCACCCCCTCACCCCTCGCACTCATCTCCCAGGAGAATGCTGTGACCATCACCCCGCCCGCCCTGAGCGTCTTCGAGGCCCTGGAGTCGGAGGTGCGCAGCTACTGCCGCGGTTGGCCTGCTGTGTTCGACCGCGCGCAGGGCAGCCACATGTACGACGAGGACGGCCACACCTACCTCGACTTCTTCGCCGGTGCCGGTTCTCTGAACTACGGCCACAACAACCCGGTGCTGAAACGGGCGCTGATCGACTACATCGAGCGTGACGGCGTCACCCACGGTCTCGACATGTCGACCACGGCCAAGCGCGCGTTCCTGGAGTCGTTCCAGAACAACATCCTGCGCCCGCGTGACCTGCCCTACAAGGTCATGTTCCCCGGCCCGACGGGCACCAACGCGGTCGAGGCCGCGCTGAAGCTCGCCCGTAAGGTCAAGGGGCGCGAGTCGATCGTCTCGTTCACCAACGCCTTCCACGGCATGTCGCTGGGCTCGCTCGCCGTCACCGGCAACGCGTTCAAGCGGGCCGGCGCCGGTATCCCGCTGGTGCACGGCACCCCGATGCCGTTCGACAACTACTTCGACGGCACGGTCGAGGACTTCCTGTGGTTCGAGCGGCTGCTCGAGGACCAGGGCTCCGGCCTCAACAAGCCCGCCGCCGTGATCGTCGAGACGGTGCAGGGCGAGGGCGGCATCAACGTCGCGCGCCCCGAGTGGCTGCGCGCCCTGTCCGAGCTGTGCGAGCGCCAGGACATGCTGCTGATCGTCGACGACATCCAGATGGGCTGCGGCCGCACCGGCGCCTTCCTCTCCTTCGAGGAGGCGGGCATCACCCCGGACATCGTCACCGTCTCCAAGTCGATCAGCGGTTACGGTCTGCCGCTGGCGCTCACCCTCTTCAAGCCCGAGCTGGACATCTGGGAGCCCGGTGAGCACAACGGCACGTTCCGCGGCAACAACCCCGCGTTCGTGACCGCCGCCGCCACCCTGGACACCTACTGGGCCGACGGCCAGATGGAGAAGCAGACCCTGGCCCGCGGTGAGCAGGTCGAGCAGGGCCTGCGCGCCATCTGCGACGAGAACACCGGCATCAGCCACCGTGGCCGCGGCCTGGTCTGGGGCATGGAGTTCGAGGACAAGCCGCGCGCCTCCGCGGTGTGCGCCCGCGCTTTCGAGCTCGGCCTGCTGGTCGAGACCTCCGGTCCGCAGAGTGAGGTCGTCAAGCTGCTGCCCGCGCTGACGATGACTGCGGACGAACTGGACGAGGGTCTGCGGATTCTCGCCCGGGCGGTCCGCGAGACCGCCTGAACACCCTCAGTAAGCAACAACAGAAAGGCAGCGACTCACCGTGATCGTCCGATCCTTCAAGGACATCGAGGGAACCGATAGGCACGTAAAGGCCAAATCGGGCACGTGGGAGAGCAAGCGCATCGTGCTCGCGAAGGAGCGGGTCGGCTTCTCCCTTCACGAGACCACGCTCTACGCGGGCACCGAAACGTCCATGTGGTACGCCAACCACATCGAGGCGGTCCTCTGCGTCGAGGGCGAGGCCGAGCTCACCAACGACGAGAACGGTGAGAAGCACACCATCACGCCCGGCACCATGTACCTGCTGGACGGCCACGAGAAGCACACCATGCGCATCAAAAAGGACTTTCGGTGCGTTTGCGTCTTCAACCCCCCGATCACCGGACGGGAGGACCATGATGAGAACGGGGTATACCCCCTGATCACCGAGACCGAGGAGGCATGATCCGATGACCACGGTCACTGACCTGTACCCGACCCGCGGTCCTCTCGAGGTGGCCACGCCCCGCGTGGACCCCGTCGTGTGGTCCGATCCCGGGGCCGAGGGTCCGATGCGACCGTCCGAGCTGAGCGATTTCGATCGCGACGGCTTTCTGGCGATCGACCAGCTGATTACTCCGGACGAGGTCGCGGTCTACCGCGCCGAGCTGGACCGGCTGATCGTCGACCCGGACGTGCGCGCCGACAAACGCTCGATCATCGAGCCGAAGTCGCAGGACGTACGGTCGGTGTTCGAGGTGCACCGGATCAGCGAGGTCTTCTCGAAACTGGTGCGCGACCCGCGAGTCGTGGGTCGCGCCCGGCAGATTCTCGGCTCGGACGTCTACGTCCACCAGAGCCGGATCAACGTCAAGCCGGGTTTCGGGTCCTCGGGCTTCTACTGGCACTCGGACTTCGAGACCTGGCACGCCGAGGACGGGCTGCCGAACATGCGGACCGTGTCGGTCTCGGTCGCCCTGACCGAGAACTACGACACCAACGGCGGCCTGATGATCATGCCGGGTTCGCACCGCACCTTCCTCGGCTGCGCGGGCGAGACACCGAAGGACAACTACAAGAAGTCGCTGCAGATGCAGGACGCCGGCATTCCGTCGGACGAGGCGCTCTCCGGCTTCGCCGACAAGCACGGCATCAAGCTGTTCACCGGCAAGGCCGGGTCGGCGACGTGGTTCGACTGCAACTGCATGCACGGCTCGGGCGACAACATCACGCCCTACTCGCGCAGCAACGTCTTCATCGTGTTCAACAGCGTGGAGAACACGGCGGTGGAGCCGTTCGCGGCGCCCGTGCGGCGGCCGGAGCACATCGGGGCGCGGAGCTTCACCCCGGTGAGGTGAACCCCGTGAGGTGACCGATCGGTCCCCCGTGACCGTTGATGGCCGGGGAGAGGGCGCACGCCCTCTCCCCGGCCATCCGCGTTTTCCGCCGCCGGGGGTGTCGGCCGGTGTTCAGCCGCGCTGTTCCCGGATGCCGTTCACCCGGCGGGGCAGCCCCTGCGGGTTCTCGTCGCGCAGCTCCGGCGGGAGCAGCGCGGGCGGGGTGTCCTGGTAGCTGACCGGCCGCAGCCAGCGCTCGACGGCGGTGCCGCCGACCGAGGTGGAGGTGGAGGTCGTCGCCGGGTACGGGCCGCCGTGGTGCTGGGCGGGGGCGACGGCGACGCCGGTCGGCCAGCCGTTGACCAGGACCCGGCCCGCGAGCGGGGTCAGCTCGGCGATCAGCTCACCGGCCCGGCCCTCGGTGCCCTCGGCCTCGGCGGCGGAGATCTGGACGGTGGCGGTCAGGTTGCCCTGGAGGCGGCCGAGGACGGCCGAGATCTCGGCGTCGCTCTCGTACCGCGCGACGACGGTCACCGGGCCGAAGCACTCCTCCAGCAGCGAATCGTGCGGCCCTTCCTCGGCGAGGCGCCGGGCCGGGACGGTGAGGAAGCCGGGGCTGACGCTGTGCTCGCCGCCGGACCCCGGGGTCACCGGGGCGTCGACGTCCGCCAGTTCGGCGCGCTCCTTGACCCCGGCGACGAAGTTGTCCCGCATGCGGTGGTCGAGCAGCACCCCGGCGTCGGTGTTGCTGACGGCCTCGGTGAGCGACTTGACCAGCGCGTCACCGGCCGCGCCCGCGGGCGCCAGCACGAAGCCGGGCTTGGTGCAGAACTGGCCCACGCCCAGCGTCATCGAACCGCCGAGCCCGGAGCCGATCTGCTCGCCGCGCTCGGCGGCGGCCGCCTCGGTGACCACGACCGGGTTGAGGCTGCCCAGCTCGCCGTGGAAGGGGATCGGCACCGGCCGGGCCGCCGCGGCGTCGTACAGGGCGCGGCCGCCACGGATGGAGCCGGTGAAGCCCGCGGCGGCGACCACCGGGTGCTTGATGAGCTCGATACCGGCGTCGAAGCCGTGCACCACGGAGATCACGTCGGCGGGCAGCCCGACCTGCTCGGCGGCCCGGCGCAGCGCGGAGGCGGCCACCTCGGAGGTCGCGGGGTGGTCCGGGTGCGCCTTGACGACGACCGGGCAGCCCGCGGCGAGCGCGCTGGCGGTGTCGCCGCCGGGCACGGAGAAGGCCAGCGGGAAGTTGCTGGCCGCGTAGACGGCGACGACGCCGAGCGGCAGCTTGTACCGGCGCAGATCCGGCCACGGCGGGGTCTGGGTGGCGTCGGCGTGATCGACGTGGACGTCGAGGAAGGCGCCCTCGTCCACGACCGTCGCGAAGGACCGGAGCTGGTAGCTGGTCCGGGCCAGCTCGCCGGTGAGCCGGGCCGGGCCGAGCGCGGTCTCGGCGTCGGCCGCCTCGACGAGCGTGTCACGGGCCTCGTCGAGCAGATCGGCGGCGGTGCGCAGGAAGGCGGCGCGCACCGTACGGTCGGCGAGGGAGCCGCGTGCGGCGTCGGCCGCCCGCACCACCTTGTCGACCTCCTCCGCCGTGGCTTCGACCGCTACCTGCTCGCGCTGCTTTCCGGTTCGGGGGTCGACGCTCCACACTGGTGCTGACACCGCGGATTCCTCCTGCTGTGTTACCCGCTGCTTGCGTCCCGCACATCGACGGGTGTTCGATATGCTGAACGCTGTCCCGGTTGATGAATTCCATCGGGACTCTATGGCTGGTCGAACAGAGGGGTCAAGGCGATGACAGCTGCCGAGACGGGCGGGGCCCAGGTCAAGTCGGCGGTCCGCACGGTCGAACTGCTGGAGTTCTTCGCCGGACGGCCCGGCATGCACAGCCTGGCCTCCGTGCAGGAGGCCGTGGGCTACCCCAAATCGAGCCTCTACATGCTGCTGCGCACCCTGGTCGAGCTGGGCTGGGTGGAGACGGACGCGACGGGCACCCGGTACGGCATCGGGGTGCGGGCGCTGCTCGTCGGCACGTCGTACATCGACGGCGACGAGGTCGTGGCGGCGGCCCGCCCCACCCTGGACCGGCTCTCGGACGACACCACCGAGACCATCCACCTCGCCCGGCTCGACGGCATCAACGTGGTCTACCTCGCCACCCGCCAGTCCCAGCACTATCTGCGCCCCTTCACCCGCGTCGGCCGCCGCCTCCCGGCCCACTCCACCTCGCTGGGCAAGGCGCTGCTGGCCACGTACACCGACGAACAGGTGCGCAAGCTGCTGCCGGAGACGCTGAGCCCGCTCACCGAGCACACCCTGACCGACCGCGAGAAGCTGATCGAGGAGCTGCACGTCATCCGCGAGCAGGGGTACGCGGTGGACCGCGAGGAGAACACCCTGGGCCTGCGCTGCTTCGGCATCGCCATCCCCTACCGCACCCCGTCCCGGGACGCCATCAGCTGCTCGGTGCCGGTGGCCCGGCTGACCACGGCCCATGAGCAGATGATCAAGGACGCGCTGTTCGACGCCCGCGACCGCCTCACCCTCGCCACCCGCCGTCTCTGACGCAGGGCTGACATTCCGCGTCCGGAGTGGTCTCCTGTGACCGGCCAAAGCCATGGCCAAGGGCAGGAGAGGAGACCGCCATGGAGTACGCACGGCTGGGCATGTCGGGGATCAAGGTGTCGCGGATCTGCCTGGGCATGATGAGCTACGGCGACCCCGCGTACCGGGCGTGGCAGCTGGACCTCGACGCGTCCCGGCCGATCGTGCGGCGGGCGGTGGACAGCGGCGTGACGTTCTTCGACACCGCCGACATGTACGCGGTCGGCCGCAGCGAGGAGATCACCGGCGAGCTGCTGGCCGAGTGCTTCCCGCACCGCGACGACTATGTGCTGGCCACCAAGGTCTACAACCCGATGGGATCGGGCCCCAACGACCGGGGCCTGTCCCGCAAGCACATCCTGGCCGGGATCGACGCCTCGCTGCGGCGGCTGGGCACCGACCATGTCGACCTGTACCAGATCCACCGCTACGACCACGAGACGCCGATCGAGGAGACGATGGAGGCGCTGCACGACGTGGTGCGCGCCGGTAAGGCGCGCTACATCGGCGCGTCCTCGATGTACGCGTGGCAGTTCGCCAAGGCCCAGCACACGGCCGAGCGGCACGGCTGGACGCGGTTCGTCTCCATGCAGAACCACTACAACCTGCTGTACCGGGAGGAGGAGCGGGAGATGAACCCGCTCTGCCTCGACCAGGGCGTCGGCGTCATCCCATGGAGCCCGCTCGCCCGTGGCCTGCTGGCCGGTACCCGCGACCGCGACCGCACCGGCCCCACGACCCGCGCCGCCAACGACCCCCTGGTGGAGCGGTGGTACGCGGACGCCGACTTCGACATCGTGGACGCGGTGCGCGAGGTAGCCGGGAAGCGCGGCGTCTCCCCCGCCCAGATCGCCCTGGCCTGGCTGCTCAGCCGCCCGGCCGTGACGGCACCCGTCGTCGGCGCCACGAAGACGGCCCACCTGGACGACGCGGTGGCGGCGGTGGACCTGACCCTCACCGACGACGAGATCGCCCGCCTGGAGGCCTCCTACCGCCCCCGCCCCATCCAGGGCCACGAGTAGGCCTGCGGCCCGCACCCGCAGAACCGTCCTGCCGACCACTCCGCCACGCTGGCGGACGCCACACACACCCGCCCCCCCTGCTGCCTCCGCCGCCCGGGTGCGGGCCACAGCCGCCCCGGCCTGCCCCCGCGCGCCTGCGTGCGGGCCGCAGCCGCCCCGAAGCGGGCGCCGCCGTCGGCACCCGGCCCCGCCACCCACCTGCGGGCCGCGGGGCCGGCAGCGCGCAGAACCGGCCTGCCCCCGCCGCCCATGTGCGGGCCGCAGGCCCGGCAGGGCGCCGGGTCCGGGCTGCCCCAGCCGCCCACGCACACCCACCAGACGGCCCCCGCCCCTGGCTACTCGCGCACACCCGCCGGACCGCCTGCCCCGCCACCCACCTGCGGGCCGCAGGCCCGGCAGAGCGCCGGGTCCGGGCTGGCCCAGCCGCCCACGCACACCCACCAGACGGCCCGCCCCTGGCTTACTCACACACGCCCGCCGAACGGCCCACGCGCGGGCCGCAGGCCCGGCAGAGCGCCCGCCGGGGCCGGGGTCCGAGGGGCGGAGCCCCTGGTTCGGGAAGGGGCGGGGTGGGGAAACACACCCGCCGGCCCGGCCTGCCCCGCCACTCGCGTGCGGGTGGCGGGGCAGGCGGGGTCCGGGCTTCAGTTCATCGTCGAGCCGACTTCCGTGCCACCGGCGACGACGAGGAAGCTGGTGACCGGCAGCGAGCCGTCCTGCCGCCGGGCCTCGTACGCCGTCCGCGGTTCGGTGGTCACGAAGGGCGGGGTGATCGAGGCGTCCGGCTTCCAGTTGTTGCCTCGGGAGACGGCCAGCTCGCCGGTGTCGGTCTGGCCGCTGCCGTTGGCGACGGCGAGGTTCTGCTGGAGCAGGACGCGGGAGTCGGGGAAGGCGTAGCCCCGGCCCTCGTTGGCGTAGGCGGTGGTGCGCAGCAGCCGCAGGGCGCCGGTGTTGCCGCCCGCCGCGAAGCCGTTCTTGGAGTTCTTCCAGGCGGCGGACGCCCGGACGACATGGGCGGGGGTGGGGGCGGAGTCGGTGTCGGCGCCGAGCTGGAAGCCGCTGCCGTCGCCCTCGAAGTCGCGGATGCCCCAGCGGTTGACGCCGTTGCCCCAGGCCCAGGAGTGGTCGATGGCGACGGGGCTGGCCCACATCCACAAATCGAGGCCGTCGTCGCTGTTGTCGAAGAAGCGCGATCCGGTGATCACGTTGCCGGAGCCGGAGCCGTGGGTGACCGCGATGCCGTCGGCCCTCTTGCCGCCGGTGGCGTCGTCGTGGTTGCCGTAGGAGTCCAGGTTCCGGACGAGGTTGTCGTCGGTGTCGTCGCCGCGGAGGGTGAACCCGGTGTCGCCGTTGCCGTGCGTCGTGAGGTTGTTGAAGACGCCGCGCGAACAGGAGGTGCAGACCAGGCCGCCGCCGGGGGCGTTGCGCAGTTCGAGGCCGGAGACGGTCCAGAAGTCGGCGCTGAGGGAGAGCAGGGAGGCGCCGCCGCTCAGCCGGGAGCCGTCGACCCTGACCTTCTCACCCTGGTACGGCCGCAGGTGGACGCGGTCTCCCTCGGTGCCGCTCACGGAGCTGCGCAGGGTGCGGTCCGGGTAGTACGTACCGCCGCGGACCTCGATGGTGGTGCCGGGCTTCGCCACCGCGAAGGCCTTCTCCAGCGTGCGGTACGGAGCTGCCAGCGTGCCCGTCTGGCCGTCGCTGCCGCCGGGTGCCACGTAGACGGCCGTCGGGACGGCGCTCGCGCCCTCGGGGGAGGCGGTCAGGTATACCCCGGCCACCGCCGATGCCACGATCGCCGCGCTGCCGAGCGACAGCGTGCGGTCCTTGCGGCGACGATGACGACCGCGGCTTCGCCTCACTCTCATGGCAACTCCTGTTCTGCGTCGAGAGAGCGGGCCGTGGGATCTGAACGACCTGCTCCATGGCGTAGTTGCCGCCGATCCAGATTAGGTTGCCGCCGTCTTGAGGATTCTCAGATTACGGAATCGCGAGCGTCCAGCGATAGACCATGACAACTCTTGATCATTCTGCGACCAGCATTGCCCGGCAGTCCAATTGAAGTTGACCCGGCGGTGGGGAGGGGAAGGAGAGGCCGGGCGGGGCCAGTTGACGCCCGGCCTCCCCGTTCAAGGGGCGTCGGGGCGTCAGAGGCGTCCCGCGCCCGCGTCCTTGCCGACGATGCCGGGCACCGCGCGCGGCGCGTCGACGCGCGTGCGCAGCGTCGGGGTCCAGCCCGCGTCGCCGCCCAGCTGCTCATCGGGGACACCGGCGTTGTGGAGGGCGAGGAGGTCGGCCGTCGCGCCGCCGAGCTGGTTGTTCTTCGCGGTCAGCGCCGTGCCCTTCCACTTCTTGATGATCGTCGCGGGGTCGACGGAGGAGGGCACGGTGAACGCGTTGGCCTCCGCGTAGAGCTGGGACTCGACGCCGACGCCCCAGCTGTACGCGTAGCCGCTCGACGGCGCCACGAAGTGGTTGTTGTACGCGTCGACCTTGCCGAACCGCACCCGTGGCGCGCGCTCCACGATGTTCTTGAAGAGGTTGTGGTGGAGCGTGACGCGGAGCTTGCCGCGGTCCGTGGCGCCCGCACTGTCGCTGTTGCCGATCATCAGCGTTTTGTCGTGGTCGGTGAAGGCGTTCCAGGAGGCGGTGACGAGGTCGGCGCCGCGCACCACGTCCAGCTCGCCGTCGTGCTGCTGGTAGAGGCGGCCGAAGTAGCTGGGCTGGGCGCTGTCGGGGCGGCGGCCGTCGGTGAAGGTGTTGTGGTCGACCCAGACGTGGGTGGAGCCGTACACCACCAGGTTGTCGTACTCGGAGTTCCAGTTGCCGTCGTCGCCGTCGGTCGGGTCCCAGCCGGGGAAGCAGTCGAAGGCGTCCTCGAAGGTGAGGTTGCGGACGATGACGTTGTCCACGCCCTTGACCTGGAGGCTGACCCCCAGCAGCCGCGCGTTCCGGCCGACGCCGAGGAGGGTCGTGTTGGCGCCCACCTTCAGTTCGACGCGCTCGTACTGCCGGGCGGCGGACGCGGCGCGGGCGTCCTCCTGGGGGCCGGACGGCGCGGCCTTGCCCCAGGTGGCGGGGTCGTACGCGGTCAGGTACGCGGCCAGGGAGTAGCCGTCGGTCGCGTAGTCGGCGCAGGACAGCGGCTTTCCGGCGTCGTCGGTGTTGGCGTCGATCGTTCCCTTGACGCGGATCAGCCTCGGGGTGGCGTCGCCGTCGCCGAGGGCCCGCGCCAGCTCGGCCCGGCTGGTGACCGTGAAAGTGTGCGCCGGGTCGGCCTTGGCGCCGCCGGTCGTGCCGCCGTCGGCGGAGGCCCAGCCGTCACCGGCCGGGAGGGCGGCCCCGGGAGCCTGGGGCGCCGGGGGCGCCTGGGCGGCGGCCGACGGGCCCTGGGCCACGCCGAGGGCGAGTGCGGCGCAGCCGAGCACGGCGGCCACGCGGGCATGACGTCTGAACATGACGGCTCCTGTGAACGAAAGGTGAGAGGGAAGGGCGGCGCTACCAGGTGATCCAGCTGTCCGGGATCACGGCGTTCAGCCTCGGTACGTCGCGCGGCCGCAGCACCCGCCGGGCGGCCAGCTCCCGCGCGACGAGCCGGGCCACCTCGATCGCGCCGTGCGGCTGGAAGTGGGTGTTGTCCTGGACCCCGGCCGGGTAGTTGGGCGACTCCCCCGGCGCCTGCCAGTTGAAGTACTCCTTGGTGGCCTCGGGCCCGAGCCGCTGCCACAGCGCGATGCTGGAGGCCTGTACGTCGAGCAGCGGCACCCCCTCGGTGCGGGCGAGGCGGCGTACGGCGTCGGGGTACGCGCCGTGGGTGGGCTGGGCGTTGCCCGCCGCGTCGAACTTTCGGCGCTCGACGGAGGTCAGCAGCACGGGGCGCGCGCCGCGCTCGCGCGCGCCGTCGAGGTAGCGCCGCAGATACTCCGGATACGTGGTCCGCGGATCGGTGCCGCGCGCCGGGTCCTCGGTCTTCTCGTCGTTGTGGCCGAACTGGACGAGGAGCAGGTCGCCGGGGCGGAGGGCGGCCAGGATGGGGGCGAGCCGCCCCTCGTCGTAGAAGCTCTTGGAGCTGCGGCCGTTGACGGCGTGGTTGGCGACCGTGAACCGGCCGTCCGCCAGGAAGAACGGCAGGGCCATGCCCCAGCCGGTCTCGGGCGCGGCGGTGGGGCTCTTGGGCGCGGCGGTGGAGTCGCCCGCGAGGTAGACGGTGGTGCGGCGGCGAGGGGTGGCGGCTGCTGTGGTGGCGGCCGCGAGGGTGAGGGGCAGCGCGGCGAGGGACGCGGCCGCGTGTCTTCGGGTCAGGGACATGGCGGAGCGACTGCCTTTCGTCGGGGGGCGTACGGGGCGGCCACCGGTGCGGTGCGGCCGCCCCGTACGCCGGTACCGGGGCCGGACCGGGGCCGCTACTTGTGCTTCTTCCAGTCGGCCTGTGCCGTGTTCAGCTCCCCCGCGACCTTGTCGCAGAAGGCCTTGGCGGTCATCTGGCCGAGCAGCACCTTCTGGAAGCTGGGCTCGTTGTCGGCCTTGCTGATGTTGTTCCAGTCCGGGAGGTAGTACGGCAGCTGGACGACCTTCGTTTGCGGGTCGTTCAGCGACTCCAGCGCGGCCTTGGTCGGCGGGGCCTTGGCTATCCAGGCGTCGTCGGCGGCGCCGACGTTGGCGGGGATCGCGCCGACGTCCTCGTTCCAGAGGCTGTTCATCTCCGGGGAGGCCGCGAACTCGATGAACTTCCAGGCGGCCGCCTTGTTCTTGCTCGCCTTGAACAGACCGAGGCCGTCGACCGGGTTGGAGACGATCGTGCGGGCCGCGCCGTCCTTGGACGGCGGCAGCGGTATGCCCGCGATCTTGTCCTTGCCGAGCTGCTTCACGTGGTCGACGTAGGAGCCGAGGTTGTGCTGCAGCATGCCGATGTCGCCCTGGTCGAACTGGGCGACCATCTTGGCGAAGTCGTTGTTGAGGTCGGCGGAGGGCGTGACCTTCTTGAAGAGGGCGACGTACTTCTCCAGCGCCGCGACGTTTTTGGGGTCGTTCAGCGTCGTCTTGTCGCCGTCCCAGAACGAGGCGATCCCCGACTGCGCGTACATCATGTCCAGCGCCTGGGCGATCGAGCCCGCGCCGCCGCGCAGGGTGAAGCCGAACTTGTTCTTGCCCTTGTCGGTGAGCTTGTCGGCGGCCTTGTAGAAGGTGTCCCAGGTCGTCGGGGCGTCCAGACCGGCCGACGTGAAGAGATCGGTGCGGTACCAGAGGGTGCCCTGGTTGGCGGAGGTCGGGACGGAGAACAGCTCCTTCTCGTCACCGCCTGCCGCGCGGACGCTCTCCACCATGTTCTTGATCAGCTTGCCCTTGAGGGGGCTGTCCTCGACGCGGTCGGTGACCGGGTCCAGGGCGCCCTGCGCGGCGAGGTTCGCCAGGTACGCGGTGCCGACGCCGCCGACGTCGGGGAGGCTGTCGCCGCCGCTCTGGATGGCCGTGTCGTACTTCGACTGCACGTTCGTGATCGGGATCGGAACGTATGTGACCTTGATGCCCGGGTTCTTGGACTCGAACTCGGCGATGATCTTCTTCCAGACCTTCGTCCGGGGACCGCCGTTGTTGTCCCAGAACGTGATCGTGCCCTTGCCGGACCCCTCCTCCCCCGACGTCGACCCGTCGTCGCCGCAGGCGGTGGCGGTGAACGCGAGGCCGAGGACGACGGCGACGGCCGCGGCGGTGCGGGTGGCGCTGGCTCTGGCGCTGGTTCTGGCTCTGTTCATGAAGCGCATCTCCTGGTGTGGTGTGGGGAGGGGCAGGGTGGGGGACATCTGCGTTACTCCGGGGCGGGCGTCGCGTGGAAGTCGTCGAAGGCCGCGTGGCCCGCCGCGCCTCGGCCCGGTGGGGCGGTGGCGAACAGGCCCAGCAGGGCGCCCACCCACCGCCAGGGGGTGGCGGCGAAGACCGGGCCCGACGGGCGGAAGCCGTCGCCGGTGTCGGCGGAGAGGCGGCAGCGGGCGCCGGGGGCGACCTCGATGCGGAGGCGGGCCCGGGCGGCGGGGGCCGGGCGGGGGTGTTCCGCGTCGCGCTCGCGCTCGGTGGTGACGCTGGCGAAGCGGTGGACCAGGCGGACGCCGTCCGCCGCCCGCTCCAGGCCGATCCAGCCGAACGCGTCGCCCAGCACCGCCAGCCCCGCCTTCGCGCCCACGGCCTCGCTGTGCAGCGCCAGGTCGACCGTCGCCGTGAAGGACTCGGCGGGGAGGCGTTGCACCAGGACGCTCGCGAGCCCGCGCAAGTCGTCCGCCGCGTCGTGGCGGTGGCAGGTGAGCCACAGGCCGGGGCCGTCGTGGGCGGTCGTCCAGCCCGCCGCCGGGTTGGCGGTCCAGGACCACTGGGGGCCGTATCGGCCATGAGGGAACGTGTCGTCCACGGCGGGGGCGCACAGCTCGGCGGCCGGCCCCTTGGGCTTGCGGTACCAGGACACCGGCTCGCCGTCGTCGCCGACGACCGGCCAGCCCGCGTCGTCCCAGCCCATCGGCTGCAGGTGCACCACGCGCCCGTACGCGCCGCGCTGCTGGAAGTGCAGGAACCAGTCCTCGCCCGCCGGGGTGTCGACCCAGGCGCCCTGGTGGGGGCCGTTGACGTCGGTGCGGCCCTGGGCCAGGACGGTGCGCTCCTCGTACGGGCCGAAGAAGTCCCGCGAACGGAAGGCGCCCTGCCAGCCGGTTTCGACGCTTCCGGCCGGGGCGAAGATCCAGAACCAGCCGTCGCGCCGGTGGAGCTTGGGGCCTTCGAGGGTGAACCATCCCGGGATGGTGTCCCCGTCCACGATGACGCGGCCCTCGTCGAGGAGTTCCCGGCCGTCCGGGCTCATGCGGTGTCCGGTGAGCCGGTTGTTGACGCCGGAGCGGGACTTGGCCCAGGCGTGGACGAGGAAGGCGTTGCCGTGTTCGTCCCACAGCGGGCAGGGGTCGATCAGGCCCTTGCCCGGCTTGATCAGGTGCGGGGCGCTCCACGGGCCGCGCGGATCGCGGGCGTTGATCTGGTGGACACCCGAGTCCGGGTCGCCCCAGAAGATCCAGAAGCGGCCGTCGTGGTGGCGGATGCTGGGCGCCCAGACGCCGCAGTCGTGGCGCGGGAGGGCGAAGGCGGAGGCGGGTTCGAGCCGCTCCAGGGCGTGGCCGAGGATGCGCCAGTTGACGAGGTCCCGGGAGTGCAGGACCGGCAGTCCGGGGGCGCGGCCGAAGCTGGAGGCGGTGAGGTAGTAGTCGTCGCCGACGCGGACGACGTCGGGGTCGGACCAGTCGGCGTTGAGGACGGGATTGCGGTACGTACCGTCGCCGAGGTCGGCGCGCCACACGGGCGCGGGTCCGCTCATACGGCGGCTCCCTTGTCCGACAGCTGCCCGGCGATCCGCGCCGCCTCGTCCCGCCCCAGGCATCCGTCGGCGACGGCGGTGACGATGCGCCGGGTCACGGTGTCGGCGGGGGCGATCGACAGAGCCCGGTCGGCGAGGGCCGAGCCGACGCCGGGGTGGTCGCCGGTGCGGACGTGCCAGGGGGCGGAGCGGGTGTCGCCGGTCGCCCCGGCGAAGACCAGCGTCCAGTCCTCGGCGGCCAGCGCCACCCAGTCCGCGGGCCGCCCGTGGACGGCGGCCTCGCCCTCGCCGCCCGCGCTGAAGACCCTCGGCGGCTGCGGTCGGCGCGGCGCGCTCCAGAAGAAGCCACCGCCGGACCCGGAGACATCCTGCCCGGTCACATTGGTGAGCGCGGTGGTGAAGTCCAGCGCCCAGCACCCCGCCGACAGCGGCCGCACGGCGACCGTGCGCCGCTCCAGCAGCAGTTGCCGTCCGCCCGCGCTCCAGGACAGCTCCTCCACGAATCCGTCCGGGTCACGCAGCAGCCAGCCCAGATGGCGCTGGCCGCCATAGGTGGTGACGGGGCTCGGGCCGCCCCCGAAGTTCCGCCCGGCGACGTCCGGTACGGCCATGGACACGCCCAGCTGGGCGGGGTGCCCGGCGGTGCGCACGTCGGTGACGGTGATGCCGCCGAGGGTCCGTACCGGGTGCAGATACGGGCGGGGGGCGAGCGTCCCGGCGAGCTGCGGCCGGTGGACGTACGTACCGACGGGCCGGTTCTCGTGGCGCAGCACGGTGCAGGGGGGACGGTTGGTGAAGGGTGCGTTCATCGGTGCGTTCATGGGTGCGTTCATGGGTGCGGGACCTCCGCGGGGGGTGCGGCCCAGGGGGCGCGCAGTTCGGAGTACAGAGCGAGGCGCTCGGCGCCGGCGGTGATCAGATCGTCGATGCCGGTGACGACGCGCCGCTTCGCGCCCGCCGACGCGCCCGCACCGGGTTCGGTGCGCCAGGCGTCCGCGGGCAGCGGGACCGGTGCGGGGGCGGTACGGACCGCCTCGACGACGCGCATGAACGCGCCGGTGCGGTCCGGGGGGACGAGCAGTTCGGTGCCGTCGCGCACATGGAACGCCAGGCTCTCCAGCAGGTCGGTGCGCGCGTAGTGGGTGGTCTCGGGGGGCGCTCCCGCGCGCTCGACCCGGACCCGGTCCTGCTTGTACCAGAAGGTGATACGGCCCTGATCGCCGTGGACCACCACATACGGCTCGCCGGGTTCCTCCGCGCACAGGGTGACGGCGGCGGTGATGGTGGTGCCCCAGCAGGTCCGTATCCGCAGGCAGGAGGTGTCGTCGGCCTCGATGTCGTTGGCCCGGTACAGCTCCAGTTCCAGGGCGGCGATGTCCTCGGCGCGGTCGGCGCCGTCGATGCGCAGGGCGGTGGCGACGGCGTGGGCGAGGGGGTTGGTGAGGACGCCGTCGATGACGTCGCGGCCGTCCAGGGTGCGGCGCCCGGCCCAGGGGGCGCGCGTGTAGTACGTCTCGTCGCGCGACCAGGCCCCGGCGGCGCCGATGCCCCGCAACGTCCCGATGGCGCCGTCGGCGATGAGCGTCCGGATGGCGGGCAGGGCGTGGGAGCCGAGGGACTGGAAGCCGATCTCGCAGGCGGTCTCGAGCTCCGCGAGCCCGTCGCTCAGCCGGGTGAACTCGGCGTAGGAGGGCGCGGGCGGCTTCTCCAGCAGCAGATGCGCCCCGTGCGTGGCGGCGGTGAGGGCGAGGTCGGCGTGGGTGTGGATCGGGGTGCAGATGACGGCGATCTGGGCGCCGGTACGGGAGATGAGCGCGCCGAGGTCGCCGGACTGCTCGGGCCCGGGCTCGCCGAAGCCGTCGCCCAGCTCCTCCGCGTCCAGCGGCCGGAGTTCGCACACTCCGGCCAGCCGCACCAGCCCCTCCCCCGCCAGCCGCCGGATGTTCTCCAGATGCCAGCGGCCGTGCCCCCGCGCGCCCGCGAGGACGACGGACAGGGGTGTGTACCCCTCGGCGGCCCCCTGTCCTTGGGGGTGCGTCGTGCGCATGGTCGGACCTCCTTGCCCGCGCGAATTGCCCGCGCGAAACTGTTGACCGGGTCAGCCCTTGACGGCGCCCGCGCTGAATCCGGTGATCAGCCACTTCTGGATGAAGGCGAAGACGATGACGACCGGCACCGCCGCGATCACCCCGCCCGCCGCCAGTGCGCCCAGGTCGACGCTGTCGGCGCCGATGAGGGTGTTGAGGCCGACGGGGATGGTCTGCTTGTCCTGCGAGCTGAGGAACATCAGCGCGAACAGGAAGTGGTTCCAGCTGTGCACGAAGGCGAAGGAGCCGACCGCGATCAGACCGGGCCGCAGCAGCGGCAGCACCACCGCGCAGAAGGCCCGCAGCCGCCCGCAGCCGTCCACCCAGGCCTGTTCCTCCAGGGAGACCGGCACGTTCTTGATGAAGCCGCTGATCAGGATGATGGACAGGGGCAGTTGGAAGACGGTCTCCGCGATGATCACACTCCCCAGCGAGTTGATCATCTGGAGGTTCTTGAAGATCTCGAAGAGCGGTACGAGCATCAGCGCGCCCGGGATGAACTGCGAGGCGAGCAGGGCCAGCATGAAGCCCTTCTTGATCCGGAAGTCGAAGCGGGCGAGGGCGTAGCCGCCCGCGAGCGCGACCACGGTCGTCATCACCAGCGACGCGACGCCGACGATCATGCTGTTCTGGAAGAACGTCCCGAAAGCGCGCTCGTTCCAGACCTTCGCGAAGTGCTCCCCGGTGACCGGCCACGGCACCAGCGAGGTGGAGCCCGCCGGGCGGAGCGCGAAGAGCAGCATCCAGTAGAAGGGAACCAGTGTGAACAGCAGATACAGGCCCAGCGGTGCGTAGATCTGCCAGCGCGGTACGCCGTCGTCGACCGAGCGTCCGCGCCGCTTGCCGGAGGCGGCGGGCGGGACGGGGGCCGCGGGGGCGGACAGGGCCGGGCCGCTGTCCTGCTCCGCGAGCGCGGGTGCGGCTCTCACTTGGTGTCGCCTCCGAACTTGCTCAGGCGCAGATAGAGGATCGAGCAGAAGAGGAGGATCACGAAGGCGACGGTGGTCAGCGCGGAGGCGTAGCCGAAGTCATGGCCGTTGATCCCGGTGTTGGCGACGTACAGCGGCAGCGTGGTGGTCTGCCCGGCCGGGCCGCCGCCGGTGAGGGTGTAGAGCAGGTCGACGTTGTTGAACTCCCACACCCCGCGCAGCAGGGTCGACAGCACGATGGCGTCCTTCAGATGCGGCAGCGTGATGTGGAAGAACTGCCGCGCCCGCCCGGCGCCGTCGACCGAGGCCGCCTCGTACAGGTCCCCCGGGATGGACTGGAGGTCGGCGAGGATGAGGATGGCGAAGAAGGGGACGCCGCGCCAGAGTTCGGCGAGGACGGCGGCCCAGAAGACGGTGCCGGTCTCCGAGAGCACGGAGGTGCCGTACGTGCCGATCCCGGCGTCCGCGAGATAGCGGCTGATGCCGGTCGAGGGGTTGTAGAGCAGCATCCAGATGGTGGTGGTCAGCACCCCGGAGACGGCCCACGGCGAGAAGACCAGGGCGCGGGCGATGCCGCGTCCGAGGAACGTCTGGTTGACCAGCAGGGCGAGCGCGACGCCGAGGAGGAGTTGCAGCAGCACCTCGGTGACGACCCATTTGCCGCTGAACGCCAGCGCGTCCCAGAACTGCGGGTCGTCGGTGAAGATGCGGGTGAAGTTCTCGAAGCCCGCGTAGCCGTTCCGCCAGGGCTTGGTGACGTTGTAGTTCTGCAGGCTGTAGTAGAGGACGCTGAGCATCGGATAGGCGATGAAGCCCAGCATCAGCAGCCCGGCGGGGGCGATCAGCAGATACGGGAGGCGGCGTGGCGTCGCTCCCGTACGTTTCGCCACGGCGTCGGCCATGACTGCTTCTCCGTTCTCAGGGGGAAGCGCTTGCTGCGCCGCGTCAGACGCGAGGAAGCGCTTTCCGTACGACGTTCGAAATACCGTGCAAAAATTTTTCGGTCAGGCTGCGGGCTGTGGGCTCAGCCCGCGTACGGTTCCGGCACCGCGCCGTCCCTTGCCAGGAAGCGGAAGTCGCAGCCGGTGTCGGCCTGGGTCATCTGCTCCTGGTAGAGCGCCCCGTAGCCGCGTTCGTAGCGGGGCGGCGGGGCCGTCCATTCCGCCCGGCGCCGCGCCAGCTCGGCGTCGTCCACCTCCAGCCGCAGCACCCGTGCCGCCACATCGAGCGTGATCAGGTCGCCGTCGCGGACGAGGGCGAGCGGTCCGCCGATGTACGACTCGGGCGCGAGGTGCAGCGCGCAGGCGCCGTAACTGGTGCCGCTCATCCGGGCGTCGGAGATCCGCACCATGTCCCGCACCCCCTTCTTCAGCAGGTGGTCGGGGATCGGCAGCATCCCGTACTCGGGCATGCCGGGCCCGCCCAGCGGACCGGCGTTGCGCAGCACCAGCACGGTGTCCTCGGTGATGCCGAGGCCGGGGTCGTTGATGGTGGCCTGCATCGTCTTGTAGTCGTCGAAGACGACGGCGGGCCCGGTGTGCTTCAGCAGATGCCGGTCGGCGGCGATGTGCTTGATGACCGCGCCGTCCGGGCACAGGTTGCCGCGCAGCACCGCCACCCCGCCCTCCTCGGCGAGGGGGTTCTCGCGCGGCCGGATGACGTCCGGGTTGTGCACGAGGGCGCCGTCGAGCTGTTCGCGCAGGGTGGCGTGGGCGGCGGTGGGCCGGTCCAGATGCAGTGTGTCCGTCAGCCGGGAGAGGAAGCCGGGCAGTCCCCCGGCGAAGTGGAAGTCCTCCATCAGATACCGGCCGCCGGGACGGAGGTTGGCCAGGACGGGCACGGTACGGGCGATCCGGTCGAAGTCGTCGAGGGTGAGCCGCACCCCCGAACGCCCGGCCATGGCGATCAGGTGGATGACCGCGTTGGTGGAGCCGCCGAGCGCGAGCACGGTGGTCACCGCGTCCTCGTACGCGTCCCGGGTGAGGATCTCGGAGAGCCGCAGGTCCTGCCAGACCAGCTCGACGATGCGCATCCCGGAGGCGGCGGCCATCCGCTCGTGCCCGGAGTCGACGGCCGGGATGGACGAGGCGCCCGGCAGGGTCACGCCCAGCGCCTCGGCGGCGGCCGTCAGCGTGGAGGCGGTGCCCATGGTCATGCAGTGGCCGGGCGAGCGGGCGATGCCGCGCTCCAGTTCGGCGATCTCGCAGTCGCCGATGAGCCCGGCCCGCTTGTCGTCCCAGTACTTCCACATATCGGTGCCCGAACCCAGCACCTCGTTGCGCCAGTGCCCCGGCAGCATCGGCCCGGCGGGCACGAAGACGGTCGGCAGATCGGCGGTGGCGGCGCCCATGAGCAGCGCCGGGGTGGACTTGTCGCAGCCGCCGAGCAGCACGGCGCCGTCGACCGGGTAGGAGCGGAGCAGCTCCTCGGTCTCCATGGACAGCAGATTCCGGTACAGCATCGGAGTCGGCTTCTGGAAGGTCTCCGACAGCGTGGAGACCGGGAATTCGAGGGGGAAGCCGCCCGCCTGCCAGACCCCGCGCTTGACCGCCTGGGCGCGGTCGCGCAGATGGACGTGGCAGGGGTTGATGTCGCTCCAGGTGTTGAGGATCGCGATGACCGGCTTGCCGAGGTGTTCCTCGGGCAGATAGCCGAGCTGGCGGGTGCGGGCCCGGTGGCTGAAGGTGCGCAACCCCTCGGTGCCGTACCACTGGTGGCTGCGCAGCTCCTCGGGCGCTCTGCGCGGGCGGCTCACAGCGTCGCTCATAGGGCCCACCCCTGTATCAGCGCGGCCACCTCGGCGCGCTGCGGCTCCGGCAGCAGTCGGCTGGGCGGGCGGACGTCGCGTCGGCACAGGTCGAGCGCGGCCAGCGCCTCCTTCACCACGGTCACGTTGTTGGCCGACTGCCGCGCCGCCCGCAGATCCTCGAACGGCCGGATCTGCTCCCACACCTTCATCGCCGCCGCGTAGTCCCCGGCGCGCAGCGCGCCCAGCATGTCGAGGGAGAGCTTCGGGGCGACGTTGACCAGCCCGGAGGTGAAGCCGGTGGCGCCGACGGCCCAGTACGAGGGCGCGTACAGCTCGGCGAGCCCGGCCACCCATACGAACCGGTCGAGCCCCGCGTCCCGCGCGAAGGCCGCGAAGCGGGCCGCGTCCGGGACCGCGTACTTCACGCCGATCACATTCGGGCACGCCTCGCCGAGCCCGGCCAGCGCCGCGCCCTCGATCAGCGGGTTGCGCACGTACGGCACCACGCCCAGCTCCGGAACCGCCTCGGCGATCTCACGGTGGTAGTCGACCCAGCCGTCCTGCGAGACATACGGATGCACCGGCTGGTGCACCATCACCATCTGCGCCCCGGCCTCGCGGGCGTGCCGCGCGGCGTCCACCGCCGTCGCCACGTCCTGCCCGACCCCCACCAGCACGGCGGCCCGGCCGCCCGCCTCCTCGACGCTCAGCTCGGTGCACAGCCTGCGCTCCTCCAGGGTGAGGGCGTAGAACTCCCCGGTGTTGCCGTTGGGGGTGACCGCCCGTACCCCGCCGTCGAGAAGCCTGCGCAGCAGGTCGCGGTAGGTGGTCCGGTCGACGGCGCCCGTGGCGTCGTACGGGGTGACCGGGATCGCCACGACGTCCGCGAGCGCGGTTCTCAGCGGTGTGAAGTCCATACGGGCCCTCTCTAGTTCGTGTCCGTGTCAGTTCGTGTCCGGGTCAGTTCGCGTCCGGGTCGGCGTCCAGGTCGGCGTCCGGGTCGGGAAAGGCCCGCTGGACGAAGGAGGAGATGTGGTGGTGCAGCGCGCGGGCGGCGCCGTCGGCGTCCCCGTCGTGCGCGCGGCCCAGGATCTCCCGGTGCTCCCGCGCCTCCCGCTCCCAGGACGGCACCGCCTGCCAGGCCACGGCCGACACCAGGGCCGCCTGGTCGCGCAGTTCGTCGAGCATCCGGGTCAGCAGCGGGTTGCCGCAGGGGAGGTAGAGCGAGCGGTGGAAGTCCCGGTTGGCCAGCGACCGGTCGGCCGGATCGGCCGCCGCGTCCGACCGCTCCAGCGCGGCCCCCGCCGCCGCCAGGCTCGCCCGCGCGGTGACGGTCCGCCGCAGCGCCTCGGGCTCCAGCAGCAGCCGTACGTCGTATACGGCCCGCGCCATCGCGGTGTCGACGGTCCGCACGGTCGCGCCCTTGTACTCGCTCATCACCACGAGCCCCCGGCCCGCGAGGGTCTTCAGCGCCTCCCGCACCGGCGTCTTCGACACCCCGAACTGGGCCGCCAGCTCCGCCTCGACGAGCGGCTGCCCCGGCCGCAGCCCTCCCGTCAGGATGGCGTGCTTGACCGCTTCCAGCACGTACTGGGTACGGGACGGAATCGGGCTGGGGGCGATGTCCATGGGGGCTCTCAGATCTCACGTATCGCGTCTCATATATGACGTACGAAGTACGACGCGATGAAATTAGGGCGGCCCCATGGTTTCGTCAACGGTCCTGACGAAACTTCAACTTTCCGCACGGGTAACGTGATTGGCATGACGCGCGGCACGATGGGCGCCATGATGGTCGGCTCCGTGACAACGCGCCTGATCCTGCTGCGCGGCAACTCCGCCTCCGGCAAATCCGCCGTCGCCGCCGGGCTGCGCGACCGGTACGGGCGAGGCCTCGCCCTGGTGGGTCAGGACAATCTGCGCCGCGAGGTCCTGCGCGAGCGGGACGTCCCGGGCGGCGCGAACATCGGCCTCATCGACACCGTCGCCCGCTACGCCCTCGACCACGGCTACCACGTGGTCGTCGAGGGCATCCTGCACGCGGCCCGCTACGCCCCGATGCTCGACGCCCTGCGCCACGACCACCGGGGCCGCACCCACGCGTACTACCTCGACGTGCCGTTCGCCGAAACGGTGCGCCGCCACGCCACGAAGCCGCAGGCGGCCGAGTTCGGCGAGGCGGAACTGCGCCGCTGGTACCGCCCCCTGGACCTCCTGCCGGACGCCACCGAAACCGTCATCCCGCCGACGAGCACCCTCGACGAGACGGTGGCCCGCGTCCTACGGGACGCGGGCCTGGCGGCGGGCTGAGCGGGCCGGCCGTGCTACGACAGCGTGTCGGCGACCACGGACGCCGCCTCCGCGATCAGCTTGTCGTCGTGCTCGTCGCCTTCCTCGCCACGGTTCGTCAGGACCGCCATGACGATGGGCGCGGCGTCCGGACGCCACACCACGGCGATGTCGTTGCGGGCGGCGTAGGAGAAGCCGCTTCCGGTCTTGTCGCCGACCACCCAGCCCTCCGGTACCCCGGCCCGGATGAGGGCGTCCCCGGTGGTGTTGGTCTTCAGCCACGTCGCGAGCTGGGCGCGTTCGGGTGTGTGGAGGGCGTCGCCGAGGACGAGGGCGCGCAGGTCCTTGGCCAGCGCACGCGGGGTGGTCGTGTCCCGCGTCTCGCCCGGAACCCACTTGCTCAGCTCGGGCTCGATGCGATCCGCCCGTGTGACGTCGTCGCCCAGCCTCCTGACCTCGCGTTCGAGCGCCTTGGGCCCGCCGAGCGCGTCGAACAGCAGGTTGGCCGCGGTGTTGTCGCTGTAGCGGACGGAGGCGTCGCACAGCTCGCTCAGGGTCATCCCGGTGTCGACGTGCTTCTCGGTGACGGGCGAGTTGTCGACCAGGTCGTCACGGGAGTACGTGATCACCTTGTCCATGCCGTCCGGGGAATACTTGCGCAGCACCGCCCCGGCGGCGATCGCCTTGAACGTGGAGTGGAAGCCGAAACGTTCACCGTCGCGGTAGGCCACCTCGCGTCCGGTGCCGGTGTCGATGGCGTAGAGGCCGAGGCGTGCGTCGAACTTCCGCTCCAGGGCCTTCAGTTCACCGGTGTACGGCTTCGTGGCCGCGATCGACGTGGCCGTGGCGGCGGGCGCGGAGTTGTTCTGGCCGCAGGCCACGACGGGAACGAGAGCGAGCGCGGCGAGCGCGCCGAGTGCGGCGCGGCGGGCACGGTGGGCATGGCGGGCATGGCTGAAGTGCATGGTGCGACCTCCAAGACGCCCTTGGGCAGGGCGGACCAGGGGAAGGGGCGGCACGGCCCCGTCCCGGGTGCGGGTCATGAGTGAGTGCGGGAACACCTTCACCGTCGGGCGGTCATGCGGTCCAATACGCTCACGCGCACCTTCATGCCGATCCGGCATGGCCGACTGGGATGGGCGACTGGCATAGAGTCCGGGGCGTGGATCTTGTCGGGGCATGCCGTGCGTTCGTCAGCGTGAGCGAGCACGGGAGTTTCACCGTGGGAGCGGCCGCCGCCCGGATGTCCCAGTCGGTGGCCAGCCGTCGCGTCGCCGCTCTGGAGGAACGCTTCGGCGAGCCGCTGTTCGAGCGCACGTCGCGGCGGGCCGTCCTCACCCCGTTCGGCCGGGACATGCTGCCGACGGCCAGGCAGCTCGTCCAGGCGGCGGATGTGCTGCTGCACGAGGCCGAAGCCGTCAAGCGCAAGCCGTGGCGGCTCGCGGTGCCGGGTATCTGCTCCACGGCCGGTCTGGCACGCCTGGTCGCCGAGGCCCGTGGGCTCGGCGTCACCCTGGATCTGCGGGTCGCGCCCCCGGCGCGGCGCCGGGAGCTCCTCCACGCCGAACAGGTGCGCGCGGCCCTGCTCACGGTGGTGCCGGACGACGCGGTGTGGTCGGTGCCGCTGGGGCTCGCCGGTGCCGCCGATCCCAGTGTGAAGCGCGTCTACCTGGAGACGCTGCGGGTCGGCCGGGCCTCCTCCGGCCCGGCCCGGCGCGTCTGGATTCAGCCGGAGGACGACGTGCCGCACGTCCGCGATCCGCTGACCCGGCTGCGCGACGCGGTCGGCCTGCGGCCCGCCCAGCTCGTCACCGCGACCGACCTGACCACGGCCGTGGCCGAGGCCCTCCGCACCCGCGACGTACTGCTGTGCTCGCCCGCACAGGCCGTGGAACTCGGCCTGCACTGGCGGCCCGTCGGCGAGCTGCCCCTCAGCCGGGGGTACGCGCTGGCCGCCGCGGAGGGCAGTCCCCAGCACATCGAAGCGCGCCTGGGCGCGGCCATAGCCCGCTGTCTGGGCAGCGAAAGCATCTGAACGGAAGCCGATGGTGAACACCGAAGCCCTGCTGCACGACATGCGGCGCCAGTTGCACGACGGCGGCCTGCGCGGCTGCGTCCTCGTACGGGACCTCCACACGGGAGAGGAACTAGGCATCGACCCGGACACCCAGCTGCCGTCGGCCTCGCTGGTCAAGGTCCCGCTCGCACTGGCGACGGCGGAACGCGTCCGGCGGGGCGAGCTGGACGGGGCGACGATGCTCGACGTCACCCCCGGCCGCATCACCACGCCCGGCCCCACCGGGCTGAGCCGATTCCGCCACCCGGCGCGGGTCGCGGTCGACGACCTGCTGTACCTGAGCACCTGCCTGAGCGACAGCACAGCCGCCGACGCGCTGTTCGCCCTGACCCCGCCCGCCCGGGTTGCCGACCTGCTGCACGAGCTGGGCCTACGCGACATCACCGTCCGGCACACGATGGGTGAGCTGTCCGACACCCCCGTCGAACGCTTCGACGCCGCCCAGGTCGACCTGGCCCACGCCCTCGCCATCGGTGCGGGCACGGGCGGCCGCGGACACCGGGTGCCGCAGCTCGACACGACCCGCGCCAACACGGGCAGCGCGCGCTCGTACGTCGACCTGCTCCAGGCGCTGTGGACCACCCCGTCGAAGGTCCACCCCGAAGTGGCGGAACGGGTGCGCTCTCTGATGGCCCACAATGTCCTCCGTCACCGCCTGGCCCCGGACTTCAGCTCGGACGCCACGAGGTGGTCCTCGAAGACCGGCACCCTGCTGAACCTCCGCCACGAGGTGGGCGTCGTCGAACACGCCGACGGCCAGTCCTTCGCCATCGCGGTCCTGACGGAATCCGAGGTCCCGGCCTCCGTCCAACCGGGAGCCGAAGCCGTGATGTCCCAGGTGGCCCGCACCCTACGCGACCACCTCCGGCAGTTGTAGCCGCCGCGATTCGAGTGCGGGCGAGTGGCCGGGGCGTGCGTCAGATCTGGTTCTCGCCTCCGTCGACGTACAGGTTGGCGCCGAGGATGAAGCTGCTCTGATCGGAGGCGAGGAACGCCACCAGCGCGGCGACTTCCTCCGGGCGCCCCATCCGGCCCATCGCAATACTCGCGGCGAGGTTCACCTTGGCATCGGCCGCGTTCTCCTCGCCGAAGACGGTCGTGATTCCGGGGGTGTCGATCGGGCCCGGCGAGATGGCGTTGACCCGGATGCCACGGCCCTTGAGTTCGTTGGCCCAGGTCCGCGCGTAGGACCGGACGGCGGCCTTGGACGCCGCGTACGCGCCGAACGCCTCCGTGCCGTTGTCGGCGGCGGTGGAAGCGTTGAGGATCACCGAGGCGCCGTCGTTGAGCAGGGGGAGCGCCTTCTGCACGGTGAACAGCGTGCCCCGCACGTTGACCCCGAAGGTCTGGTCGAAGTGCTCCTCGGTGGTCTGCTCCAGGGTCACGAGCGAGAAGGTCGCCGCGTTCGCGAAGACCACGTCCAGCCCCCGGCCCCGGGCGCGGACCGCGTCGTAGAGCCGGTCCAGGTCGGCCGGGTTCGCGATGTCACCCGCCACCGCGGTGGCCCCGGCCGAGCCGATCGTCTCGACAGCCACGTCCAGCTCGGCCTTCCGCCTGCCGGTGATGAACACGTGCGCGCCCTCGGCTGCCAGCCGTACGGCGCTGGCCAGACCGATCCCGGTGCCGCCGCCGGTGACGACGGCGGTCTTGCCCTCAAGCTGTCCCATGCGAATGACCTCCACAAAATTCAGTACCGATCGGTACTGAATAACACCGTAGCACCTTACGAACCGATCGGCACAGAAGGGTACGGTTGACCGCATGGAGAACTGGCCACACGCCTGACGGCGCCGAGGACCGCGCTGCGGCATCGGGCAGGAACTCTCGTTGATCCCCATCCCCGCACGATCCTTGCAAGGAGTTGCCGTGCACCATTCCGAAGCCCCGGACATGCGGGAGATCTCCGTGGCGGACAAGGCGGCCGGGCCTTACGGCATTGCGGCCGGTCCCGACGGCGCCCTGTGGCTCACCTTTGTGCACAGTGGTCGCATCGCGCGCCTCACCCCCGACGGGGAGGTCGAGGAATACCCCCTGGACTCGCCTTCGTGTCGTCCCATGGTCATCACCGCCGGGCCCGACGGGGCACTGTGGTTCACCCGGTTCCAGGACCACCGGATCGGCCGCATCACCACCGGCGGTGACATCGAATCCTTTCCCATACCGACGCCCGACAGCGGACCCTTCGGCATCACCAACGGCCCGGACGGCGCGCTGTGGTTCACGGAGATGAACACCGACCGTATCGGCCGCATCACCAGTGAGGGGGAGATCACCGAGTTCGGCCTTCCCGTTGCGGGCGCCTTCCCCTCGGCGATCACCGCAGGCCCCGATGGAGCCCTGTGGTTCACCCTCAACCAGGCGAACGCGATCGGCCGCATCACTGTGTACGGCGACATCGCCCTTCATCCCCTTCCCACTCCAGGTGCCGCGCCCGTGGGCATCGCCAGTGACGGCGCGGCCGTGTGGTTCGTCGAGATCGCAGCGGGCCAGATCGGCAGGATCTCGATGGACGGCGGGATCAAGGAGTTCCCGCTCCCCGACCGCACGGCGAAACCTCACGCGATTGTCGCGGCCGCCACCGGGGACTGCTGGTTCACCGAGTGGGGAGGCAATCGCATCGGCCGCATCACCACGAGCGGCGAGATCGCCGAGATCACCGAGTACGACCTGCCGTCGCCGTCATCCGAACCGCATGGCATCACCCTGGGGCCCGACGGAGCCCTCTGGGCAGCCCTTGAGACGGGAGGCATCGCGCGGCTCGGCTGCCCGCGACCACCGCCCTGAACGCCTGCGTCTCCTGCGGCAGTCGGCGTCAGCGCGCGGTGTCCGAATTCTTGACGGAGAGTCCACTCGGTCCGGGCATCCATAGGGCGCGGTAGTCCTTGGGCGGGACGCCGTAGGCCGTGTGGAAGGCGCGGGTGAAGTTGGCGGCGCTGGTGAAGCCCCAGCGGGTGGCGATGGCGTGGATCGGGACGGTTCGCAGGGCGGGGTGGGAGAGGTCGTTGCGGGCGTGTTCCAGGCGCTGCTCGCGAATCCAGGCGGTGACCGTGGCGTCTTGGCCCCGGAAGAGGCGGTGCAGGTAGCTGCGGGAGATGGAGTGGGCGGCGGCGATCGCGCCGGGAGTGAGGTCGGGGTCGTTCAGATGCCGCTGGATGAATGCCTGGATGCGTGCGGTCAGGGCCTGTCGGTGGGTTTCGGGCGAGAGAGCGCGGCCGGCGTCCAGTTCGTGGGCGAGCAGTGCGGCCAGCAGGTCGGCCACGGCTCTGCCGATCCGGGGTCCGTCGGCTTTCCGGTAGGTGTTCGCGTCCGCGGCGATGCGGCCGACCGTGTGCGCGAGCAGAGCGCCCATGCCCTCGCGGGCGGAGATGCGGCAGTGGGCCAGCGCGCCCACCCGGTGCGAGGGGAAAGGCATCAGCGCCTTCGGTAACACGATCGCCGTCCCGTGGTAAGCGCTGTGGCCGGGGGCGGCGGTCATGCGATTGGTTCGGGGGATCGAGGTGTCCTGGATGACCACGTCGTGCGGGGTGTGGCTGCTCTCGTGGTCGGACCAGATGACGTCCAGCGTCCCGCTGTGCGGAAACACCACCTGGTACAGCTCCGGATCGCATCGCCGGACCATGCTCGGCGGCCGGTGCCAGCGCATCGGCGGCATGCGCAAGCTGATCAGCTGGACCGGGCCCAGGGACAGGGCGCGCGCGGACACCTGGAGTGCGGCGGTGTCGTCGACGGAGACGCCCACCGGCACCAGCGGGGAATCGTGCCGGCGCCAACCGTCGAAGCGGTCCGCCGGGCCCAGGTCTTCGCTTCTGTGCGCGGTCTCGTACAAGGCTCTCCTCCGCTCTCCGCCCCTGTCACCAGTGAGCCAGAGACACATCATCAGCCGATGAACGCGCCGGTGTTGCTCACCGGTCCGGGTCCCGTCGGCGGAGGCCGTCGAGGATGACGCTCATCAGCGGCCGCGCCGTCGACTCCCACTCGTCCCGGTCCAGTCGGCTGAGGTAGGCGATGAGCAGAAGGACTCCGTGGGCGTCCACATCCGTGCGGAGGGAACCGGCCGCCTTCCCGGCGTCCAGCAGCTGAGCGAGGGCGCCTTCGATGGGGTTACGGCTGTGGGCGACGAGGTCCTGCCACGCCGCCGGTTCGAGCGCCGCCAGGACGCCGCGCTTGATCTCGGCGTAGTCGATCACCCGGTCGAGCCAGTGCCGCAGGGCCTCCACGGGCTCGTGTTCCGCCAGCAGCGCGGAGGCCGCGGTCACGAGTTCCTCGACATCGCGACGGTAGACCTCGGCGAGAAGCGCCTCCCGGTTGGGGAAGTTCCGGTAGAGCGTCCCCTGCCCCACACCGGCGCGCTTGGCGATCTCGTTGAGGCGGACGTCGCTGGACTCGGCGAGGGCCGCGCGGGCGGCCTCCACGATGCGGGTCCGGTTCTGCGCCGCGTCCGGGCGGCGTGCTGGCGCGCTCATGAGTCTCTCCTGATGCTCCGCTCCACAAATGGACACGTGTCCGCTAGGGTGAAACACGTGACGGACACGTGTCCACTTTACTTGGAGGCAGTCATGCTCTCTCTTCACGGCAAGATCGTCGCCATCACCGGAGCGAGCGGCGGCATCGGCGAGGCCACGGCCCGCCTGCTCGCCCAGCGCGGCGCCACGGTCGTCCTCGCGGCGCGCCGCGCCGAGCGGATCGACGCCATAGCGCGGGACATCAGGGAGGAGGGAGGCCGCGCCGCCACGTGCGTCGTGGACGTCACCCAGGCCGGGGACCTGCGGCGCCTGGTCTCCGGCGCCGTCGAGCAGTACGGCCGCATGGACGTACTGGTGAACAACGCCGGGATCGCCCCGATCAGCCCGCTGGCCGACCTCGACACCGAGGGCTGGACGGCCATGATCGACGTCAACCTCCGCGGCATGCTCAACTGCGTGGCCGCCGCGCTGCCCGTCTTCCGCGAGCAGGGGTCGGGCCACCTGGTGAGCATCGTCTCCATGGCGGGCCTGCACGCCGTGTCCCCGTCGATGGCCGTCTACGCCGCGACCAAGAACGCGGTGCGCACCATCCATGACGGGTTGCGTACGGAGTCCACCGACGGGGTGGTGCGTACGACGGCCATTTCGCCGGGATACGTCAGCACCGATCTCGCCGACTCCATGACGGACCCGCACATCCGCGAGCTGACGCGCAAGAACATGGACGCGATGGGCATCCCCCCGGCGGCCATCGCCCGCGCGGTGGCCTTCGCCATCGAGCAACCCGGCGACGTAGAGATCGGCGAGATCAACGTCCGCCCCACGGTCCAGGCATGACAAGGCCCCAGCCCTTCGTCACACCCCCGCAGCCCCTCTCTCCGACCCACCCCCTCGAACGCCTCGCGCCAGAGGCGGAGATGCCCCACCACCCAGCCCCTCCGGCGATTGAGGAGCGGGGGTGCGGGGGCGGAGCCCCCGTGGGGCAAGGTCACCCCAGCTGGGCCAGCGCCTTCCGCACCTCCGCCAAATCCCCATCCGACGCCAACCCCGCGTGGTACAGCCGAATCTCATCCGCGCCCAGCTCAACCGCGTGCCCCGCATCCCGCACGAGCGTGCCCGGACTGCCCCCCATCCCCGCCACCACCGTGAAGTTCGCGGCGAGCACGGTCCCCTCCCGCCGGTGCGGAACGAACGGCGGGAGCACGGCAGCACGCGCCGCCGAGCCACCCGTACACGGCAGCACCACCCCATCCGCATGCCCCAGCACATCCGCCGGATCGACGCCCACATTGGCGCCCACCCCCCGCCGCCACGGCACCGCGTGCAGCAGCACCTGGAAACCGGGCCCGGGCGCCGCAGCCCGCACCGCCGCCACCGCGTCCCGCTGCAGCCCGCTCGCCACCCCGTCCCGCCACAAAGCGAAAACCTCCGCCACATCCGCACCCAGCACCCCAGGGCCGCCACCGGCCCACACCGGCTCCAACGCCCGCCGCACGGCCCCCCGCAGCTCGTCCACAGACGCGCCCAGCCCCTCGTACCCCGCACCACAGCACTCGCAGAAGCACAGCGACATCAGGTACTGCGCCTCCTCCCCCAACCCCACTCCGCCGATCTTGTCGTGGGCGTGGAGATGGGCGAGCCCGTACCAACCGCATGACTCCAGCTCGACCCCGGAAGCCCCCGGCCGGACCGCCGCCTCCGCCGCCAGGTCGACCAGATACTCGCGCACCTCGGGCCGCCCGATACACGGCGCCCACGGATAGCGGTCCCCATACACATTCCGCACGGACGTCCCCGGATGCTCATCCCCCAGCCGCGAGTTATGGGCCAGCACGACCCACGCGTGCACCTCCAGCCCAGCCCCCGCCAAAGCGTCCGCGGCCTCCCCGAAAGGATCGGAACCGGCCACCCACGTTTGCTCGAACGGCCGCAGCGCCCGCCCGGCCCATCGCTCCGCGTCCGGCGGATACAGCGCCGCCGCGTGCCGCGCCGTCACGATGCGGTGCCGCGGATGCCGAGGCGTCAGGGCGCGCGTCGAGTGATACGCGGAGGCCAGCGTGGTCTGCCGTACCCCCAGGTCGGCGATGCGGGCCGCCGCGTCCGGGTCCCCCACCACATCCCACGGGTACACAAAGGCGGAGGCCTTCACCGGGCACCGCCCTCGCCCACCAGCTCCATGCCCCGCTCGATCAGTTCGGCGAGTTCCTTCACATGCGCCGCGCTCGGCTCGCTCAGCGGCGGCCGCACCTCGCCGACGTCCAGCCCGCGCATCCGCACGCCCGCCTTCACCAGGGATACGGCGTATCCGCGCCCCTGGTTGCGCAGTTCGACGAGCGGCCGGAAAAAGCCGTCCAGCAGCCGGTTGACGACCTCGTCGTCCCCCGCCATCAACGCCCGGTGGAACGCGAGCGCGACCTCCGGCACGAAGCAGAAGACGGCGGACGAGTAGAGAGTCACCCCGATGGCCCGGTAGGCGAGCCCGGTCAGCTCGGCGGTGGGCAGTCCGTTGAAGTAACGGAACCCCTTGTCCGCACCCGCCTCCCGCACCGCGCTCACGGTCCGCTGCATCAGATCCAGATCGCCGAGCCCGTCCTTCAGCCCGATGATGCCCGGCACCCGCGCCAGCCGGACCACGGTCTCCGGCGCGAAGACGGCGTTGTCGCGCTGGTAGACGATGAGCTCCAAGTCGGTGGCCCCGGCCAGCGCGGTGTAGTGCCGGACCAGCCCGTCCTGATCCGCCACCACCAGATACGGCGGCATGGCGAGCAGCCCGTCCGCCCCCGCCCGCTCCGCGAGCCCGGCGTACCGCACGGCCAGCGCCGTCCCGTATCCGGCGCCCGCGACGACCGGCACCCGCACCCCACCGGCGGCCTCGACCGCCGCGGCCTCTTCCACCGCCACGGTGACGCAGTCGTGGAACTCCTCGGGGGTCAGCGCGTGGAACTCACCGGTACCGCAGCAGGCGAAGACGGCTCCCGCGCCCGCCTCGATGCCACGGCGCACATGCGTGCGGTACACCTCAAGGTCGAGGGTGCCATCGGGCCCATAGGCGGTCACGGGGAAGAACAGCAGTCCGTCAAGGCGCTCGGCGAGTGATGCCGAGGTCGAGGGGGCTGTGGTCACGGGCTCTCCCTGTCACGTGCCGAGTCGCGTGCACGTCTATGATCGGCATCTATATTTATGAACGCGGATACCGTATGGCAGCCCTCGCGTACCGGTCAAGGGGCGGCGCGCGCATCGATCACCCTTGACGCCCTCCCCCGTAATCCCTACGTTGTCCATGCATCTGAACAAGATGCACATATGCGCCCAGCCCCGCATTCGTCCGGAGGAGATCCGCCCATGTCCGCGCCCGCTCCCCGCACCATCCTCCTCACCGGCGCCGCCGGCGGCATGGGCACCCTGATGCGCGAGCTGCTGCCCGCGTACGGCTACGAGCTGCGCCTGTTCGACGTCATTCCCATCCCCGACGCCCCGGACGCGATCATCGCCGATCTCGCCGACGAGGACGCGCTGCGCCGGGCCGTGGAGGGCGTCGACGCGATCATCCACCTCGCGGGCATCTCCCTGGAAGCCTCGTTCGAGAAGATCCTCGGCGCCAACATCCAGGGCACGTACAACCTCTACGAGGCGGCCCGCGCGGCGGGCGTCCGCCGGATCGTCTTCGCCTCCAGCAACCACGCGGTGGGCTTCACCCCCCGCCCGGCCGACGACGACGCCCCGCTGATCCCGATCGACACACCGCGCCGCCCGGACACCTACTACGGCATCTCCAAGTCCTTCGGCGAGGATCTGGGTTCGTACTACTGGGACAAGTACGGGATCGAGTCCGTCGCCATCCGCATCGGTTCCTGCTTCCCCGAGCCGACGAACGTCCGGATGCTGTCGATCTGGATGAGCCCGGCGGACGGCGCCCGCCTCCTGCACGCCGCGCTCACCGCCGAGGACGTCGGCTACACCGTCGTGTACGGCAGCTCGGCCAACACCCGCCTGTGGTGGGACCTGTCCTCCGCCCGCGCGCTGGGCTACGAACCGCAGGACGACTCGGAGCCGTACGCCGCCAAGCTCATCGCCGCGCAGGGCGAGCTGGAGCCCGGCAACCCCGACCACGCCAATCTGGGCGGCGCGTTCTGCACCAACCCCCCGATCTGGCCGCGCTGACCCGCGGCGTGTTCTCGTTCAACTCGCTTGACCTTGACATGGTGACAAGGTCTTCACTGTGGCCATGCAGAAAGAGCAGCAGAAAGAGGACGCGAACACGGCGCGAGCCGTCCGGGGGCTGGAGCACAGCGACTCGTCGATCCGGCTGCGGGTGGCGTTGGCGATGGGCACGTCTCCTGACTCCCGGTACGTCGACAAGCTCATCGAACGATGCGCGATCGAGCCCGAGTTCCTGGTGCGCGAGATGCTGACGTGGGCAATCACCCGCCACTCAGGTGCGATGACGGTCCCCCGGCTCATCGATGAACTCCGCCCGGAGCGTGCGCCGCAGGCGCGCAGCCAGGCGTTGCACACGCTGTCCAAGATCGGGGACCGGCAGGCGTGGCCCGCGATCACCCGGGCGCTGCTGGCCGACACCGACGACGAGGTGGCGCGGACCGCCTGGCGAGCGGCGGTCGCGCTCGTGCCCGAGGGGGAGGAACCCGAGCTGGCCGGAGCGCTGGCGACCCAGCTCGGGCGCGGCGAGCGGGAGATTCAAATGAGCCTCAGCCGGGCGCTGATCGCGCTCGGTGAGACGGTCATGCCGACCTTGCGCGCCGCGACGGAGGGTTCCTCCTTCCGCGTACGCGTGCACGCGGTCGCCACGGAACGGCTGTCGCGCGACCCGGAGGCCGGATTCGAACGCGCGATCGAGGAGGCGAAGCGCACCGTAGCCCTCGGCGCGACCGGCCAGGGGGAGTGACAGGCAGTGTTGATCGGTGAGGTGGCACGACGGTCCGGGGTCAGCGCCCGCATGCTCAGGCATTACGACGCGCTCGGCCTGGTGCGGGCGACGGGCCGTACCGAGGGCGGCTACCGGGAGTACTCCGGCGAGGACATCCGGCGGATCTTCCACATCGAGAGCCTGCGGTCGCTGGGGCTGTCGCTGCGTGAGGTCGGGCGGGCGCTGGACGACCCCGGCTTCGCCCCCTCCGAGCTGGTCGACGGCCTCATCCGCCGGACGCGGGAACGCATCGCGGACGAGACGGAGCTGCTCACCCGGCTCCGCCGGATCGGTGCCGCGGAACCCGCCGGCTGGGAGGACGTCCTCCAGACCGTCGCGCTCCTCCAGGCGTTGGGGTCGAAGAGCGCCGGAACGCGCCAAAGCGCGGCGTTGTCCTCCATGTCCTCCGCGTCCTCGGTCGAAGAGGCTCCGGTGCCGGTGGAAGCGCTGGTCGAGGCAGCGCTGAGCGAGACGGACACGAACGTCGCCGGAGCCCTCCGATGGGCTCTGGCGCACGGGGGCGGTGCCGGATTGGCGCTGCTGGCGGAGGGTCTCGACTCACCGGTGGCCGGGGTACGCAAGCGTGCCGTCCAGGCGCTCGCCGAGTTTCCGGACGGTGAGGCGACCGCGGTGCTGCGGGACGCCCTCGCGAACCCCGACAGCGTGGTCCGCGGGTATGCGGCTCTGGCGCTGGGGCCACGGGGAGCGGCGGACGCGGTCCCGATCCTCATCGACATGATCGTCGGGGGGACGAACGACACCGACGCGGCCGACGCCCTGGGCGCCCTGGCGAGTGATCCCGCGCTGGCGGACCAGATCGCCACCAGGCTCCTCGACCGCCTCGCCCACCACCCGGTCGAGGCCGCGCGTCGACGGCTGACGCAGGCGCTCGCGGACGTCCCCGGAGTCATGACGTCACGCGCCCTCGCGGAGCTGTCCCATGACGAGGACCGCGCCGTCGCACTCACCGCGACCTACCTCCTCGGACTGCGCGAGGCGCGATGACGGACGCCGCGGGCTCCGGACGCCGTGGCGCCGCCCAGGAGGCCATCACCGGACGGCCGTGATCGTGGCGGGCATCGGGCCCTCGGGCCGGACGGTGAAGCCGAAGGCGGGCGGGGGCGCGGGGTCCTGGAACGAGGGCGTGAAGGCGGGCAGCAGGTACCCCAGCAGCGCGACGATCTCGCGCATCGCGAACTGCGCCCCCAGACAGGCCCTGGCCCCGAGGCCGAAGGGGTAGTACGCACCATGCCGGGCGGAGCCCCGGCCGTCGTCCGCGAACCGCGACGGGTCGAACCGCTCGGGCTCGGGCCACACCGCCGGGTCGCGGTGGGTGAGATAAGGACAGACGAAGATGTCGGTGCCCGCCTCGACGCGATACCCGGCGAGGGTGTCGTCCTCGGTCGCGTGGCGCGGCATCAGCCACGCCACCGGATACAGCCGCAGGGTCTCGGAGACGAGGGCCCGCAGGGCGCTCTCGCGCCCGGGCGAGCCCTCGGGGCCCGCGTCCAGGGCCCATCGGCGGGCTTCGGGGTGCTGGTCGAGCAGCAGGTACAGCCAGGCCAGCGTGGTGGCCGTGGTCTCGTGCCCGGCGGTCAGCAGCGTGACCAGCTCGTCGCGGATGAGCTGGTCGGTGTATTCGGGGCGGGTCTCCCCCGCGTCCACCAGGACGCGCAGCAGGCCGGGGCCGTCCGGTCCCGCCTCGCCCCGGCGGGCGGCCGCGATGGCGTGGTGGGCGACGGCGTCGATCCGTGCGAGGTCCGCCGCCACGGTGGCGCGCAGCGCGGCCAGGTCGGCCGATGCGGAGGGGGTCGCCGGAAGGGCGGTCCCCACCGCCTCGACGGCGGCCAGTTCGCGGTTGGTGTCCGCGTCGAGGGGGTGGCCGGTGAGGGAGCGCCAGATGGTGTCGAGGGCGAAGAAGCGCAGGTCGTCGCGGACGTCGGTCGGGGTGCCGGTACGGGCGGCGGCGGCCCAGCGGTCGGCGGCGCGCCGCGCGGCGGCGTCGATGCGCTGCTCGTACCGCCGGATGCCCGCGCCCGTGAACTGGGCCTGCAGCAGGCGGCGTTGCCGCTTCCAGGGCTCCCCTGCGGCCGAGAGCACCCCGTCCCCGACCAGCACCCGCGCCCGGTGGGAGCGCTTGACGTAGCGGTCGGGGTGCAGGGCGAGGACGTGCCGCACCGCGTCCGGATCGGTGACCAGCACCGTGGGGCGCGGGCCGAGGGGGACGGCGCTGACCCCGCCGAGTGCGCGCGCCTGGGTCAGCAGGTCGACCACCGCGCCGGAGGTGGCCTTCCACCGCCCGACGGCGGCCGGATCGAGTAACGGGACGGGGACGCCCTGCGGGACTGTGGTGGCCAACGCGCTCTCCTGCTCGCTCGATGGACGCTCGGAACGCTCGGTACGCTCGGAACAACGAGGCTGGGAACAGCCACCCGTACGGTACGCCGAGTCAGGCGCCACGCGCCGCCGCGAGGTCCGCCTTCAACCGCTCTTCGACCGGGACGCCCGGGTCGGAGTACTGGCCCGACAGGCAGACGGGCCCCGCGTACCCCAGCTCCGCCAACTGCCCCAGCGCGGCCGACCAGTTGGCGAGCCCCTCCGCTCCCGGTACGAACCACGGCTTCCAGTTCCCGCCGACCGAGCCCCCACCCGAGCCGCTCCCCGCGTCGGTCGCCACATACGTCGCGTTCTTCAGGTTGACGATCCCCAGCCGCCCCGCCACCAGCGGCAGCGTCACCCGCGGGTCGTCGCCCGCCAGGGCGTCGTGGGCGGCGTCCCACACCACCCGGAAGTGCTCCACCGGCAGCCCGTCGAGCAGGTCCATCACCCCGAGCGCCGACGAGACGAAGCGCCCGTGGTGCGGCTGCACCCCGACCCGTACGCCGTACCGCTCCGCGAGCGGCGCGGCGGCTTCGAGGCGCTGCCGTACGCGGCGTACGGAGGCGGCGTAACCGTCGGGGCCGAGTTCGGCCATGACGCGGATCATCGGCACGCCCGCCGCACCGCAGGCCGCGAAGACGGGCTCGTCGAGGTCGCTGGCGACGCTGATCACCTCGACGCCCTCGGCCCGCAGCTGTGCGGCGAACGCGGGCAGCAGCCGTTCGGCGACGGCCGGGGTGACGTGGGCGGTGTCCCGGACCGGGACCTCGGCGCCGGAGAAGCCGAGCCCCGCGACGAGCTTGCCCAGCTCCTCACCGGGCAGCCGGGACCAGGGCTTGGTGAAGACGGACCACAGGACGGAAGACAGGAATGTCATGGGTCAGCGGCCTCCCAGTCCGCTCATGGTGATGCCGCGTACGAACCAGCGCTGGGTGAGGAAGAAGATCACGATCAGCGGCACGGTGGTGATGGTGGCCGCCATCAGCAGCAGGTTCCACTGGGTGCCGTTGGCGGACTGGAACACCTGGAGGCCGACCGACGCCGTCCTCGTGGCGTCGCTGTTGGAGATGACCAGCGGCCAGAGCAGGTTGTTCCACTGGGTGATGAACTTGAAGACGGCCAGCGTGGCGATCGCCGGGACGGCCAGCGGAATGATCACGCGGGTGAACGTCTGCCACCGGTTCGCCCCGTCGAGCCGCGCCGCCTCCTCGTAGTCCCGGGGGATGCTGAGGAAGAACTGCCGGAGCAGGAAGACCCCGAGCGCGGTGAAGGCGTGCGGCAGGATCATCCCCGCCCAGGTGTCGACGCCGTGCGCCTTGGCCACCAGGATGAACTGCGGGATCAGCGTGACCTGCGTCGGGATCATCAACGTGGCGAGGTAGACGCCGAAGAGCACGCTGCGGCCGGGGAATCTGAGCCGGGCGAAGGCGTACGCGGCGAGCGCGGCCGTGACCGTCTCCAGGAGCGTCGTCCCGCCCGCGAAGATGACGGTGTTGACCAGATAGCCGCCGAGCGGGACCAGTTCGAAAGCGCGGCTGATGTTCTCGAAGTGCCAGGTGCCGGGCCAGAACGACGGCTGCGCGGCCATCGACTCACTGTCGGACTGGAACGCGACGAGCACCATCATCACGATGGGCGTGAGCGTGACCGCGGTGACCAGGAAGCAGGTGAAGACCAGCAGCTTGCGGCTCGCGGCGGGGGAACGGCGGAGGGCCGCGAGAGCTGGGGCGCCAGCCGTCCTGGCACCAGTTGTCACAGCGTCAGTTGTCATAGTGGACCAGCCTCCGCTGGAGCAGGAACTGCGTCCCCGTGATCACCGCGATGAACGCGAACAGCACGATCGACTGGGCGGCCGCGTAGCCCTGCTCGTAGTTCAGGAATCCCGTTTGGTAGATGTACATCACGAGCGTGGTGGTGTGGACGCCCGGCCCGCCGTTCGTCATGACCAGCGCCTGGTCGAAGACCTGGAACGAGCTGATGACCGACGTGACGACGACGAAGAACATCGCCGGGGAGAGCAGCGGCAGCGTCACGCCGCGGAAGCTGCGCCACGGTGAGGCGCCGTCGACCCGCGCGGCCTCGTAGAGCTGCTGCGGGATGGCCTGGAGCCCGGCGAGGAAGATCACCATGCCGAAGCCGAAGCTCTTCCAGACGCTCATCGCGACGAGGGCGGGCATCGCCCAGGTGTCCGAGACCAGCCAGGCCGGTCCGTCGATGCCGAAGGCGCCGAGGAGGGAGTTGATCAGGCCGCCGTGGGGGATGTAGAGCCAGATCCAGACGAAGGCCACGGCGACGGAGATGGTGGCGTAGGGCAGCAGCAACAGGGAGCGGAAGACCGCGACGCGCTTGAGCCCCTGGTTGAGCAGAAGCGCGAGCACCAGGCTGACCAGCAGCGTCAGCGGCACGGAGACGAACGTGAAGTAGACGGTGTTGACGAGCGCCGACCAGAACGTCGGATCGGGGCCGAGCCGGGCGAAGTTGTGCAGGCCCACGAAGCTGGGCGGGCTGAACAAGTTCCAGTCGAGCAGCGAGATCACACCCGCCGCGACGACGGGCCCGGCGGTGAAGATCAGGAACGGGATCAGGCTGGGCAGCAGGAACAGCCAGGCGGCCAGCGTCTCCGAGCCGCGCGACCGGCCGCGCGGCGTGGGTGGCCTCGGTCTCGGCGGGGCGCCAGGTGCGGCGGTGTGAACCTCGACGGCCATGATGATCCTCCCTGGGATGACGTTCAGGCGTTCTCGGTGGCCTGCCGTACGGCGTCCTTGTGCTGCCGCATCAGGACGTCCAGCTGTGGGGTGAGCCCGCGCAGCACGCCCGGGACCGTCACCTCGCCGAGGAACGCCCGCGGCAGGTCCTGGGCCAGCAGCTGTTTGACCCGGTTCCAGTTGGTGGTGACGTTGTACGGGTGACCGCCGCCGACCTTGCCCGCCAGGATCTGCTGGACGATGCCGAGGTTGGCGGGCGGCGGCTCGAAGGCGCTGCCCGCCGAGTACCGCGCCGGGTTGTTGCGCCCGGCGCGTGCGTAGATGTCCAGGGCTCCGGTGCTGGTCAGGGTCTTCAGCAGCCGCCACGCCACGTCCAGATCGGCGCCTTCGACGCCCGACGGAATGGCGAAGCTGGAGCCCGAGACGCGCGGGGTGCTGCCCGCGGGCCCGGCCGGGAAGGGCACGATGTCCCAATCGAACTTCGCGTCCCGGACGTTGAGCACCTGCCACGGCCCGTTCTGCATGAAAGCGACGTTGCCCTGGAGGAAGTTGGCGAGGGCGTCCTCGGTGACGAGGTTGCTGATGGGCGGGGTGACGCGGTCCTTGACGAACAGATCGACGAGGAAGTTGATGCCGTCCAGCGATTCGGGGCTGTCCAGGGCGGAGGCGTCCTGCCTCTTGTTCATGACGTTGCCGCCCGCGCTGTAGATCCACGAGATCAGGTCGTCCATCAGCGGCGCGCAGGTGAACCCGTACTGCCCCTTGGGCCTGCTCAGCTCGATGGCCAGCTCCCGGAAGGCCGCCCACGTCATGGGTTCGGTGCGGGACGGGGGTGCGATTCCGGCCTTGTCGAGCAGCGTCCTGTTGTAATAGAGCACGGCCGGGGCCACGTCGAAGCCGATGGCGTACGTCTTGCCCGCGAAGGACGAGATGGACCGGCTGGCGGGGTAGAAGTCGTCCGAGTCGAAGTCGGGGTCCTGCGCGATCAGGTCGTCCAGCGCCCGGTGTGAGCCGCGCGCGGCGTAGGTGGGGATCATCCAGCCGTTCAGCGCGGTGACCAGGCTGGCCGTCCCGCTGACGAGTTGGAGGTCCAGCTTGGGGGCGTACCCGTCCGACGGGGTGAGCGAGGAGACCGATCTGACGCGCATGGTCTTCTCGACGTAGCGGCCGAAGTCGTCCCAGACCTTCAGCTCTTCGGGGCTGCTGGACCACATGGACCAGGTGGCGGTGCCCGGCGGCGGGCCGGACGAGCAGCCGGTCAGGGCGCCGGTGGCGGCGAGCCCTCCGGCGGCGGCCAGCTTGAGGAGAGATCGGCGGGAAGAGCTGAAGGAAGACATCGTCGTCTCCTCGCTGGGTCGACCGGCTGGGTCAACTCGCTGGGTCAACTGCGCTCGGACAGTCAGGCGAAGGCCAGGTCCAGGGACTCGGCGCGAATCCGCTCCTCGTCCACCTCGACACCGAGCCCGGGGCCGGTGGGAACGGTGGCGGTGGCGGAGATGATCTCCAGTTTGTCTACATAGAGATCTGACAGGAGTTCCGGCCCGTTCAGCTCGGCGGGCAGGGCCAGCTCCAGCTGGCTGAAGAGGTGCAGGGCCGCCGCGAAGCCGATACCGCAGTCGGTCAGCCCGCTGGCGAGCAGTTCCAGACCGCCCGCCTGGGCGACATGGGCGCTCTTGAGGGCGTTGCGGATGCCGCCCGCCTTGCAGATCTTGATGACGACGAGATCGGCGGCGTCGAGCCGCATCGCCCGCGCCACGTCCTGGGCGGTGAAGCTGCCCTCGTCGATGGCCACCGGCAGGTCGATCATGCCGCGCAGCCGGTGCAGGGCGAGGGTGTCCGTGCTGGGTACGGGCTGCTCGACGCAGGCGATGCCGGGTACGTCGCGTACGGCGTCCAGCAGCCGCTTCAGCGCGGCGGGCCGGTACGACTGGTTGGCGTCGAGCCACAGCGGCTTGCCCGCCGCGACCTCCGCGACGGCACCCACGGCGGCGGTGTCGGCGGCGAGGTCCCCGCCGATCTTCACCTTGTACGCGGAGTAGTCCGACGACAGACGCGCGTGCTCGCGCACGGCGGACGGCTCCCCCACACCGATGGCCGAGCAGAGCGGGATCTCGTCCCGCGACTTGCCGCCCAGCAGCGCGTGGACCGGCAGCCCGGCCAGCTTGCCCGCCGCGTCGTGCAGGGCGATGTCCACGGCGGCCCGCGCGAACGGGAAGCCGTTGGAGACGGCCGGGCTGAGCCGCCGGTTCGCCCGCGCGTGGAACAACTCGACGTCGAAGGGGGTGAGTTCGAGCAGGATCGGGGCGAGGTGCCGCTTGATGACCACGGCCATCGTCTCGGCCGTCTCATAGCTCCAGCTCGGCAGGGCCCGCTGCTCACCCCAGCCGACGATGCCGTCCTCGGTGGTGAGCCGTACGAAGATCACCGAGCCTGCCTGGTCCGGCGCCGCCTGGTCCGGTGTGCCGACGGCTCCGCTGCCGAGCACGAACCGCCGGGCGAAGGGGACGGCCACGGGAAAGACCTCGACCGCCGTGATACGCGACATGTGCACTCCTCCGGGCAGGCTCAGGCGGCCGTCGGCCACGCGGCGGGATCGACGAAACCGGGCCCGCGGACGCCCTTGTCGAGCCAGTCGGCGACATCGGCGAGCACATATCCGGCGAGCGCCAGATGTCCGTCCACGGTGTCCCCCGCGATATGCGGGGAGAGCAGCAGGTCCGGGCAGCCCAGTACGGCGGCGTCGAGCACGGGCGGTTCGGGGTCGAAGACGTCCAGCGCGGCGAGCAGCCTGCCCGCGAGGACGTGTTCCAGCAGCGCGGTCTGGTCGATGGCCGGGCCGCGCGAGGAGTTGACGACGACGGTGTGGTCCGGCATCCGCTCGATGAGCGCCCGGCTCACCAGCCCGCGCGTCTCCGGCAGATCGGGCACATGGAGCGAGACGAACGGACAGCGCAGCGTCTCCTCGAGACCGGCCGTCCGCACCCCGAGCGCGGCGGCCCGCTCCTCGCCCAGGTACGGGTCGTACACCACCACGTCACACCCGAACGGCTTGAGCAGTGTGATCAGGGCGCGCGCGGTGGAGCTGGCGCCGAGGACGCCCACCGGGCGGCCCGCGAGTTCGCCGCCCCGGAACCCCGTCTGCTTCCAGCCCCCGCCGCGCACGGCCGCGTCGAACCGGGGCAACCGGCGGGCCAGGGTGAGCATCGCGGCGAGGCAGTATTCGCCCACCGACCAGGCGATGCGGCCCGCGCCGGAGAAGACCGCGACGCCCTGGTCGAGGACCTCCCGGTCGATGAGCTTCTTCACCGATCCGGCCGCGTGGGCGACCACTCTGGGCCCGCGCCCCTCCGCCCAGATCGAGGCGTCCAGACGCGGGGTGCCCCAGCTGGTCAGCAGGACGTCGCAGTCGGCGGCGAGCGCCGCCACGGTCTCGGCGGTGAGCCGGTCCCCGGCCCAGGTCGCTTCGTAACGGGTCTCGATCAGGCGCCGGGCGTCGGGACCGCAGACGTCGGCGGCGCGTTGAGGGGTCATGGCGACAGCGATTCTGGACAACCTGGCTCCTCGGAGACGGACGGCTGTGCGCTGGTGGTCCTGACGGTAGGACGTGGCGTTATGCGCGTCCAAGCCCGATTTCGCATGGCGCGATACCTTGACGGCATGGACCTTTCGCTGCAACAGCTGCGCGGCTTCGTCGCCGTGGCGGAGGAACAGCACTTCGGACGGGCCGCCCAGCGGCTCAATATGACCCAGCCCCCGCTGACCCGGCAGATCCAGGCCCTGGAACGCTCCCTCGACGTCGCCCTCTTCGAGCGCACCGGCCGCGGCGCCCGCATCACCGCCGCGGGGCAGGTGCTCCTCGAACACTGCCGACGGGTCCTGGCCCTGCTCGACGCCGCGCCGGTCGCCACCCGCCACGCCGCCGAGGGCCACACCGGGACCCTGCGCCTCGGCTTCACCGCGATCGGCGCCTACGCGATCCTCGCCGACGTCCTCGACCTGGTGAAACGCCGCATCCCGAACGTCGCGGTCGAACTGTCGGAGCTGGTCAGCCCGGAGCAGTTCACCGCCCTCGGCGACCTGCGGATCGACCTCGGACTCGTCCGCCCGCCGATCCCCGAGGGCTACGCGTCCGTCCTGATCCACTCGGAGGACCTGGTCCTCGCGGTCCCCGCCGCCCACGCCCTGGCCGAGGGCACCGTGCCCGTCCTCCTCTCGGAGGTGACCAACAACTACATCGGCTACAGCCCCGAGGGCTCGCGCTATCTGCACGACATCTGCGCCGCCATGATCGGCGTCGACCGCTACGCCGTCAGCCAGCTGACCTCCCAGGTGCCGACGATGCTCGCCCTGGTCCGGGCGGGCCTGGGGTGCGCGCTGGTGCCGCGTTCGATCATGACCATGGGCGTGCACGGCGTCCGCTACCGCGAACTGGCGCCCGCCGACGCCCACTCCGTCACCCTCCACGCCTGCTGGAGCCCCGACAGCCCCAATCCGGCCCTCCACCGCCTGACCGACACCCTCACCCGCGACCGCCTGCCCGTCGTCGCGTCGGCGTGATCAGCGGCGTACGAGCGCCTAGGGCCTGTCGGTACGCGTGGTGAGATCTTCGTCCGTGATGGGGCGGAGGACACGGCACGGAGTTCCGACCGCGACGCTCATGGGGGGAATGTCGCGGCTGACGACGCTGCCGGCGCCGATGACCGATCCGTATCCGATACGGACGCCCGGGAGGACGACGACGTTGCTGCCGATCCACACCTTGTCCTCGATCACGATCGGTTCCGAGAACCGCCCGTAGTCCACGCGTCGCGAGGGATGCACCGGGTGTCCCGTCGTGGTCAGTGTCACGCTGGGTGCGATCATGACACCGTTGCCTATGCGGATGTCCACGTCATCGACGAACGTGAGGTTCACGTTTCCGAAGAAGTCGTCGCCGATGTGGACCTTGCTTCCGAACCCGGCGTGGAACGGCGGCAGCAGCACCGTGCGTTCTCCGACTGATCCGAAGATCGCGACGAGCAGCGATCGAAGCTTTTCCGTTTCACCCGGTGGCGTGTGGTTGTACTCGAAGATCTGCTCCGTGCGGCGTTGAGGGGCCTGGAAGGCTGCTTCCGGCTCGGTATAGACAAGCCCCTTGCCGATCCGGGCCAGGACTTCTTCCTCATGAGCTTGCGACACAGCGGAACACTCCGTTCGTCAAACGCCTCTGGCGCAGGCGCCACACGCTCCCCATCGACCGCACGCGTCCAGAGCCTACGTGGCGTCTCGCCGTACGGGCCACAGGTGCACGACGACCGCCCCCGCCGCGCAGGCGGCGATGACCAGGGCCATCGGCAGCGCCGCCCCGTTGGCGCCGAGGCCGGTCAGGGGCGCGGCGACGCCGCCCAGTGCGTACTGGAGCAGGCCCAACAGGGCGGACGCGGTTCCGGCCATCTCGGGGTGTCCGGACATCGACAGCGCCGTGGAGTTCGGCATGATCAGGCCGATGCTGGAGACCAGCGCGAACAGCGAGACGAGCACGGCGGCCACGCCGAAATCGGCGAGTACGGACAGCAGCAGCGCGCCGCCGCCCGCCGCGCTCAGCGCGATCCCGGCGCGGAGCAGCGAGGACGGTGAACGGCGGCGCAGCAGCCGGGCGTTGCCCTGGCCGAGCAGCACGATGCCCGCCGCGTTGGACGCGAAGACGACGCTGAACTGCTGCGGGTCCAGGCCGTATGTCTTCTGCAGCACGAAGGACGACGCCGAGATGTACGCGAACATCGCGGCCAGCGCGAACCCGCCAGCGAAGGCGGGCCGCAGAAAGTCCGGGTCGCGCAGCAGCGTGCCGAAGCTGCGGACCGTCTGCCCGAGCCCGCCCCGGCGCCGCCGCGCGGGTGGCAGGGTCTCCCCCACGACGATCACGGTGGCCGCGAGCAGCACAGCGCCGATGGCCGCGAGGACGAGGAAGACGCCGCGCCACGACGTGAAGCGCAGCAACTGGCCGCCGATGACCGGGGCGAGGATCGGCGCCAGGCCGTTGACCAGCATCAGCAGGGAGAAGAAGCGGGCGGCGGCGGTGCCCTCGTAGAGGTCGCGGACGATAGCCCGGCTGATGACGATCCCCGCCGCGCCCGCGATCCCCTGGACGGCCCGCAGCCCGGTCAGGGCGGTGACGTTCGGCGCGAAGGCGCACAGCACGGACGCCGCGAGGTACCCGGCGAGGCCGATGAGGAGCGGCACCCGCCGCCCCCAGCGGTCGCTGAGCGGTCCGGCGATCAGCTGTCCGACGGCGAGGCCGATCAGGCAGCTGGTCAGGGTCAGCTGGACGCCCGCGTCCGGTACGGCGAAGTCGCGCGCGAGAGCGGGCAGCGCGGGCAGGTACATGTCCAGCGACAGCGGACCGAACGCCGACAGCGCCCCCAGCACGATGAGCAGCCGCAGCGCACGGGGCGGGCGCGGGGGCGTCGGCGCGGGTTCGGTCGATACGGGTGACGACGAGGCGGCGGTGTCCATGAGCGGCAGCGTACAGAAATAGCTGACTGCTCAGCAATCAACTAGTCAGTGATTTACCCAGCACTAGACTTCCCCCAAGATCCACGCGGGAAGGCGGGCACAGATGGGCGCCGAGTCACCGAAGCGCACCGCCGCGGCGGCGGCCGGTGGGCCGCTTGTCCGCGAGTTCGGCCTGCTGCTGCGGGCGGCGACCCACATCGAGCAGCGCATCAACGCCGCCATGCGGGCGGAGGTGGGCATCGGCCACGTCATGTTCGAGGTGCTGATCCACCTGTGCCGGGACCCCGACGAACAGGTCTCCCAGCGCGCCCTGGCCCAGAACCTCGTACTGACCAGCGGCGGGGTCACGCGGCTGATCGACCGCATGGAGGAGGCGGGCCTCGTCCGCCGTGTTCCGTCCCCCGACGACCGCCGGGTCACGCTGGTCGAGGCGACCGAGGAGGGCGAGAAGACGTTCCTGCACGCGGTCGACGTCCACGCCCGCATCGTGGACCGCTACTTCGTCGCCCCGGTCACCGCCGACGACCGCCGCCGCCTCACCACGTCCCTCGACCAGATCATCACGGCACTGCGCGACGATGGCACGCCGGGCACACCGGAGGGCTGACCGGGCAGCCCGGCCACCCGGCCGCGGGTCACGGAGTCTCCCGGGTCCGGGCCTGGTGGCGGCGGGCCTTGAGGCGGTTTCCGCAGGTCTTCATCGAGCACCAGCGCGCGGTGTTGGCACGGCTGCGGTCCAATAGGAACAGGCGGCATTCGCGGTTCTCGCACGGCCGGAGACGGCCGGGCATGCGCTCCTTGACGTCCGCCCACGCGAGCACGAGTTCCACGGCGAGCCTGCGCTCCGGCTCCATCTCCACGTGCCACTCGATACCCGACACGCCGGGCTGCGGAACCTTGCGAACACCCGCGAGGACCCGCCGCAGTCCAGACTCCCCCGGCTCACCCGACTCCACCACCTGGAGCGCGTCCCGGGCGGCGCGCAGCCACCGGCGCTCCGCATCAGCGAGCCCGTCACCGAGACCGCCGCCGGAACCCCCGTGCTCCCGCGCCCACCGGTCCACCTCGGCGTCGTCGCGCCACAGGTCCTGGCGTCGGCCGTCCACCACAGGGGTGCTGTTCAGCGCCCACATCAGGGCTTGGTCGTCCAGCACGGCACGGACCCCACCTTCCCAACTAACTACATCAAGGCGTTTGACAGGTTACTCCAGCAGCGCTCTACTGGACACGAGAGATAACCATTAAAAGACCTCGAAGGGGTTAGTCATGGTTGAGATCCGCCATCACCACGCGACCGTGCGGGGACACCGCGTCTTCTACCGCGAGGCAGGACCCCGCGAGGCGCCCACGCTCGTGCTGCTGCATGGATTCCCCACCAGCTCACGGATGTTCCGCCACCTCATCCCGGCGCTGGCCGACCGGTTCCACGTCATCGCCCCCGACCACCTCGGCTTCGGCAACTCCGACACCCCGCCCGTGGACGCGTTCACCTACACCTTCGACGCCCTGACCGACGTCACCGAAGCCCTGCTGACCCAGCTCGGCGTCACCCGCTACGCGGTCTACGTCCAGGACTACGGCGCGCCCATCGGCTGGCGGCTGGCCCTGCGCTCCCGGCACGCGATCACCGCCGTGATCACACAGAACGGCAACGCCTACGACGACGGCTTCGTACCGGAATTCTGGAAGCCGGTATGGGCGTACGCCGAGAACCCGGGCCCCGAGACCGAGCCCGCCGTCCGGGCCGCCCTCTCGCTCGACGCCATCCGCTGGCAGTACCTGCACGGCGTGGACCGGCCCGAGCTGGTCGACCCCGACACCTGGGCCGCCGACCACCGCGAGGTCAACCGGCCGGGCAACGACCTCGTCCAGCTCGCCCTGTTCCGCGACTACGCCACCAATCCGCCCCTCTACCCCCAGGTGCAGGCCTACTTCCGGGAGCGTCAGGTTCCGCTCCTCGCGGTCTGGGGCGCGGGCGACGAGATCTTCGGCCCGGACGGAGCACGCGCCTTCGCCAGGGACCTGCCGGACGCGGAGATCCACCTGATCCCCGGCGGCGGACACTTCCTGCTCGAAAGCCACCTGGACACCGTGGCCGGGTACATGCGCGGGTTCCTGACCCTCACCGAATCATCGGCGCACGCCCGCCACGGCAGAAGCTAGCGCTCTACGCGCTTCAGGCCGCGCACAGCCGGGATTGCCAGCAGCAGGGCGCAAGCCACGAACGCCATGGACGCGGACACGCACAGCAGCGGCACCGTCCCCGCGACGACCGCGAGTGGCCCCGCCACCGCCTGCCCCACCGGCTTCATCACCAGCGAGCCGGCCGCGTCGTACGCGTGCACCCTGCCGAGGACGTCCTGCGGGATGTGCGTTTGCACGCTCGTGTGGAACATGACGATCCAGAACGCCATGCCCACGCCGCTCACCCCGTAGCACCCGGCGATGAGCGGCGCGGGAAGACCGAGAGCGACCCCTAACGGCATGAGCGCCCACAACATCATGGAAACTCACCGGCAGCAGGCCGGCCAGCGACGGGCCGATCACGGCGGCGACGGACTCCGAGATGCGGAGGGTGCCGTTCGCCTTCTGCACGTCCCGGGCTATGCGCGGGGTGATGCTGGCGACTCCCGGGCGCCCCGTACCCCGCCCGGGTCACGGCGGCCGTGATCGCGACGGGGAGCATCGCGTCACCCAGCAGAGAGGTGGTGCGGGCGCGCGTTTCAAGACACACCCACAGCCCGCGCCTAGGCAGTCTCGTTCGGATCAGCCGGTCGTTGCTTCGGGTGTGCCGTTGACTGATGCGCAATGGGCGCGGAACCAGCCGTTGCTCCCGGGCCGGGCACGGAAGAGGAGCGGTCGCAGGCGCGCCGTCAGTGTCAGGCCTTCGCGTTGACGTTGGCCGACAAGCGGTTCGTCATGTCCTTGTAGGCCGGGTTCGCCTGGTCGTTGCTCTCGTCGTGCATGCGCAGCAGGTACGTGTACATCGCCGCCACGCACTTGTCCCTGCTGGTGTACGGGGCGTCGTCGGCGAGGCGGAGGTCCTGGGTGATCTCGTGGATCTTGCCGTCGGGCGTGGTGTACAGCGGGTGCCAGACCAACTCGACGTTCGGGTTGAGCTTCTGGAGCTTGCGCAGCTGCGGGATCTCCTGTTTGACCAGCACGCTCGTGGGGTCGTACGCGCGCATGAACACGTGCACCGGGCCGGTTGCGTGGTTGACGTAGGCGACGGAAAGCGCGTTCCACAGCTTGCCCTGCAGCCGCCAGTCGGAGTGCAGCTCCAGCTGGTCCACCACCGCGCCCAGCGGGCTGAACTCCAGCGGTGTGTGGCCCTTGGACTTGGCGTACTTGCTGGTGTCGAAGCCGCCGGACCACAGGGCCATCGAGCCCTGTCCGATCTTCAGTTTGTGACCGAGGAAGGCAACCAGCTCCTTGAACCAGGTGTTGGACGCGCGTACTTTGCCGGCGGCCTGCTTGCTGAGCGAAGGATCGGCGGACTGCTGGTTCAGGTCACTCTGCTCGCGCAGGCCGCCGAGGATGAGCTGCCAGGCCGTCTCCGTCTCGGCCTCGGTGCACTGGGCCGTCTGCATCAGGCTCTGGAACACTGGCCATTCCGGATGCTGTTCGGCCTTGTCCGCGTAGTGCTCCGTCGGCGCGTTCGCCGAGGGTTTGCGGCGCTGGACCGGCGCGGCGGCGCCGACGGCAAGAGCGCGGGTGACAGCAGCGTTACCGGCGGTGTGCTGCCGCGCGGTGACCGCCGCGGCGGTCAGCCCGCCCTTGTCGGCCGGGGGCGAGGTCTGTGCGGGCAACTTGGGCTCGCAGGACGGCGCGGTGCGGTGCGGCGTGGCGTGTGTGTGCGGTGCGCGGTCATGCATGTGTGCCCTTGCCCCTCGGTTCTCGAGAGGCCCAGAGTAGTGCGGCGATTCGGCTGTGGGTAAGCGCCGTCGGGGCACGAATGTCTGCACGACTGTCTGCCCGCAGGACGGTTAGCCCGACTGTTCAGTGACCGCAGTCGTCAGAATCGCGCCCGCGACCACACCGAAGAGGCGCTCGGCGCGCGGCGCGAGCGCGGGCTGATCGTGGAGCCACGCGAGCGACCCGGCCAGCGCGAACAGGTCGGTGCCGTCGATGTCGGTCCGCGCCACGCCCTCGGCCTGAGCGCGGACGAGCAGCCGCGTACCGGCCGCGCGCATGCCGACGCACGACGCGTGGAGCGCGGAGTCGGCGTCCGCGATGGCGGACGCCATCAGCTCCACCACACCCCGGTACTCATGCGCGCAGGCGACGAAGTCACGCAGCCACGACACCAGCGCCTCGCCCGGCGAGCCGGACGTTTCGAGTTCGCCCGCGCTCACCGCCAGGGCGTCGAAGCTCGTGCGGAGCAGGGCTTCGAGCAGCGCCTCGCGCGTCGGGAAGTGACGCAACAGCGTGGCGAGCCCCACCCCGGCCCTGCGTGCGATGTCGCGCAGCGACGCGTCGACACCCTGCTCGGTGATGACGTCGCCCGCGACCGCGAGCAGGTGGTCGTAGTTCTTCCTGGCGTCAGCCCGCATCTGCCCCTCTTGACCATCCGGATCACTGATCCATATTATCCGTACCAGTGATCCGGATATCTGGACCACTGGTCCGTTCAGCGTATCCCGTGGCAGGGGCAGGAGAAGAGACACGATGAAGGCGATCCGGCTGCATGAGCACGGCGGCCCCGACGTACTCCGTTCCGAAGAGGTGCCGACCCCCGAGCCGGGCCCGGGCGAGGTGCTCGTCCGCGTGCACGCGGTCGGCGTCAATCCCCCCGACTGGTACGTGCGCGGCGGGCTGAGCAGCATGCCCGGGACGGAATCGACGCTCAGCCTGCCCGCGATCCCGGGGACGGACGTGTCGGGCGTCGTCGCGGCCGTCGCCCCGGATGTGGACGGCTTCGCCGTCGGCGACGAGGTCTTCGGTCTTCTGCGCTTCCCCAGCTTCGACGGCAGTGCGTACGCCGAGTACGTCGCCGCGCCCGCGTCCGACCTCGCACACAAGCCGACCGGCATCGATCACGTGCACGCCGCCGGGGCGCCCATGGCCGGGCTGACGGCATGGCAGTACCTGATCGAGCTGGGGCACGACCACCCGTCGCCCTTCCAGGAAACCCGGCACCGCCCGGTACCACTCGGCGCCGACACGACGGTGCTCGTCAACGGCGCGGCGGGCGGCGTGGGCCACTTCGCCGTGCAGCTGGCGAAAAGGAAGGGCGCGCGGGTCGTCGCGGTGGCGTCGGGCACGCATGAACCGTTCCTGCGCGCGCTCGGCGCCGACCAGTTCATCGACTACACCAAGAGCCGCCCCGAGGAACACGCGCACGACGTCGACCTCGTCCTCGACACCGTCGGCGGCCCCGCCAGCCGCCGTTTCCTTCGCACGCTCAAGCGCGGCGGCGCCCTGTTCCCGGTCTTCCCCGGGGAGTACGACGACGAAGAGACCGCGAAGCTGGGCGTCACGGTCTCCCTCACCCAGGTCCGCTCCAACGGCGCGCAACTCGCCGAGCTGGGGCGCCTGCTCGACACGGGCACGGTGCGCGTCGCGATCGACAGCACGTTCCCGCTCGCGGACGCCCGGGCGGCGCACGAACGCGCCGCCCGGGGACACATCCAAGGCAAGATCGTGCTCACGGTCGCGTAGAGATCACACCGACCCGGCCCACTTCTCCACGCTCGTCACCTCGGCCTGGCTCGGGAACACCTTCTCGGTGAGCACCCGGTGGACCTCCTCGTCGAAGTCGGCGCACCCGTCGGCCAGCACGGTGAGCCGGTAGTCGAGGTCGGCGGCCTGGCGGAGCGTGGACAGCACGACACCGCTGGTCGAGACGCCCGCCAGGACGAGGTGGCTGAAGCCGCCGGACCGCAGGACCACGTCCAGGTCGCTGCCCGCGAAGGCGCTGATCCGCCGCTTGGTGATCACGACCTCGCCGGAGCGCGGCGCGGCATCGGGGTGGATGGCGGAACCCGGGTCCTCGGGCGTGAGCACACCGGCGGGCAGGGCGCTGAACGTCTTGTTGTCGCCGGACTTCTCGGGGTGCCCGGACCGGAACCCGACGACGACGTGCAGCACGGGGATTCCGGCCTGACGGGCGGCCTCGACCGCCCGCGTCAGACGCGGCAGGTACTCGGGGTCGGAGACACGGCCGACGATGCCCTTCTGGATGTCCATCACGAGAAGTGCGGTGTTCGACATGGCAGTTGAGCCTTTCATCAAGAGGCAGAAGCAGAAGACGAGCCGACGCGGCCCAGCGAGCGGTCCGCGACCGTGATCGCCAGAAACAGACCGGCGACGACGAGCATGAACCACGCCAGACCATGCAACCCACTAGTGTCCGCACGGGCGCCGAAGAAGACGCCGTTGGCGCCGGAGGCGACCATCGCGCCGAGGTAGAGGAAGGTACGCAGCAGCCCGGCCGAGGAACCCATCCGCTCCGGGTCGGCCTGGTGATACACCGCGTTCTGCAGGGCCAGGTTGTTCAACCCCTGCGGTACGCCCGCGACGAGCGCGACGACGACCAGCAGCCACACCGGGCTGTCCGGCTGGAGCAAGAGCACCAGAAGGCTCAGGACGATCTGCCCCACCGCGCCCACCAGCAGCTTGCCGCGCACCTGCGCCCGCCGCCCGGTGGCCGTGGACACCGCGATCCCGGCCAGGAACAGCGGCAGTTGCGCCAGCCCCGCCTGCGACGCCGACAGCCCCCGCCCCTCCTGGAGCCACTGGGTGTACCCGTAGAGGAGGACGTACGACACGATCGCGACCAGGAGCATCCGGGCATACGTGAGCAGCAGTGGAACGTTCCCGCCGAGCACCCGCAGATCGATGAACGGCTCCGCCACCCGCAGCTCCCGCACCGCGAACCCGGCCGCCGCCACCACCATCAGCACCGGCAGATACCAGCGGTCGGCCCCCGGCTCCATCAGGAACAGCAGCAGCGATACGAGCATCGCGGCGAACAGCGCCATGCCGGGCAGATCCAGCGCGGCCCCCTCGCGCTCCCGGCGCGGCGGGGTCTTCGGCAGCCGGAGGAAGCCCAGGAGCAGACCGGCGGCGGCGAGCGGGAGGTTGACGGCGAACGTCGTACGCCAGCCACCCAGCCCGATCAGCAGCCCGCCCAGCGACGGGCCGATGACCGCCACGGTCTGGTTGGCGATGGAGAGCGCGGTCAGCACCCCGGCCGGGCTCTCGTGGCCCGTACGCCTCGCCTCGCTGCGGATGAGGTACATCGCGGCCGGATAGCCCGCGCAGGTCCCGAACCCGAGCACCACCCGCGCGACGATCAGCATCCCCAGGTTCGGCGCCAGCGCGCCGATCAGCCCCGACAGACCCGTCAGCGCGGACCCGAGCAGAAAGAGACGGCGCGGCCCGTACAGATCGATGAGCCGCCCCACGACCGGCTGCCCTATCGCCGTCGCCAGATATAGCGCGGACACCAGCCACGCCGTCTGCGACGGCGGAGCCCCGAACGCCGCGCCGATCGGCACCAACGACACGGAAACGATGGACGAGTTGACCGGGTTGAGGATCGACCCCAGCATCATCGGCGCGAGCAGCCTGCGGTCGAAACCGTCGCGCGCCTGGGGCTTGGTGGACCGTCGTATCAGCCGTGTGATCATGCGTCGCTGAGCCGGTCGAGCAAGGCCAGCGAACTGATGATGGCCTGCCGTTCGTCCTCGGTGAAGCCGGATTCCAGGGCCTGGGACAGCCACTCCTCGCCCGCCCGGCGCTTGTCCTCCGTGAACGCCTGACCCGCCTCGCTCACCGAGATCAGCTGCCGCCGCCGGTCATCCGGATCGGGCCGCCGCTCAATCAGCCCCCGCTCATCGAGCACGCCGAGGGTCATCGCCATGGACTGCGGCCGCACGCGCTCGGCGGCGGCGAGCCCACTGGCCGAGGCGGGCCCGTCCTTGCTGAGCCTGCTGAGCACGGCCGTCTGCGTCGGCGTGAGCCCTTCCGTGTCGTACGACTCCCGGAACCGCCGCCGCAGGCGGCCCACGACAACGCGGATCTCGTGCGCGGCCTGCACGGAGGACGCGGACATGCCGGATTGGGGGGTCTCAGCCATACCCCCACCGTAATTTCTTCAGTCCAGCCTGTCCAGTCTGGACTGAACAGGCTGGACTGTTTAATCAGCCGTTCGTGGCGAACCCGACGAACGTGTCCCACGCGGTGGCCGGGAACGTCAGCATCGGCCCCTCGGTGACCTTGCTGTCGCGGACGTGGATGGCGCTCGGGCACGCGGCGACCTCAACGCACGCGCCGCCCTCACTACCGCTGTAGCTGCTCTTGTGCCAGTCCATGGCGACCTCGACGCACGCGCCGCCCCCGCTACCGCTGTAGCTGCTCTTGAACCAGTTCAACTCGCCTATGCCCCTGTTCATAGCTCTCCCAGCACCTTCTCAATAAGGTCCAGCGACTCCCGTGGGTTGAGAGCCTGGGCCCGGATAATCCCATACCGAGCTGCGATGACGCGGACCTCTTCCCGGTCGGTGAGCAGGATGCTGTGCTCCTGAGTTTCAAGGTACGCGACCTGCGAACCCCCCTTGGGGACCATCAGGATGCATGGGCCATCGGCTCCGGCGTGGTCCTCGCGGTCCGTCGGCATGATCTGGAGTTCCACATTGCGCTTCTCCCCGAGGAGGAGCAGATGTTCCAACTGTCCGCGCAGGACCTGCTTCCCGCCATAGGGGCGCCGCAGAATGGCCTCCTCCATGACGAAGCCCATGATCGGCGCGGGCTTGACGGTGAAGATGGCCTGGCGATCCAGCCGCGCAACGACCCTCTGCTCGATCAGCTCCTCGTCCAGCAGAGGGCGACGCATGCCCAGCACCGCTCGCGCGTAGTCCTTCGTCTGCAACAGCCCCATGAACACCTGGTTCTCGTACGCATGCAGCTCTGCCGCTTCCTGTTCGATCTCCGCCGCATCCTGGAAGAACGCCGGGTAGCGGGCCAGCGCGGCCTGTTCCTTCTGCGCCTTGAGGATGCCCCCGGCGGCCAGCACCTCATCCGTCTTGTCGATCAGATCCGGCTTGGGGATGCGGCGCCCGCACTCCACCGAGGCGATCTGATCCGCGCTGTACCCGACCCGATGCCCCAGTTCCGTCTGCGTGAGCCCGGCCTTCTCCCGCAGCAGCTTCAGCTGCCTGCCGAACCCCCTCGTGAACGGAGACGACTCGTCCCTACCTGCCATGTCACCACCCCTGCCCACCGCGCCTCGCGTGTCCGACAGACACTGTCCGTACAGGCGCGCTTACTGGTCAGGCTAGGCACACGCCCCCCACTCTCGTTGCCATGACGACCGAAAATCCCCCCTCACGGGGTACGACCGGGGGCCAGATCCCTTCCGTACCCGGAGAGTTCGCCATGCGCTTCACCTCGACGCCGCGCGGTGCGCGGCTCGCGCGGCGGCTCGTATCGCACCGGCTGGCCGCGTGGGGGTATCCATACGATTCCAGCCCCAACGAGATCACCACGCTCATCGCCAGCGAGCTGTGCGCCAATGCGGTGCGTCACGGACGCGTCCCCGGCCGGGACTTCCACGTCCGCCTCACCGCGCCCCTGGACGACTCCGGCCCGATCCGGATCGAGGTGTCGGACACCCGTGGCGAGCGGCAGCCCGCGCTCACCAGGGCGACGCCGGACGCCGAAACGGGACGCGGACTGTTCCTCGTGTCGCAGTTCGCCGAGCGTTGGGCCGTTGGGCCACGGCCCAACGGTGGGCCCGGGAAGACCGTTTGGGCGGAGATCGCAACTAAATACAGCGCGTCCAGCCCTAGGCTGGACGACCATGGAACAGCGGATGCAAGCCGCCCTGCGCGTGGAGATCAGCGCCGAGGCGGATGATGGGGATCTCGCGATCCACGACCTGTACCGGTGGCTGCGGCGGGACTCGGACGTCCGGGCGCACGCCGAGCTGAATCTGCTCCCGTCCCGTGACGGCGGGCCGCTGGCCGTCATCGACCTGGTGGTGAGTCAGGGTCTGGGCGCGATGAACCTGGCGCTCTCGTACGCCGCGTGGCGCGCCGCGCAGCCGACCGCGCCCGCCGTCCTCATCGCCGCCAACGGCCGTTCGATAGCGGTGCGGGGAGAGTGCGACGCCGAGACGGTACGTACCTTCCTGGAGGCGATGGAGTCCGCGTCCGCTCCCAGTCCGACCCCGGCAGCGGACGCGGACAGCGCGTGACCCTCAGCCGTACACCGGCAGCCACCGGGCCGTCGTGCCCTTTGCGGCGGGCCGGGGCGGTGGGAACGCCCCGTCACCGGTTCCGCGATGCGTACACCTGGAACGGCACGGCGGTTCCGTCCTCGGTGTGCTGATCGGATGTGCCGATGCGGGTGAATCCGGCTTTGGTCAGTACGCGTCCGGAGGCAGGGTTGGCGGGATGGTGCATGGCCTCTATGCGGTCCAGGCCGGTGGTACTGAAGGCGAACGCGACGACGTGCTTGGCGGCTTCGGTGGCGTAGCCGTTGCCCCAGGTGTCTTCGCGGAGGATGTAGCTGATGGTGCCCATGGACACGGACCGTCGCCGCAGGGCGATCAAGCCGATCAGCTCGTCGGTGAGGATGCCCCAGCTCCATTGCGCTCGCGGGGCCTGGGCGGCCCCGGCGAGGGCCGTGCGGATCTTCTTCTCGGCTTGGTCCAGGGTGAGGGCCTTGCCGGTGGTGTACAGGACCGAGGCGCCGCTGTAGACGCACTGGAGGGCCGGAGCGTCGTCGGGAGTCAGCGCTCGCAGGCTCACCATGAGGTGGCCAGTTCCTGCGCGGTGGGCCGGTCGGCGGGGTCCGCGGACAGACAGGCGGTGATGGCGTCCTCGAAGGCGGGGAACGACCACGGCCGGACATCGCCGAGGGCTGTGGTGCTGCCCTTGGCGATGGCGCGCAGCTTTTCCATCCGGTCGACGTCATCGTCGTAGTGGACGGGGCGGTGGCCGGTCCAGCACCAGAACAGGGAGGCTCCCAGGCTCCAGATGTCGGCGCCCGGCCGCGCCTGGATGTGGGTGTCCGCGGGGGTGGCGAGGATGGCGGTGGCGATCTCGGGGGCGGTGGTGTGGGTGAGGGCGCCCCGGTAGGGGAGGCGGGAGCCGTCATGGGGGCCGCAGGCGAGGGCGTAGTCGATGACTGCCGCGCGGCCGTTACGCGTCACGAGGGTGTTGGTGGGCTGGACGTCGGCGTGGGCCCAGTCGGCGGTGTGCATCCGGGCGAGATGCTCCGTCCAGGTGCGGGCGATACCCAGGAGCCAGGGGCGGACCGAGGCGCGGTCTCCTTCGGGTCCTCGGGCGAGGGCCAGGGCTCGCCACAGCGGCGCGCCGTCGACCCAGCGCACGGCCAGCCACCGGCCGCCCTCCCATGCCCCGGCGTCGACCCGGTAGTCACGGCTGAGGGCGCCCGCTGCGGTGAGACGGAGAAGGTGGTCGTCCTCTTGGGCCATCTCGGCGGCCTTGTCGCGGGCGTTGTCGCTGTCGGGGTTGTTGGCTTTCAGCGCGACCGTGCCCCGGGGGCCTTGGATCTTCCAGGCGCGCGAGCCGCGCCGGTCGCTCAGGAGCTGTGCAGAGGTGGGTTCGCCGATGTGTCCGGTGAGGAGGGCGATGGCTTCGTCGGGGGGAGGAAGCGTCTGGTCCATGTACGGATCTCCTTCCACTGGGCGGGGATGTGCTCGAACACGTCACGGCCGTCGTCGGCGGCCGCGGCGAGCGCGGCGGCCAGGTCCGGGGTCGCGCGCAGGAAGTACGGGTCGCGGCGGCGGACGGCGGCCCTTACGGGGAGGAACGAGGCAGGAGCGGTCGGGATTCGTGCGCCGGTTGCGGTGACTTCCTCTTCTCCCGCGTAGAACTTGCCGAACATGACCCCGACCGGCCCGTACAGGTTCTTCAGGGCCCAGTGCGGCCATGCCATCAACTCGCGGTGCCGGATGCCGGGGACCTCGCCCAGGAGGACGATGTTCTCGCATCGCAGGAGGCCGTGCGGCCGGTTCAGCAAGGGCCGCAGCCACTCTGCGGCCTGGACGCCCGCGTGGAAGAGTTCCGCTTCCACCGCTTCGGCATCGCCGTCGACGCGGTAGACAGTCCAGGCCGTCAGGTCCTGGCGGAGCGATGCCTCCAGGTAGGGGCAGTGGGCGGTCATCCGCTGCACATACGTGCTGATGTCCACGCTCTCCGGCCGGGTGGTGCCGGGCTCAACGAGACGAAGCGCCCCGGCGGTGGGCCGGGGCGCTGCCGTGGTGCGTGGGATGGTCACCGGCGGCCGGTCCCCGACTCCTTGGACGTGACGTCGTCTCCGTCCCCTCCGGCCGGGGTGCAGTCCCACTCGGCCACCACGGTGCCGGTGGAGCGGTAGCGGGCGATGGCGTCGTGGTCCACGTTGCCGCCTGCGTCGGTGAACCAGATCTGCGGCAGCGGTCCGTACGCTTCCTCGTAGGCGCTCACCCAGGCGATCGGGCCGTGGCCGTTGGCGGCGACGTGGCCGATCGGCCGGCCGACGGTCTCCTGGCAGAGGGCCGCGTACTGCGGGGTGCCGAGCATCTCGTGCCAGGCCGCGTCCACGGCCGGGGAGAACATCTCGGGCACGGACTGGCCGTTCTTGAGGCGCTGGCCGGTGATGGTCAGGAACCGGTGCAGTTCGGTCGTTACGGTGCCCACGAAGGTGCCCCTCTCGGTGTCGAGTGGTGCTCGCCCGGCCCGAATGAGGCCCCGCCTCTCGGGCTGGTGAATCCGTCGGTACTTCGACACTTCGACGCTACGGACCTCACGGGTGGCGCCTCAACGAAATTGCGGAAGATTGCGCGGTGTTCATTCCAGCGCGTCGAGCGCGGCCTGGATGAGAGCGCGGGCGGCGTCGCCGTGGACAGCCATGGCCGCCAGCCGAGTGAAGGCCCGCGCGTAGTCGGCGAGTTCGCGGGGCTGGGTGACGTTGATCTCCGCGGTGAGGGACTCGACCACGGCTTGGACGTCGTCGTGAAGGTAGAACGCCTCCAGCGGCCAGATGGTGCGCTGCGCGGTGAACGGGATGATGCCGAGGGAGACCGAGGGCAGCGGCATGACGGCCAGGAGGTGGCGGAGTTGACCGGCCATGGTGGCGGGGTCGGCGGTGCGGTTACGCAGGACGGATTCCTCTATGAGGACGACGAAGCGGTGGTCGCCCTCGTACAGGAAACGGGAACGGGCGACGCGGGCGGCGACGGCTTCGGCGACGTCGTCGGGGGTGCCCTGGAAGTCGGTGATCATCCGCATGAGAGCGGCGGCAAAGGCCGGGGGCTGGAAGAAACCAGGCGGCACGTTGGAGACGTACGCCCGGCAGAGCAGGGATGTCGGCTCAGCGTTGTTCGGCCGGGTCCGGTGGCGGCGTTGGATGGCTACCGCTAGGCGCTCTGTTCGCCGCCGGCGGCCGCGGGGTCCGCTTGGCCGTCCTGGTCGAGGGTGGCGGCCCAGCTGGCCAGGAGTTTGAGGCTGTCGTGGGACGGCGTGCCGGGTTCGGCGCTGAGGGCGGTGAGGGTGAGGCCGGGGTCCGTCGGGATGGGCATGGCCTCGAAGGGGAGGGTGAGTTCGCCGACCGCGGGGTGGCGGAAGTGCTTGACGCCGGTCTGGTGCAGGCGCACGTCGTGCGCGGCCCACAGGGTGCGGAACTTCTCGCTGCGGGTGGAGAGTTCGCCGACGAGGTCGGTCAGGTCCCGGTTGTACGGGTCGCGTCCCGCTTCGGTGCGCAGGAGCGCCACCGCGCCCGCCGCCTGGGCCTCCAGATGGGGCAGGAAGTCGGCCGCACCGGGGTTGAGGAACTCGTACCGGGCGAGGTTCACGGGCCGGGCCGGGTCGGCGAAGACCGGGTCGTACAGGGCGCGGCCGAGCCGGTTGGTGGCGAGGATGTCGAGGCGGCCGTTGCGGATGAAGGCCGGGGCCTCGGTCATCGCGTCGAGCAAGTGCTGAAGGGCGGGACGGATGGGCTGCGGCGCCCGTCGGCGGGGCGCGCGGCGGGTGGTGTTCGCGGTGCGCGCGAGGTCGTCGAGGTGGGCGCGCTCGGCCTCGTCGAGCTGGAGGGCGCGGGCGAGGGAGTCGATGACGGTCTCGGAGACGCCGGAGAGGTTGCCGCGCTCCAGGCGGGCGTAGTACTCGGCGCTGACACCGGCGAGCAGTGCGACTTCTTCCCTGCGCAGCCCCTTGACGCGCCGGTTGCCGGAGTAGGCGGGCAGCCCCGCCTGCTGGGGCGTGATCTTGGCACGGCGGCTGGTCAGGAACTCGCGTACCTCGCTCCGGTTGTCCATGCCGTCGAGGCTACGTCGGCTTGTTCGGCTGTGGGGTGTACTGCCAGTACACGTATCAACGAGTCCTTCCACACGCGTGTGACCTGCGGTTCCATCGATTGTGGCGCAAGCGGCCCCGTCCGACGGCGGGCCGATGAGCGCCACCGGGACATGCGGAAAGGACACGAACGATGACGGAGAAGACTCGGCCGGGCCCGCGGGAGCTGTTCGGGGACGTCGCTCCCGCCCTGGCGGGCTACAGCGAGGACGTGCTGTTCGGGCAGGCGTGGAAGAGCCCGGAGCTGTCCCCGAGGGACCGCAGCCTGGTGACCGTGGCCAGCCTGATCACCAGCGGCAGCAGCGAACAGTTCTCCTTCCACATCCCTCTGGCCAGGCAGAACGGTGTGACCGAGGCGGAAGTGATCGAGACGATCACGCACATGGCGTTCTACGCGGGCTGGCCCAAGGCCATGTCCGCGCTGACCGTGGCCCGGGAACTGTTCCGCACGGCCTGACCCCCTTCTCACCTGCATCACCACTACGGCCGCCCGCGGCGGCCGACGCAAGGAGCACGTACCACCATGGAGATCCTCAAGAAGCCCGCGACCATAAAGCTGCCCGCGCAGATGTTCACCGGCGACGTCTGGGCGGATGTGATCCACCGGGGCGAGGAGCCCTCCCGGGTGCGGGTGAACATGGTCCGCTTCGCGCCGGGTGCCCGTACCGCCTGGCACAGCCACGGCCTGGGCCAGACCCTGCACGTGGTGTCCGGAGTCGCCCTGGTCGGCACCCGGGACGGTGTGATCGTCGAGGCGCACCCGGGCGACACCATCGGCTGCCCGCCCGGCGAGGAGCACTGGCACGGCGCGGCCCCGGACCAGTTCATGGAGCACATCGCCCTGTGGGAGGGCGACGAGGTCGACTGGCTGGAGCACGTCACCGACGCCGAGTACGGCGGCCCGCGCACCAGCACCCGTACGCCGCACTGAGCACTGAGCACCGAGCACCGCTGACCGGAGCATGAGCGTCAGCTGCCGGCGGCCGACATCCCATCCCGTTCAACCCTCCCCTCACTCTGGAATGAGTCATGCGCGCAACCGTGATCCACGCCCCCGGTGACATCCGGGTGGAGAACCTGCCCGAACCGAAGCTCCTCGCCCCCACCGACGCGGTGATCCGGACCGTCGCCGCCTGTGTGTGCGGCTCCGACCTGTGGGACTACCGCGGCATCAACGAGGTCGCCCAGCCCACGCCGATCGGCCACGAGTACGTCGGCGTGGTCGAGGAGACCGGCGCCGAGGTGCGGGACATCAAGCCGGGGCAGTTCGTCATCGGCTCCTTCTTCGCCTCCGACAACACCTGCCCGGTGTGCCGCACCGGCTATCAAACCTCCTGCCCGCACAAGGAGTTCGTCGGCGGCTGCCAGGCCGAGTACATCCGTATCCCGCTCGCCGACGGCACCCTGGTCGCCCTGGACGGGCAGCCCGACGAGAAGCTCGTGCCGAGCCTGCTCACCCTCTCCGACGTCATGGGCACCGGCTGGTACGCGGCCGTCGCCGCCGAGGTGAAGCCCGGCTCCACGGTGGTCGTGGTCGGCGACGGGGCGGTCGGCCTGTCCGGCGTTCTCGCCGCCCGGGAACTCGGCGCCGAGCGGATCATCGCGATGAGTCGGCACGCCTCCCGGCAGCAGCTGGCGACCGAGTTCGGCGCCACCGACATCGTCGCCGAACGCGGGGATGCGGGCGTCGCCCGCATCGAGGAACTCACCGGCGGCATCGGCGCCGACTCCGTCCTGGAGTGCGTGGGCACCCAGGAGTCGATGCGGCAGGCCGTGCGGGCCACCCGCCCCGGCGGCAACGTCGGCTTCGTCGGCGTCCCGCACGACGTGGCCATCGACGGCCAGGAGCTCTTCTTCTCCCACGTCGCCCTGCGCGGCGGCCCCGCCCCGGTACGCCACTTCCTGCCCGATCTCATCGACCGCGTCCTGAACGGCCGCATCGAGCCCGGCAAGGTCTTCGACCTGACGCTGTCGCTGGACGAGGCCGCCGAGGGATACCGCGCCATGGACGAGCGCCGCGCCATCAAGACACTGCTACGGCCATGACATACCGACCGGCCACCGTCCACGTACCCGAGGGGAACCGCACCTCCATGAGCCCGACATACGACTTCCATGACCAGGTGGCCCTCGTCACCGGCGCGGCCTCCGGCATGGGCCTGGCCACCGCCCGGGCCTTCGCCGAAGCCGGTGCCGCCGTCGTCCTCGCCGACATCGACGCGAAGGCCGTCCAGCGCGCGGCCGAAGAACTGACGGCGGCCGGTCATCAGGCGATCGGCATCGCCTGCGACGTCACGGACGAGGAGCAGGCGGCCGCGACGGTCGAGCGCGCGGTCGCGACGTACGGCCGCCTCGACATGGCGTTCAACAACGCCGGTGTGCAGGCCCCGCCCAGCGACGCGGCCGACGAGACGGCCGAGAACTTCGACCACGTCAACGCCGTCAATCTGCGCGGTATATGGGCCGCCCAGAAGCACGAACTGCGCCAGATGCGGCAGCAGGGCAGCGGCGCCATCGTCAACTGCTCCTCGCTGGGCGGCCTGGTGGGCCTGCCCGAACGCGCCGCCTACCACGCCTCCAAGCACGGGGTGATCGGCCTGACCAAGAGTGCCGCCGTCGAGTACGCGCCGAACGGCATCCGGATCAACGCGGTGTGCCCCGGCGTGATCGACACCCCCATGGTCGCCGACATGCTCGAAGGCCAGGCCGACGCCATGGCCGAGATCATGAAGCAGCAGCCGATCGGGCGACTGGGCCGGGCCGACGAGATCGCCGCGGCCGTCCTGTGGCTGTGCAGCCCCGCCGCGAGCCTGGTCGTCGGCGCCGCGCTGCCCGTCGACGGCGGATACACCACCCACTGAGCATCACGAGTGCCCGGCATGGGAAACAGCACGCTGGAGCGCGGCCTTATGACCGGGTACGCAGCCCCTGGTACAGGAGGTCGAGCACCCGGTCCACCTGGGCCTGGTCTTCGAGTACACCGGCGACCATGGCGATGCCGCTGAGCGACACCAGGACATCGTCCGCGCCGATCGTCGGGACCACCAAGCCGCACCACCTCACCGACGCCGTCGCCGCCACCGAGCTCAAGCTCAGCGCCGAAGAGCTGACCCGGCTGGAGGAGCACTACACCACGCGCCCCGCCTCCGGCTTCCGACCCGCCCGCCCGGAACAGGACGGTCACCCGGCCGGGGTTCCGGGCGGTCGCCGCCGGGCCCGCCCCGCCGCGCGACCCGCCGATGGCGTACCAAGGCGGTGACTACGGCTGGAGGACCGAGATCTCCAGTTCAGGATCGAATCCGGAGTCCGAAGCAACCCTGCGGGCGAACTCGCGAACACCCGCCAGCTGGCGTTCGCCGAAGGCGAAGTCCAGAGCCTCGGTGTAGTAGCGGCGCAACGCCTGCTCGTCGAACGCCTCCCACCGGGCGGCCTGCTCGCACACCTTGTCGACTTCGGTCATCGAGAGGTCCCGGGACTCCAGGAAGGCCCGGTGCACCTCGCGCACGATGCGGGGGTTCTGCTCCAAGTAGTCCTTGCGGACGGCCCAGGCCGCGAAGACGAACGGCAGACCAGTCCACGCCTTCCACATCTCGCCCAGGTCGTACACCAGCAGTCCCAGATCCTCGGCCTGGTGAAGGTAGGCGCGTAGCGCGGCGTCACCGATGACGACCGCGGCATCCGCGTCCCGCATCATCACCGGCAGGTCCGGCGGGCAGGTGAAGTACTCCGGGCGGACCCCTTCCCGCTCCTCCAGCAGAAGTCGAGCCAGGCGTACCGACGAGCGCGAGGTGGAACCCAAGGCGATCCGGCGCCCGTCCAACTCGCGCAGCGGGACCTGGCTGACGATCAGGCAGGAGGTCACCGCACCATCGCTGCCCACCGCGATGTCCGGGAGCAGCACCAAGTCGTCGGCATGCCTGAGGTACTCCATGCAGGCGATCGGACCGATGTCCAGGGCCCCCTCGACCAGCAGACTGCTCAGCCGGTCCGGAGTGTCCCTGGTCAGCTCCAGGTCGAGCAAGGTGCCGGTGCGGGCCAGTCCCCAGTAAATCGGCAGACAGTTGAGGAACTGGATGTGCCCGACTCGGGGACGCTTCTCCGGTTCACGCAGGACGCGAGCTACGTGTGAGATATCCACTTCCACAGGCTAGTCCTTCAGGGTCCGCCTCAATTGAGTCAGAGCGTCTGCTCGCAGAAGGGAACCATCAGCCGGGGCGCTGGGCGCGACGAGGTCTTACGACCGGGTACGCAGCCCCTGATACAGGAGGTCGAGCACCCGGCCCACCTGGGCCTGGTCTTCGAGTACACCGGCGACCATGGCGATGCCGCTGAGCGACACCAGGACGTCGTCCGAGCCGATCTCGGGACGGGTGACTCCCGCCGCGGCGGTCGCCGCGAGCAGCGCGCCGATCGCCTCGCCGAGCCGGTCGCGGCTCTGCGCGAACGGGTCCCCGCCCGCGACGACGACGGCCCGGATCGCCTCCGTCAGACCGATCTTGGTGGTCATGTAGTCGACGAAGCGGTCCATCCAGGTACGCAGGGCGTCGCCGGGCGGCACCTCGTCGAGCAGTTCCCCGGCCGCGGCACAGACCGCGTCGAGTTCCGAACGGTATGCCGCCTCGATGAGGTCCTCACGGGCCGGAAAGTGGCGGTAGACGGTGCCGACGCCGACCCCGGCCTCCTTGGCCAGCTCGGTGAAGGGGACATCAGGGCCCCGCTCCACGAACAGGCGCAGCGCCACCTCCAGGAGGCGCGCGCGATTGCGCTGCCCGTCCGCGCGCGCTCTGCGCGGCGTCGCCTCGGTCACAGCCACTCCCAAGAACCGGAATCCATTCCACTTGGGATCGTACACACTTGCAACCGGAATCCATTCCGGTTTAGCTTGACGTTACCGGAACAGATTCCGGATAACGATGACTGGAGCCACGCCATGAACACGCACGAGCGATTCACGACCCCCTACGGCTTCCATACGACGGCGGACGAGGTTCTCGACGGTGTCGACCTGACCGGCAAGCGCGCGGTCGTCACGGGCGGCGCGTCCGGCGTCGGAGTGGAGACGGCACGCGCCCTGGCCGGGGCCGGGGCCGAGGTCACCCTCGCCGTCCGCAACGTCGAGGCGGGCGACCGGGTCGCCCGGGAGATCGCGGGGAAGACCGGCAATGCCCAGGTGACCGCCGCGCCGCTGGAGTTGACCGACCGCGCCTCGGTCGCGTCCTTCGCCGACGCCTGGCAGGGCCCGTTGCACATGCTCGTCAACAACGCCGGGATCATGGCCCTGCCCGAGCTGCGCCGCACACCCGAGGGCTGGGAACTGCAGTTCGCCACCAACTACCTCGGCCACTTCAACCTGACCCGCCGCCTCCACCGCGCACTGGCCCAGGCCGGTGGCGCGCGCGTCGTCTCCCTCAGCTCCAGCGGCCATCTGTTCTCGCCGGTCGTCTTCGAGGACATCCACTTCGAGCGCCGCCCGTATGAGGAGTGGGCGGCCTACGGCCAGTCGAAGACCGGGAACGCGCTGCTGGCCGTGGGAGCGGCCGGGCGGTGGTCCGACGACGGGATCACCGCCAACGCGGTCATGCCCGGCGGCATCCGCACCGGCCTCCAGCGCCACCAGGAGGGCACCATGACGCCGGAGATCAAGGAAGCCTTCGACAACTACCACTGGAAGACCGTGGAGGAAGGCGCCGCGACCTCGGTACTGGCGGCCGCGTCCCCGCTGCTCGAAGGCGTCACCGGCCGCTACTTCGAGGACTGCAACGAGGCCGAGATCAACGACAACCCCGGCCCCGGCTCCGACAGCGGCGTGCAGCCCTACGCGCTCGACGCGGGCAACGCCGAGCGGCTGTGGGACGTCGCCACCGCGATGCTCGACTCCTAGAGCCCGGCCTGTTCCAGGACTCTTCGCGCCATGCGGCGGGCCGCGCCGACCGGGTCGGGGATGACCGACAGGCCGTACAGCACGGTGGCGCCCTCGTGGAGCAGGAGCAGTTCGTCGGCGAGGGCGTCGGGGTCCTCGGCGCCCGCGTCCTCGGACAGGCCCCGCAGGTAGCCGCGCAGCCAGCGCTTCTGGTCGCCGACCACCCGGCGGGCCGGATGGCCGTCGTCCGGAAGCTCGGCGGCGGCGTTGACGAAGCCGCAGCCGCGCGGATTCTCGCGGCGCATCCAGGCGGCGAGGGCGTCGAAGGTGGCGAGGACGCGGTCCGGCGGGGCCTGCCGGGGCGCTTTGTCGACTTCGGCGGTCAGCCACGCCCGCCACCGCTCGTCGCGCTCGCGCAGATACGCGGCGACCAGCGCTTCCTTGCTCCCGAAGCGCTCGTAGAGCGTCTTCTTGGTGACTCCGGCGCGCTGGGCGATCAGGTCGACGCCGACCGCGTTGATCCCCTGCCCGTAGAACAGCTCGCTCGCGGCGTCGAGGACGCGGCGGGCAGCGGGGGTGAGCGTGTCCATGGTGCGGTCGCCTCCCGACGGGGCTTGACGGGTATACCGATCTGTTTAGTCTAGTACCTGAGCGACTAAACAGACCGGTATACCCGGCGAACCCTGGGGGAGGAGTCTCATGCCTGTCACCGCGATCACGTCGATCGGCCTCGTCGTGATGTGGAGTTCCGGCTTCATCGGCGCCGAACTCGGCACCCGCGAGGCCCCCGTCGACACGCTGCTGATGTGGCGCTTCATCGCGGCGGCGGTTCTGCTGGGCGGCGGCCGGCTGCTCTTCCGACGACGCCGGGTATCCCTCCGCGCCGTCTCCGAGCAGACCGCCATCGGCGCGCTCTCGCAGGGCGGCTACCTGGGCGGGATCGTGTGGGCGGTCGGACTCGGCGTACCGTCCGGGACGGCCGCGCTGATCGCCGCCCTGCAACCACTGGCCGCCGGAGCCCTGGCCGGGCGGCTGCTCGGCGAAACAGTGAGCGCGCGTCAGTGGACAGGGCTCGCGATCGGGCTGGGCGGCGTCGCCCTCGTCGTACAGGGCGACCTGTACGGGACATCGGCCGTGACGCCCTGGGCGTACGGCCTGCCGTTCGCGGCCATGGCGGCGCTGCTGGCGGCCAGCTTCCTGGAACGGCGCGCGCGGTCGCCGCTCGCGCCGGTCGACGCGATACCGCTGCACTGCCTGGTCAGCGCCGTGCTCTTCGCCGGGGTCGCCCTCGTCGGCGGCCACGCGGCGCCCCCGTCCGGCGGCGGCTTCTGGTTCGCGGTGGCGTGGACGGTTCTGCTGTCCACGGTGGGTGGCTACGGCTTCTACTGGCTGAGCATGCGGCGCAGCGGCGTCACCCGTACCTCCGCGCTGATGTACCTCACGCCGCCGACGACCTCGGTGTGGGCCTACGCCATGTTCGGGACGGCGCCGGGGGTGGTGGCGCTGGTGGGGATGGCGGTGTGCGTGCTCGGCGTGGCGGCCGCCACGGGTTGCCCCGGGCGGTCGGCGCGGGTCCCTCCGGAACCGGAAGCGGCCCGTCGCGAGGTCGTCCCCTGACCGCGCCGCCGGACGGGCCGGGCTGTGTCCGGATCGAGGTGTCGGACACCCGCCGGGGAAGCGGAAGGGGCAGTCGCCCGCGACACGCACGGCCCGCGCGTATGGAACGGCGGGATCGCATGCCTCCCACGGCCACAGGCACGGTCGCTGGCGGACTCTTCCGGTTCATCTGTACGTCGAAAGCCGTACGCGTGGCCTGACCGACGCGACTGCCGGTGCCCGGTGCGGGGAACAAGACCACGCTGTCCGCCCTGCTCATCGCGCTTCTGGAACACGTATTTGCCGCATGGCCGTTCGCGCATTGACCGCAAGGACACGATCTGGACGACCGGCCACCAGCCCAGCGGTCGTACCGCTCACACTCCGGTCGCCGGTCCTACGACGGCGGAAACTCGCAGTTGAGGCACGGTACCGCTCCCGGGCGGCCACCTTCGCCGAGAACACGTTCGCGCCCGCGCGGAGTTCCCTGCTCGCGGGCGCTCTCGTGATCGCTGTCCTGATTCCGTCGCAGTCCCTGTCTTGATTTACGTTGTTGATAAACAGTGGAAACATGCCTTCCCGCAGATCAGCCGCGTCAGCCTTTCCGCGCGGCTCCCGGTACGCACCGGCTCATCCGGCAGCTGCCCGGACAATGGCCGGTTCCTGTCCTGCGGAGCCAAAGAGCCGTGGGACACGATGATCGCGTCAGATCAGCAGGGAGTTCGGCGAACAGCAGAATGGATGCGCCACCCATCCAGTGCCGCAATAAAGCGGACGGATGAATTCACCTTCTATTCGGTCCGATCCCCGCCTCGATCCTGTGCGTCACCCTGCGTCATTGCTCGGCAAGGCCGTCACGCCAGTCAATCGCGCCTGAAACGGGAATGGAAACGAGAATGACAACGTTTTCGAGCACGGCGATCCACGACTCGGTCACCTCACTCATCGACGACCTGGACCGGCACCCGGTCTACGAAAACGAGTACTTCAAGCTCCTCGAGGGAACGCCCTGGACCGGTGAATCGTTCGAATTCCACCGGGCGAACTTCTACCACCGCACCGAAGGCACCGTGAAGGGCATCGCCCATGTCTGCGCCCAGGCGGCGGCCCACGACGACATGGACACCCTGGTCCTGTTCTCGCACATCCTCAACGAGGAGACCGGCGACGGCAACCGGGCGCACTGCCACGAGGTGCTGATGGAGAACACCCACAACCTGCACGGTCAGGTCGAGTTCGGGGTGGCTCCGCTGCTGGTCAAGGAGGCGCGGGAGAACAAGCTCGTCATCCCGGAGACCCTGGAGTACCGCCGGCGCACGCTGGACCTGCTGGTCACCGACTACCACAGCATGCTGGGCGTCGCGATGGCGCTGGAGTCCCACGCCGACCGGATGCTCAAGATCTGCCGTACGGCGTTCCGCAACACCAACAAGGTCCTCCCGCAGGACAAGTTCGTGCACGACGTCGAGGTCTACTTCAACGTCCACGTGGGCGACGAGGGAGTCGAGGAGCGCCACGCCGCGGACGCCAAGAAGTGCGTGGTGAACAATTGCCACAGCGAGGCGGACGTGGCTGCCATCGCCGCCGCCGCGACGGCGACGCTGGACGTCCAGTTGGAGATGTGGAACGCGATGCACAAGGCCGTCACCAGCTGAGTCCGCGGCTCCAGAGAGGCAGTCCACACAACTGTGCAGAAGAACCGAGGAATCTCCAGCGCTGTTCTGAACATTCCGGAATCGGCGACGCACGGAACCGCGGCCAAGCTCGTGGCGCTGAACAGCGGGCTCGCCGCGGAAGACCAAGTAATCGACCTCAGCATAGGCGCTCTCGACACGCCCACCGATCCCCGGATCGACCGCGGCGTGATCAATTTCATCCAGACGAAATCCGACGTGATCCACGCGTTCGCCCCCATCAAGGGATTTCCCTTTCTGCGGGAATCCATTGCGGCGCGCGTGAGCCGTCTGCACGGGATCGCATACGATCCGGAGAACGAGATCCTGGTGACGCCCGGTGGCGTGAAGGGTTCCATCTCCGTGGTGCTCCACGCCCTGCTGAACCCGGGCGACGAGGTCGTCGTCCCGGTGCCCAACTGGCCGCACTACTCGGACATGGTGCTGCTGCACGAGGCCGTACCGAAGACGGTCCTGGTCACGGCCGAGGACGGGCTGACGGCGCCGGCGCTCGAGCAGGCGATCTCCGACCGGACCAAGATCGTTGTACTCGGCGACTGCATCAACCCGACGGGCAAGATCTACTCGACGGAGGAACTCTCCGCGCTGGCACAGGTCGTCGCCCGGCACAACCTGCGGCGCGAGGCCGACGGCGCGAGCCCGATCTACGTCCTGTTCGACTGCCCCTACGAGGCCCATGTCCTGGGCGACCGCGCCAAGACATTCGCCGCCATCGAGGCCGCACTCCCCGATGGGAGTCTCACCCCGATGCGGCCGTGGACGCTGACGGTGACCGGCCCCGGCAAGACGTACGGCATGCACGGGGACCGGATCGGCTATCTGTGCGGGCCGACGGACATCGTCGAGGCCGCCGCCCGGGCACAGGTCAACCTCACGTCGTTCGCGTCCACCTACGGCCAGGTGGCGACGCACATCGCGCTCCAGCCGGCGATGGACGAAGTGGCGACGGCGAGGGCCAGGACCGCGCGCACGAACCTGGAGGCCATGCTCCGCGAACTGGAGGCCGTGCCCGCGCTGCGGGTCAGGCCGCCCCAGGGGGGTTACTTCCTCTTCGTCGACCTGTCGAGCTACGCCCACGCCTACCAGGAGCACGGCTACGTCACGGCCGACCAGTTCCTCCTGGAGGAGGCGAAGGTCGCCACGATCTGCGGCAACCACTTCGCCGAGGACAAGGGCCTCAGCCACTTCGTGCGGATCAACTGCGGCCGCACGGCTTCCATCCTGAGCCAAGCCGGCATACGCATCAGGCGTGCCCTCAGCCGTCTGGAGCCCTGAGCTGAAAGCCAACACGGCAGGAACTGTCAGATACTGCGTCATCGGCACCGGATTCGCCGGTACCTGCGCGCTGTGGCATCTGGTCCGGGAGCTGACCGTTCCAGGACGTCTGTCCCCGCTCTCCCGTTCCGCGATCACGATCGCCACGGTGGAGCGGGGGCGGGTGAACGGCCCCGGATACCCCTACGCCAAGGACAACGCCCAACTCGGACACCGGTGCAACAACGAAGCGAGCACCATGGGGATCCATGGCAACGACTTCGTCGACTGGCTCGCCGAGAGCAAGCCCTGGCTCGTCGCCGATCATCCGGAACTCATCCTGGAGACCCACCCCGGGATCGAGCCGACGGACTGGAAGCCCGAGGACGGCGAGTTCTATCCGCGGGCCCTGTTCGGCCTGTACCTGGAGCACCGGTTCCAGGACGCCGTGAAAGTCGCCCGGGACCACGGGATCGAAGTGCGGCAGTACACGGGACACGAGGTCTTCGACGGGCGGACGACAGCGGACGGCTTCTCCGTCCTGCTCCGTGACCTCGGCACCGGCCGCGAGTTCAGCCTGGACGGACTCGACCGGGTGCTGCTGAGCACCGGGCACTGGCAGTCCGCGGAGAACGACGCGCTCGCGGAACACGCGGGGTACGTCTCGGCGCCCTATCCGCCGGGCAGGCTCCGGTCCGTCGTCGCCGGCCGTGTCCGGTCTCGGCGGACACCGGGTGCGCGTCCGCGGGTCTACGTCCAGGGGATGGGGCCGAGCGGCATCGACGCCATCATGACCCTGTGCGATGAGGGCGAGTTCACGTACACGGCGGACGGGCACGTCGCCTCCTACCGGCCGGCGCCGTCGGGAGGGGGAGAAGAACCGCCGCACATCGTCGTCGGATCACGCTCCGGGTTCTTTCCCCCCGTCCGGGGCCCGCTCACCGGCCATGAGCTGTCCCATCTCACCCCGGACGCCCTCGCCGGTATCCGGAGCGAAAACCAGGGGCAGTTGAGGATCGAGCCCATTCTGGACCTGTTGGACAAGGATCTGCGCAGAGCGACCGATGGGGCGCTGGGGTGGCACGACGTCGAAAATCCCCGGTTCTCCTCGGCCAGAGAGAAACTCGAAAGCGACCTTCGGGACTCACGTCACGGAAATCCCGTCTACACGCTCGTCCTGAAGGCGCGGAGGATGTGCTTCTACCGGGAACTGGAGCCCGGCGACAAGGCCGTGTACGACCGCCTTTTCGACACGCACTTCATTCGGACGGCGGTGCCGATGCCGACGGCGAACGCGGAGAAACTGATCGCCCTCATGGACGCCGGAGTTCTGTCCACCGTGAAACACGGGTACGCGGAGCCACCGGTCAGTGTGCACGAGGACGGCGGATTCGTGATCGCGTACGAGACCGCCGACGGCGAGCGTTCCAGCGTGCGGGCCGACTGCGTAGTACGGGCCAAGACACAGGATTTCAGCCTGGAACGCCACCCTTCGGCACTGGTGCGGAATCTCCTGCGGCGGGGCGAGATCGTGCACCACGAGGAATCGGGATACGTCACCGGCGGGCTGGCCCTCGACCCGCACGGAACGTACCGGGTGACGAGGCGTGTGGGGAGCCTTTCCGGACCGTCGCCGCATCTGTCGTCGTACGGCTCCCCCGTCAGGTTCTGGCAGAACGAAAACAATTACGCCAGAGCCTTCGTGAAGGCCGCCGAGCAGGTCGCCGCCGACTGGGCCGGCGCCGCGACCGAAATGCCGCAACGCACCACCGTACCGGACGACTCAGGGCTGATCATCACCTAGACAGGGAGTTGCGCGATGGAAATGAAAGAGTTCTACTATCAGGACGGCCTACGGGTCAGCGTGTTCAATCTCGACCACGAAGCCGTTCCCTACCACTTCCACAACGAAGTGTCGGACATGGTGTATTGCTCCAGGGGGCAGATCGCCATCGAACTCCCCGAAGCGGGCGAGGTATTCACCGTGCTTCCCGGACAGGTCTTCCAGGTGCCCCGCACCAACAAGCACCGGTTCGTCAACGGAGCACCCGTCGGAACGCCCTCGCGGTACGTCCTCCTCCAGATCGGCACGTTCGACATCAACTTCGTGCCGCCCGCCGAAGGACTCGCGGAGAAGGTCGCCGACCGCACGGCGACACACGTGGCGGACGCCGACGTATACATCGAGAACCGCAAGGACGACATTCTCGGGCTCGCCGACCGCTTCACGTCGGAGAAGCCGGAGGTCCTGACCGCGGAGGAGCAGACCGACGTGGTGCAGGCGCTGCGCTGCTTCGTGGACCGCGGTATCGCGGCCGAGCATCCGAGGGCCGCCGTCCAGTCGTGACCGACGCCGCCCCTTTCTCGTTCCGACTGACCACCTTCGTGCTGATCGTTCTCACGTTCTTCGTAGGTGGGTTGTTCAAGGGGTTGACCGGCCTGGGCCTGCCGCCCGTCGTCCTCGGGATTCTCACCGCAACGATCGGTATTCAGCCCGCAAAGGCGCTGATCATCATCCCGACGTTCCTGACCAATGTATTCCAGGCGGTGCGCGGCGGCCACGGTCGGAAAATCATCCATCTCACCTGGCCGTTTCTCTTGGCCGCCACCTTGTTCACCCTGTCGGGCGCGCTGACGCTGAGCTATTTCCAGGCGGACGTGATGTCCGCCCTGCTCGGCGTCGGGCTCGCCGTCTACGGGATTCTGGGGCTGTTCCGACTGCGGGTGAACATCAGGGGGAAATGGTGGAATCACCCCGTGGGTGCGTCCCTCGGGGCCGTCAACGGATTTCTCACGGGAATGACCGGATCGTCGGCCGTCCCGGGTGTCTTCTACCTTCAGTCGATCGGTCTGCTGCGGGACCAGTTGATCCAGAGCATGGGGATCCTCTTCACGCTGTCGACGGTTTCCCTGGCATGGTCGCTGCGCACCCAGGATCTCCTGGACGCGAACCTGCTCGCCATGTCCGCGGTGTCCTTGGCGCCGGCCTTTCTGGGAATGTCGATCGGGAACAGAATCCGCCGCAACATACCCGAGGAAAAATTTCATACGGTACTCTGTACCGCTCTGGTACTCCTTGGCCTCTACATCACGGCCCTGAATCTGGCCAAGTGACACCGGATCATTAATCGACAAGGGGAAATATTATGGAACCGGCCTTCGCCGAGTTACTGCGCGAGTTGGGGGAATTCGGCGAGGCCAACGACTCGGCCACGGACGACCGAAGCCGGAAGATGCTGAACATCACGCCCGACACCGGTAAGTTTCTCGCGCTGCTCGTCAAAGCCTGCAAGGCGCGGAACATCCTGGAGATCGGCACGTCCAACGGCTACTCGACCTTGTGGCTCGCCGACGCCGTGGGCCCGGAAGGTTCGGTCACGACGGTCGAGCGGGCCGACGACAAGGTGAAGATGGCCGAGCGGAACTTCCGGCGTGCCGGACTCCATTCCCGGATCCGGCAGATCACCGACGACGCGGGCCGTTTCCTCGCCTCGCGCGAGGCCGGCGAGTACGACTTCGTCTTCCTGGACAGTAACCGCGGGGAGTATGTCGGCTGGTGGGACTCGCTGCGGCGGATCCTCGCGGACGGCTGCCTGCTGGTGGTCGACAACGCCGTGTCCCACGCCCACCAGCTGGAGGACTTCAACCGGCTGGTCGAGGCGTCGGACGACTTCTCCGGAGTCCTGCTGCCCATCGGCAAGGGCGAGTTGGTGCTCCTCAAGGACTCGTGACCGGTCCCTCGCCCGCCGACGAGCAGCCCCGAAGGCCCTTGAGGGCTGCTCGTCCAGGACGGCGATGCCGTCTGCCCCTCTCCTCTCCTCTGAGCCGTGCTCTCCCGTGCATCGGCTGCACATCGGCTGTATCGACCCGTCTTTCGTTCACCATCCGCACTGAGGAGTAACTGCCTTGGACGTCATGACGGCCATCCTGACGCGCCGTAGCATCCACACGCTCTCCGGTCCGGCTCCTTCGGACCAGGAGTTCGCCTACCTGCTGCGGGGAGCGGCCGCGGCCCCCGACCACGGCAGACTGCGCCCATGGCGCTGGATCCTGCTGAGGGACGCGGACCTGGAGGCGGTCGGCGCCTGCCTCGCCGCCGAGGCGGAGCCCGAGGAACGGGCCATGGTCGAGAAGAAGTTCATGCGAGCCCCCCTGAAGGCGGTGCTCGTCTTCTCCCCGGCGGCGGAGCACCGGGTGCCCGAATGGGAGCAGCTCGCCTCGGCGAGCAACGTCGCCTACGGCTTGATGCTGTTACTGCACGCCCGCGGCTTCGGCAGCATCTGGCGTACCGGCCGGTTGTGCCAAAGCCCGGGCACTCGGAGCCTGTTGGGCGTCCGTCCGGACGAACAGCTCCTGGGCTCCCTGGACATAGGCACGCCCGGCGTCTCGGTACAACCGGCCCGCCGGAGCCATGAGGACGTCACCGACCGCATGCAGTTCCTGCGCACCTGAACGGGACCACGACGCCGTCAGCAGCACTGCCAGGTGAACATGGCGCGGTCGAAGCGGCCCGCCGCGAGGTCGTCGGGGCGGATCAGCCAGTACAGGGCGCCGCCGTCGCCCCACATCAGGTCGGCGTCCTCGTCGGAGTCGAACTGGGCCAGGAGCACCCAGCGCCGCGCCTCCGCCTCGATCCGCGGGTCCTCCCACGACACCCCGTGGCCGCCCAGTGCGCCATGTGCGACCACGACCTCCACGGGGGTCTGCACGGACTGCGCGTGGCCGCCGATCTGGTGGGCGGCGCCGCTCTCGTACGCCCACTGCGCCCGCTTGAACGCGTCCGGGAGGTCGAGGCCGCCGAGCGCGGGCGCGTCGGTGTCGGGGGCGCTCGGGCCGAGGCGGACGGTGAGCGGCATGGCCGGGTACGGGGTGAGCCCGGCGGGCGCGGGGCGCTCGGGGGCGTCGGCGGGCGCGGGCGGGAAGTGGAGTACGCGGGCTCCGGCCCAGGTGGTGGGGTCGGCGGTCTCGACCAGGGCGTCGTCGTCCTCGTCGCCGTAGTAGAAGAAGGCGAGCCGGCCGTCGGGGGCCAGCGGTATGTCCAGCCCGGCCACCGGCAGCGCGGCGCAGTCGACCGACGCGACGAACCGCAGCGGGCCGTGGCCCTCCCACACCGGCCACTCGACGCCGTCGGGCAGCCGGGGCAGCCCGCCGAGCTGCCCGACGACCGGGTCGCCCGCCGCCGCGACGCGCAGATGCGCGGCGGGGCGCAGCAGCCCGGTCCAGCGGTCGGCCAGGTCGGCGGGGAGGTGGGTGCGCGCGAGGGTGTGCAGCGGGTGCTCGGCGGTGGTCATACGGGCCATCATGACGGGCGGCACCGACAACAGACGGGCCGGGCGGTACCGGCGGGCGGGGCGGGCGGTACCGGCGGCGGGGCGGGCCGAGCGGCGGGGCCCGCGCAGGTCGAGAAAGCCCACAGGTCAAGGAACCGTAAAGCGGGGACGTTCGTTACCCCGGACATGACCGCTATGACTCCCGGCTCGAACCTCCCCCTCACCGTCGCGCGCGTGGCCGTGGACGTCACCGCGCCCGTGCGGCTCGACGTATCGGGCCTGCTGCTCACCGCCGACGGCAAGGTGCGCTCGGACGACGATTTCGTCTTCTACAACCAGCCCAACGGCCCCGGTGTGACCCACGGCGCCGGGGCCGGCGGCGGGGGCGACGCCATCACCGTCGACACTGCCGCCGTTCCTCCCGACATCGACAAGATCGTGGTGACCGCGAGCCTGGACGGCCCCGGCGCCACCTTCGCGGGCACCGAGCCGACCGCCACCGTGCGCGGGGCGGACGACGGCGCCGTGATCGCCACGTTCACCCCGCCCCAGCTGGGCGCCGAGACCGCGCTCGTGGTCGTCGAGGTCTACCGGCGCGGCGGGGCCTGGAAGGTACGGGCGGTCGGGCAGGGCTATGCGAATGGGCTGTCGGGCATTGCCACGGACTTCGGCGTATCGGTAGAGGAGCCCGCGGCGCCTGTTGCCGCACCTGCCGCCCCGATCGCGCCCCCGGCCGCACCTCCGGTCACCCAAGCTCCTCCCCCCACCGGCCCGGCGGCCCAGGTCCCCCCGCCCATGCCCACCACTCCCCCCTCCACGGGGAAGATCAACCTGGACAAGGGCCGGGTGAGCCTCCAGAAGAACCAGACCGTGTCCCTGGTCAAGGGCGGCCGCCCGGTGCTGTCGTCGGTGAAGATGGGCCTCGGCTGGGAGCCCGCCTTCCGCGGTGCGGACATCGACCTCGACGCCTCCGTGATCGCCTTCGGCGTCGACCGCAAGAAGATCGACGTGTGCTTCTTCGGCAAGCTGGCCATCCTCAACGGCGCCATCCAGCACTCCGGTGACAACCTCACCGGCGAGGGCGGCGGCGACGACGAGTCCATCACCGTCCACCTGGGCGGCCTCCCCTCGGAAGTCACGGGCCTGGTCTTCACGGTCAACTCCTTCTCCGGCCAGAAGTTCACGGACGTGGCCAAGGCTTACTGCCGCCTGGTCGACGCCCAGACGGACGAGGAGCTGGTCCGCTTCGACATCACCCACGCCGAGCCCCGGACGGGCGTGATGATGGCGAAGCTGATCAAGCAGTTCTCGGGTGAGTGGGAGATGACGGCGATGGGCGAGTACGTCGACTCCCGCACGGTCCGAGGAATGGCCAAGCCCGCAGGCAAGGCCCTCTGAGCCGACCGGGGGCGGAATTTCCCCCTCCCCGAAACCGGGGACACCCCGGCCCCCGACAGGCGCGCCACCACGCGGCCCGAGCGCGCGCCCGGCCTGCCCCGGCGCCACCCGGTAAGCGGAACCGGCACGCCGAAGCGGGTTCCTCCCCCACCCCGCCCGTTCCCGAAAGCGTGGGACACCCCCGCCCCCGGCAGCTCCGCGCCAACCCCGCACCGAGCGCGCCGGGGGCGCCCGGCGGGCGGCGCGACTCCACCCCGAACCGGGAGACACTCCGGCCCCGAACGGCCCGCCGCCAGCCGGGCCCAGGGCGCACCCGGCCCGCCTGGCGGCGCGCGGCCGAGACGCGACGACCTCCCCGAAATCGGGGACACCCCGCCCTCCGACAGCCCCGCCCAGACTCGCACCCAACGGGCCTGGGACTTGCCCGTGCCCCGTGCCTTCCCCAACCCGGGCACACCCCGGACCGTCCCGCCGCCAGGCGGGCCGAGGGCGCGCCAAGCCTGGGGGCAGGCACTCCGAGGGGCCCTGGAACGGGGGCCGGGGGTGTCCCCCGGGTCGGGAAGGGGCGGGGTGGGGAACAACCAGCGCCGTCACCGTCCGCATTATTAAGCGGATTGCTAAACTAGGTACGTGACACAAGAAGAGGCAGAGCCAGGACTCGGCGAGGGTCCGGCCAAAGCGATCAGCGTGTCCCTCCCCGAGGGAACCGTGCGGGCGCTGCGCGATTACGCGGGCAACCGCGGGGTCTCGGCTCTCGTCGCCATGGCCGTCGAAGAGCATCTGCGTAACCAGGCCACCCGCGAATACGTCGCTGACTTCGAGGATGAGCACGGCCCGTTCACCGGCGCGGAGCGCCAGTCAGCCGCCGACATCTGGTCCGCGGCCGAGCGTCGGGAGTCCCGGTGGCACGAGGCCGTCTGACCGGAGGCGGCTGCCTGATCCTGGACAGCCAAGGGCTGTCGCTTTACCTGGAGCAGGACCGGGCCGTGATGAACGTCGTGCGATCCGCGCTCGACCGCGGTGCCGACCGGGTGGTCAGCGGAGCCACCCTCATCGAGGCCCAACACGACGGCATCAAACGCACGCGCTGGAACTACGTGCTCTCCCAACTGCGCGTGGAACCCCTCAGCGTGGACTGGTCCAAGGAAGCCGCGCTCCTGCTCCAGGAGACCGGGCTGCACGGCCACAAGTACGCCATCGACGCGATGGTGGCGGTCACGGCGCTGCACCAGCCCGGTCCTGTGGTCATGCTGACCTCGGACACGGACGACATGGAAAAGCTGTGCGGAGGCAGGGTCACCCTCGTCGCCGTCTGACAGAAAAATAGAGGGCGATCAAGCAGGCGGCCGCAGTACGGTCCCCGTCATGGGCGATGACGAGAGGGACGGCTACTTCGGAGAGCGCGTCGCGGCGACATACGACGCATCGGCGGCGGAGATGTTCGAGCCCGGCGCCGTGGACCCGGCGGTCGAGCTGCTCGCGGGGCTCGCCGGGGACGGGCGGGCGCTGGAGCTGGGCGTCGGAACGGGGCGCATCGCGCTGCCGCTGGCGGCGCGCGGCGTACCGGTCCACGGGATCGAGCTGTCACGGGCAATGGCGGCCCGGCTGCGCGACAAGCCGGGCGGGGACGCGATCGGGGTGACGATCGGCGACTTCGCCACCGCCCGGGCCGACGGCACATTCTCCCTCGCCTACCTCGTCTTCAACACGATCATGAATCTGACGACGCAGGACGCGCAGGTGGCGTGCTTCCGCAATGTCGCGGCCCACCTCGCCCCCGGTGGCCGTTTCGTCGTCGAGGTGACGATCCCGGAGCTGCGGAAGCTGCCGCCGGGGCAGCACGTCGTGCCGTTCCACGTGAGCGCCACGCGCTGGGGGTTCGACACGTACGACGTCGCCACCCAGACGATGAGTTCGCACCACCTGAAGCTCGAAGAGGACGGCCGGGCCACCTACATGCCCATCCCCTTCCGCTACGTATGGCCCGCGGAGCTGGACCTGATGGCCCGGCTCGCCGGGATGCGGCTGCGCGACCGGTGGGAGGGGTGGGCCCGGGAGCCGTTCACGAACGACAGCCCCCGGCATGTGTCGGTGTGGGAGAAGGTGGCTGGCGAGTGAGCCGTCACTTGGGGGTCTTCCACAGCCGTACCGTGCGGGCCTTGCTGTCGTTGCCCGCGACGAGCCGCCCGTCCGGGCTGAACGCCACGTCCTGGATCGTGTGACCTTCCCCCCGCGCGCCGGTCGACAGGATGGCGCGCGGTTTGCGGCTCGCCACGTTCCACAGCAACAGTCCGGAGTCGGTGGGAGTGGCGAGCGTCTTGCCGTCCGGGCTGAACGCCAGGTGCGCCACCTCCGATGCGACGAGATAGTGGCTGAGGGTGGCTCGTTGGCGGCCGGTGGCCACATCCCACAGCCGCACCTTGCCGTCGTAGCTGCCGGTGGCAAGGGTCTTGCCGTCCGGGCTGAACGCCACGCTCAGGACCCCTTGGGGCTGGGAGAGGGTGGCGCGTGGATCGCCCTGACCGTACGGCTCCGGGTCACGGCCCGCCACGTCCCACAGCAGCGCCGCGTGGTTCGGGGTGAGATTGCTGTCGGAGTCGTCACCCGCGGAGGCCAACGTCCGGCCGTCCGGGCTGAAGGCCACATCTTTGACGGTCGTGCCGGGGTTGAAGTAAGCGACTTGCTCGTCCCCGCGGCCGCCCGTGTCCCACAGGGATACCGCGTCGCCCTCATCGCCAGTGGCGAACAGCTTGCCGTCCGGGCTGAAGGCCACGCTCTGGCCGCCGCCGTAGAGGAAGCGGATCTGCCGGTGCTCGGCGACGTCCCACAGGGTCACCCAGCCGGACATATTGGTGGCGACGAGGACCTTGCCGTTGGGGCTGAGCGCCACGTCGCGGATCGCGAACCCGTCATTGCCGGCGCCGTCGCGTTGGGTGAAGGTGGCGGCCCTCGGTTTGCGGCGGGCGACATCCCACAGCCGCACCTTGCCCTCGTCGTTGCCGGTGGCGAGCGTCTTGCCGTCCGGGCTGAACGCCATGCCCCTGGCCACCCTGGACTTCCCGGTGGGGCCGATGGAGGCCACGGGCTCGGACAAGGGGTAGGGAGGGGCGGGAGGTTCGTAGTCGTCCGGGGAAAGGAGGACGAAAATCAGGACGATGGCGAGGACGATGACCCCGAACCCGCCGAGCAGTACGGGCAGACCGCTGGGAGCGGTGCCCGGGGCAAGGTCGCCAGGGGCAGGGTCGCCCGGGGCGGGGTCGCCCGGGGCGGGGTCGCCCGGGGCGGGGTCGTGCGTGGCCGGAGCAGGCGCCGCCGGTGTTGCGTCGCCGGGCGCGCCCAGCGCCGTGGGCGGGCCGGGTACGACGGACGGCTCGGAGCCCGGCGGGGACGCGGCGGTGCGGGTGTCGGCGTCGGGCGAGCCGGGGGCGTTGGGCGCGCCCGGGGCACTGGGCGCGTGAGGTGTCACGGGCTCGGCCCCTGACAGCGACACGGCGGTACGCGTATGGGCGTCGGCGATTCCCTCCGCCGACACCCCACGGCACAGCTCGATGACCTCGGTCGGAGTCGGCCGCCGCTCCGGGTCCTTCTCCAGGCAGCGGGCGGCGATGGCCCGGACGGACCCGGGGCAGCCGTCCAGGTCCGGCGCCTGTTCCAGGACGCGGTAGATGACGGCGTGGTCGGCGCCGCCGCCGAAGGGAAGCCGTCCGGTGGCGGCGAAGTGGGCGACGCCGCCGAGGGCGAACACATCACCGGCTTCGGTGACGCTCTGCCCCCTGATGTATTCGGGCGCCATATAGGCGGGCGTACCGGTACGCATCCCGGTGGCGGTCACGGACGTGACGTCCGCGGCCCGTGCGATGCCGAAGTCGATGACCTTGGGTCCGTCACCGGTGAGAATGATGTTGGACGGCTTCAGATCGCGGTGGATCACCCCGGCCGCGTGGATGGACTGCAGCGCTTCGGCCACCCTGGCGACCAGCCCCACCACCGCGTCCACCGGCAACGGCTCCCCATCGGCCACCGCCTGCTGCAGGGAGGGCCCGGGAACGTAGGCCGTGGCCAGCCACGGCTCACCGGCGCGGAGATCCGCGTCGACCACCGGCACCGTGTAGAGGCCCTGCACCCGCCGGGCCGCCGCCACTTCCTGCTCGAAGCGCTTGCGGAACGTCGCGTCGCCCGCGTACTCGCGGTGCACCACCTTGACCGCCACCGCGCTTCCGGCGGGCGTACGGCCCAGATAGACGCGGCCCATCCCGCCCGCGCCGAGAACCCCCTCCAGCCGGTACGGACCGACCCCGGCGGGGTCCGCGGGGCCCAGTGGGCCCGGTGGCGGCGGAGCCATCGGCCAGCCAAGTTGTCGGAACACGCCGACTCTCACCCCCGTTGAACTGCCGCCCCTTGCTCGGGCAGGCGAGCGACAGCGTAAACGAACCCGGCACCCCCGGAAAGATCTCCCCAGTGCCACGCTGTCAACGCGAGCGCGGATGTAAGGCTGTGGCCATGACCCCTTCACCCACATCGGGCAGCGTCACGACTCGCATAGCACGCCCCGAGGACTATGACGCGATCGTCGCGGTGGTCGATACCTGGTGGGGAAAGCCGGTGACAGGCCTGCTCAACCGGCTCCACCTGAACCATTTCTACGACACCAGCCTGATCGCCGAAGGCGAGAACGGCGAGCTCGCGGGCTTTGTCATCGGCTTCCTGTCCCCGTCGCGCCCGGGCGAGGCGTACATCCACTTCACCGGAGTCGCCCCGGGTATGCGGCGCACCGGGCTCGCCAGGTCGCTGTACGAACAGTTCTTCGCCGGCGCACGCCAGGATGGCCGTACGGTCGTCAAGGCAATCACCTCGCCGCAGAACACCCGCTCCATCGCCTTTCACACCGCCATGGGCTTCAACTGCTCGGAACCGCTGGCCGACTACGACGGCCCGGGACAGGACCGCGTCGTCTTCTCCCGCCACCTGTAACGGAACGGTGGGGAGCCACCTCGATGCCGGGGTCGCGGTCAGGACCGCCGCGCCCTAGGCGGACACCGCACTCCCCACCAGGCCCGCGACCCGGGCCAGCCTCCGGTACGAGTCGAGCAGGGCGTCGCGGTCGTACGTACTCGTCGTCACCAGCACCTCGTCCGCGCCGCTGCGCCCGATCAGCTCGTCCAAGGCGGCGGCCACCTCGTCCTCCGTGCCGAGGAGACGGCGCGCCTCGTCCGGGCAGGCGAGCGACAGCGTAAACGAACCCGGCACCCCCGGAAAGATCTCCCCCGCTCCCCGGCCTGGCCAAATGGCCCCCACACCCTACGACACTAGTAACATCTCAGAACTACTTTCGATTCAAAACTACCACCGGGATCACCGGGGAGGAGAAGTCGTGTCCGACCACGACCACAAGAGTCACGTCAGCTTCCAGCACGGGCAGGAGTTCCTGGCCGCGATCTCCGAGCGCTGGAACTACCAGATCCTGCGGGAGGTGTTTTTCGGCGTCGGCCGGTTCGGTGAGCTCAAGCGAACCCTGGGCATCTCGGCGAACATCCTCACCACGCGACTCAACAGCCTGACCGAACTGGGCCTCCTCACCAAGCGCGCCTACCGCTCGGACAAGCCCTGGTACGAATACGAACTCACCGACACCGCCCGCGAACTCGTCGTCCCCGCCATCGCGACCATTACGCGCTGGGCCGAGACCCAGGCGACGGACGGCGACACCACACACCACCTGCTCATGCACACGACATGCGGGAACGCGACCAATCCGTACCTCGCGTGCAGCAGCTGCCATCAGCCGGTCGAGGCGTCGACCCTGCGACCGGTATCCACCAAGGAGAGCGGCGCCGATCAGGGGTAGGGGGCGGCTCCGCTCCGGGGCCCCGCCGACCACCTCGGCCGGGCACGGCCAAGTCCTTAGTAGTGTTCTGCAACTAGTTGCGTTACGCTACTAGTGCATCGCTTGAACGTCCCCCTGTTCACGGAAAGGACTGATCATGGCCACGCTCTGGCTCGAAGGGACCACCGAGAAGCTGATTCCCACCTCACTGGGCCTGATCAATGTGCGCATCGGCGGCCGCTCCGACGGCCCCGCCATGGTGTTCTGGCCCAGCCTGATGATGGACGGCACCATGTGGCAGTACCAGTACGAGCACTTCGCCCCGACCCACCGCATCGTGCTGATCGACAGCCCCGGACACGGCAAGTCCGACGCGCTGCGCAAGATCATCGACCTCAAGGACTGCTCCGACGCACTCGTCGAGATCCTCGACGCGCTCGACATCGACAAGTGCGTCCTGGTGGGCAACAGCTGGGGCGGGATGCTCGCCGGAGTCTTCCCGGCCTACTACCCGCAGCGGACCGCGGCGGCGGTCGGCATCAACTCCACCGCCTCACTGCCCACGATGTTCGAGAGCATCTGGGCCACCGCGCTGTCCACATTCCTCTCACTGCACGCGAAGATGCCGCCGCTGGCCGCCAAGGCCGCACGCGGCGCGTTCGCCGGACCCACCGCCGAGGCCACCAACCCGGAGTTCGTCGAGTTCACCAAGTTCGTCCTGCGAGACGACCCGAAGTCGGTCGCGTGGGCGCTGCGCAGCATCCTCATCGGCCGCAAGGACGAGCACCGCCGGCTGAACACCATCAAGGACGTGCCCGTCCTGATCATCGCCGGTGAGGAGGACAGCCAGTTCCCCGTTCATGTGGTGCGGAAGATGGCAGACGCCGTCGAGGGCAGCACCTTCCGGGTGCTTCAGCACACCGCCCACCTCGCCGCCCGCGAGAACCCCGAAGACGTCAACACCGAGATCGACGCCTTCCTCGCCGACCTGCCCGCCGCGGCCTGACCGGGGGCCCATCGCCATGACAGACATGACAGAGATGAAAGGCATAAAAGGCATGACAGGCACCGCACATGCGACGGCCGCGCCCGACTGGATCCTGAAGTTCATGGACGCCATCGACACCCTGGATTTCGACGAGGGCTTCGCACCGCTGACCGAGGACACCGACATGTTCTTCGGCACCGCGCACATCCACGGCGTCGAGGCCATCAAGGCGTTCTTCGTCAAGATCGACGCGCCGCTGATCATCACCCATGAGGTCGTGGAGTGCTGGACCACGGGTGACGGCGTCCTCCTGCTGCGCGGCGAGGCGACCATGGCCAAGAAGAGCGAACCGGACCAGGTGGTGCGCGCCCCGTTCATGCACATCTTCTCCCTCGACCGGGAGGAGCCGGCCCGGGTCCGGACACTCCGCATCACCGCGGGCCCGCTTCAGACCGACGCCGTGATGTGACCTCACCCCCGGGGCCTGCCGCGCGCCAGGCCCCGGGACGTCGCACCCGACCGGGCCGAGCCGCCTGAACCAACACCATCAGCATGCTTGCATTCGCCTACGCACGCTTATACCGTCTCAGCATGCTTACGGAGTGGTGGATTCCAGGTTTCCTCACCGTGGAGGTCGGCTCATGACGACTCTCTCCCTGCCCGACGCCCGCGCGCTCGTCACGGCCGCGATGACCGCGTGCGGGCATTCCGCCGGAGCCGCCGACACGATCGCCGACCATTTGCTCGACTGCGAACTGCGTGGGCTGTCCTTCGGCGGGCTTGCCCGGGCGCTGTCCGTCGCGGAACGCGTTCGCACAGCCGAGGCGCCGCCGGAGCCGATCCGGGTCGTCGCCGAGACGCCGGTGTCCGCCACCGTGGACGGCGGCGACCAGGTGGGCTACCTCGTCGGCATGCATGCGCTTCAGCTGGCCGTGACGAAGGCCCGCGCTCAGGGCATCGCGGTCGTCGGCGCACGCAACACCTGGTACACCGGGATGTTCTCGTACTACCTGGAGAAGGCCGCGGCGGCCGGGCTCGCCGGGATGATCGCGGGCAGCGGACCGGCGGTGGTGGCACCGCACGGTGGCACCGAATCCCGGTTCGGCACCAACCCGATCGCCTTCGGCTTTCCGGCCAAGCCGACTCCCGTCATCTGGGACATCGGCACCTCAGCCGTGATGTACGGGGAGGTGACGCTGAAGGCGCGGCTCGGGGAGAAGCTGCCCCCCGGCCAGGCCTACGACGCCGCCGGGGTCCCGACGCTCGACCCGGCCGCCGCGCTCGAGGGCGCGTTCGGCGTGTGGGGCGGGCACAAGGGCTCCGGGCTCGCTCTGGTCGTCCAGCTGCTCGGCATGATGACCGGCGCGGCCGCCGACCCGCCGGGGGTTTCGGACTGCGGCTTCTTCGCCGTGCTGTTCGATCCCGGCGTGCTCACCGACCCGGACGACTACCGACAGCGGATCACGGCCTTCGCGGAATCGGTCCGCGCCACCCGTCCCGTCGAGGGCGGCAGCCCGGTCCGGGTGCCGTTCGACCGCTCGGTGACCCGTCGCGAAGAGACGCTCCGGCGCGGCACCGTCGACGTACCCGAAGCGGTGGTCGCAGCCCTGCGCGAGGAAGCCTGGCCCGCCCGTCAATCACCGTCCTCCAACGGACCATCCCACGCAGAAAGCTGAGAACGCCATGGTCGCCTTCTTCACTGGGCTGCAACCCCTTCAGGCCGACGAGACCGACCCCGACCGAATGATCTCCAGAGTCCAGGAACTGGACCGCTCGAAGGCCATCGACCGGGTCCTCGTCGGGTACTCCTCCACCTGGCCGCACAACCACGCCACCGCACCGTTCGCGCTGGCGGCATCGGAGAAGTTCTCACCGATCGTCGCGCACCGTCCCGGCGTGATGGCGCCGGTGGCCGCCGCGCGCTACTTCGCCACCCTCGACGTGCTGGCCCGCGGGAGGCTCGCCGTCAATGTGGTCGTGGGCGGGTCCGACAAGGATCTGCGCCGCGAGTCGGACGACCTGCCCAAGGCCGATCGCTACCGGCGGGCGGTCGAGTACCTCGACATCGTCCGCCGCGCCTGGACCGAAGCCGCTCCCTTCGACCACCACGGCGAGTACTACACGGCCGAAGCGGTGAAGCTGCGCACCAAGCCGGTGCAGGGTCAGGTGCCGATCTTCATGGGCGGGGAGAGCGCCGACGCCGTGGACTTCGGCGCCCGGCACGCGGACCTGTACATGCTGTGGGGGGAACCGTTCGCGGGTACGAAGGAGCGCATCGACCGGGTCACCGCGGCCGCCGAAGGCTACGGCCGCGCCATGCGGTTCTCGCTGAGTCTGCGCCTGTTCATCGGTGATACCGACGACGACGCCTGGGCCCGGGCCCGTGCCGTCGAGCGGCAGATCGCCGAGGCCGCCGGCTCCACGGCCTTCCTGCGCTCGTCGTCGACCGACACCTCCATCGGACGGCAACGGGCTCTCGCGCTCACCGACCACGAGTTGCACGACGACTGCTTCTGGACCGGGCTGACCAAGCTCCTGGGCGGCTTCGCCAACTCCCAGGCGCTCGTCGGCACCGAGGAGCGCGTCCTGGACACCCTGGGCAGGTACCGCGAGCTCGGAATCGACACGTTCCTCGTGACGACCGGCGCGGAAGCGGCCTGGGACCCGTCGCTGGAGACCTTCCTGACCCGGGCGAAGAAGGAGCTGGCATGACGTCGACCACCGCCCGGGGCAATGGCGCCCCGGGCCCGGAGGACTTCTCCGATCTCGCCGACGGCACCGTCGGCGGCCTCATCACCGCCCGCGCCGCGGAACATCCCGACAAGCCCGCGCTCGTCTTCGACGACACCGAACTGACCTACGGCACGCTCGACGCGACAGTCACCGACGTGGCACGCGGTCTCCTGGCGGCAGGCGTCACCCCGGGCAACTCGGTGGGGATCTTCCTCCCCAACCGGCCCGAATATCTGCTCGCCTGGCTGGGAGCGGCCCGCGCCGGCGCCGTCGAAGTCCCGGTCAACGTCGCCTACAAGGGTTCCTTCCTCGACCACGCGCTCCGCAGCACCGGCGTGCGGGTGCTGGTCACCGACGCGGCCCTGCTGGAACTCGTCGCCGACCTGCACGAGATACCTCCGGCCCTCAAGACCATCGTGCTGCTCGACGGCGGCCCGCTCCCCCGGCTACCGCTGGGAGGTGTCCCCTGCCGGACTCCACCCGGGGTGACGGTACAGACCTGGAACGACCTGCTCGCGGCCGGCGACCCGGCGGTGGAACTCCCCCGCGTCGCGCCGCAGGACCCGGTCGCGATCATGCTCACCTCCGGAACCACCGGGCGGAGCAAGGGGGTTGTGTACCCGCATCTGATGCCGCTGGCCGCCGCACGCGAATGCGCGGCGCAGATGGCCACGACCGCCGATGAGCGGCTCTACACCTGTCTGCCGCTGTTCCACGGCGCCGCGCAGATCAACATATCCCTGCACGCCTTCTACGCGGGAGCGACCGTGGTCCTCGGGCGCCGGTTCAGCGCCAGCAGATTCTGGGACGAGCTGCGCACCCACCGGGTCACCCAGTTCAACGCCCTCGGCTCCGTCCTGCCGATGCTCCTGGCGCAGCCCCCGTCCGACCGCGACCGCGACCACCGGGCGAGGAAGGCGTTCGCCGCACCCGCCCCGCCCCAAGTGCTCCGTCCGTTCGAGGAACGTTTCGGCGTACACGTCGTCGAGGGGTACGGACTCACCGAGATCAAGAACGTTCTCTACAACCCTCTCGGTGCCCGGAAGGTCGGCTCGCTGGGCCTGCCCACCGCCTCGTCCGTCCTGGAGATCCACGACGAGTCCGGGCGCCGCGCCGCGCCCGGTCAAGCCGGGGAGATCGTGTACCGGCCCCGCCTGCCGGACATCATGTTCTCCGGCTACCACGGCGACCCCGAAGCGACGCTCGCCACCGTGAAGGATCTCTGGTGGCACACCGGCGACCTGGGCTACACCGACGAAGACGGCTACTTCTACTTCATCGACCGCAAGAAGGACGCATTGCGCCGCCGCGGCGAGAACATCTCCTCCCACGAGGTCGAATCGGTCCTGCTCGCCCATCCCGGCATCGTGGCCGCTGCCGCCATCGGCACACCGTCGGAGCTGGGCGAGGACGAGGTCCTCGCCATCGTGCAGCTCGAACCCGGCCACGAACTGGATTTCACCGGGCTGTTCGCCCACTGCGACCGGTCGATGCCGCACTTCATGGTCCCCCGCTACTACCGCGTCGTGGACGAACTTCCCGTCACCCCGAACGGCAAGGTCCGCAAACACCAGCTGCGGGACCAGGGCCGCGCCGAAGCCTGGGACGCGCTCGCCGCCGGGCTCACAGCCACCCGCCACGCCTGAGGAACCACCATGTCCCTGCCCGACGGAGTGCGCGTCCGCGAGATCGCGCCCCGGTTGACCTTCCAGGACCACGCGGTCCCGACCGACATCAAGATCGAACTCGTGCGACGCCTGATCGACGCCGGTGTCCGCGCGTTCGAGCTGTCCTCCTTCGTCCGACCCGATCTCGTACCAGGTCTCGCCGACGCCGCGGAGGTGTTCGCCCGCGTGCCGCGGGTGCCCGGACTCAGCCTCGGCGCTTGTGTCGGCAATACGCGCGGGCTCGCCCGCGCGATCGACGCGGGCGCCGACACGGCGTACTTCCTGCTCTCCGCCGACGAAGAGTTCGCCCGCGCCAACATCGGGCGTTCCACGGCGGACTCGTTGCGCGAACTGGAACGCATGGCCGCGTACGCCGCGGACCGGAACATCATGCTCGGGTCCTACGTCATCTTCGCCTGGGGCGGGCCAACCGGCCCCGCACGCACCGGCGAAGATCTCCAGCCGCTGGCCCGGCGGCTCCTCGACGTAGGGGTGGACCACTGGATCCTCGCGGATTCCTCCGGCTACGCGGCACCGCCCCAGATCCGCGAACTCCTCACCGCCGCGCTCACGCACGTACCGCCCGGGAACCTGACCGTTCAGATCCACGACGACCGCGGCATGGGCCTCGCCGCCCTGCTCCCCATCCTCGAACTCGGAATCCGCGGCATCGACACCTCCCTCGCCGGCAGCGGCGGCCACCCGGCGGTGTCCGGCACTCAGGGCGGGGGGCTGTGCACCGAGGACGCCGTGCAACTGCTCGAACGCTGTGGTGTGGACACCGGTATCGACCTGCCCCGCCTCATCGCGACGGCGAACTGGCTCACCAGCGAGATCGGCGTGCCCGGCAAGGGGTTCGTCCGGCGCACCGGCCACGTACCGAACACCGGCCGGCCCGGCACACCGCTCGCCTTCACCTGGTGACGGCGGCCGTGAACGCACGCTCTGCGCACAACAGCCACCCCGGCCGGCGCATACCGGTCCAACGCCATGGGCCGAGAAGGCCCCGTCGGTTCAAGGAGGACCAGTGACGAAAGCCCCTACGCCCACGATCGTCGTGGCCGGCGCCGGTCTGACCGGGCTCTCCGCGGCGATTTCCGCCCGCGAGGCCGGCGCCCGCGTCGTACTGCTGGAAAAGGGCGCCCGCGAGGACGTCGGTGGCAACGCCGCCTTTTCCGGCGGGTTGTTCCTGTTCCGCTATGACGGGCCGGACGATCTGACGTCGATCACGCAGGACTTCGAGCCCGGTATGAAGGCCGACCGCATCGAGGCGCCGCCGTACACCCGCCAGGCCTACGCGGCCGAACTGATGGCGATGAGCGGCGGCCGAGCCGAGCCACATCTGATCGACGCGCTCGCCGAACGGTCGTTGGACACCGTCCGCTGGCTGGCGGCGAGAGGCGTCCGCTTCACGTTCAACCGCACTCTGGGGGCCGATGTCCGCGGCGGTGTCCTGCACATCCCACCCGGGCAGGTCCTCACATGCGTCGGCGAGGGAATGTCACGCGGGTTCGAGGTGATCCGGCCGCTGCTCGCGCACGCCGAGCGCATCGGCGTCGAGATCCGCTGGTCCACCCCGCTGGTGGAGGTGGAGCACAGCGACGGCCGGGTCACGGGCGTCACGGTCGGCGACGGCGGCCGGACCGTACCCGCCGACGCCGTAGTGGTCGCCACCGGCGGCTTCCAGGCCAGCCGTGAACTGCGCCGCGAGTATCTGGGGCTGGAGTGGGAAACGGTGCGCCTGCGCGGCACCCGCCTGGCCACGGGCGACGGAATCCAGGCCGCGCTTGACGCCGGGGCGGACAAGGCCGGCACCTGGTCGAGCTGCCATTCGGCCGCGGTCGACCCGGCCATGCCCTCACCGGGGAGCAGTGCGGCCTCGCCGCCGTTCCCGCTGCACGGCTTCTGGCTCGGCGTGCTCGTCAACCGCGACGGCGAGCGGTTCGTCGACGAGGGCCCCGGCCCATGGGTGAAGAACTACTCGAAGATGGGCAAGGCGATCATGCCGCAGCCCGGGTGCGAGGCGTTCGAGATCTTCGACCAGCGCACCGCGGCCCGGGTGGCCGATGAGTTCGCCGGCGCGGCGGTGCCCATCGTCGCGGACACGGTGCCTGAGCTCGCCGAGCGGATCGGGGTGCCCGCCGACCGGCTGGCACACACGCTTCGGACGTTCAACGACGCCTGCCCGCCCGGTGACGGCATCAGTGAGGATCGCGGCACGGTCGGCATCACCCCGCCCAAGTCCCGCTGGGCCGCACCGCTCGACCGGCCACCGTACGTCGCCTATCACGCCGTGGCGGGGCTCACTTTCACCTTCGGCGGCATCCGGATCGACCCGGACGGACGAGCGCTCGGGGCGGACGGGGCGCCCGTGCCCGGTCTCTACGCGGCCGGCGAGGCCATCGGCGGTCTGTTCTACGGCGACTATCCCGGTGGCGCCGCCCTCATGCGTGCCGCGGTGTTCGGCCGCGCGGCCGGACACACCGCCGTGACCGAAGCCGAGTCGGCTGCGCGCCCGGGTTAGGCCCTGTCCGGCCCACGATTGCCCGGCTGCCCGCCCGCCCATGGGCCGAGGCGGCAGCCGGGCGACATCGCGAGGTGGCATCGCGAGGCGACATCGCGAGGGGCGCCGTGTGTTCATTCCTCGGGGCGGCCCATGTCCCGGAGTTCGTTCTCCACCACCACCGCGGCCTGCCGCAGGCGGCCATCAGCGGCGACGACGTCATCCCGCCCGAGCGTGGCGTTCAACGTGTCACTGATCTTGAGCACCTCGTTGCTCATCTCGGCCAAGGCGGCCAGACCCGCCTCGGTGACCCGGAGCGAGAGCGCCCGTTCGCTCTCCGGATGCGCGTCGCGGGCCACGAAACCGCGATTCTCCAGTTGCGTGACGATCCGCGTCATGGTCTGCGGCCGCGCGTAGCAGCGGCGTGACAGCTGAGCGAGGCTGAGATGGGGCTGATTGGCCAGGATGCGCAGGGCGGTGTAGCTGGACAGCGTCATCTTCCACGGACGCAGTCGCGTGTTCCCGATCCTGGTGACCGCCCGCTCGAACCGGAAAACGGCATCGATCATCGACGACGCTTCGTCCATGCCGGCGGTGGCCCCGGTCGGCGAACGACCGTCGTCGAACGGGTTGATGTAGGGGAGATCGCTTGTCACCCGCGCAGCATACGGCCTGCGGAGCCAGGACATCAGCATGCTTGCAATCGACTAAGCATGCTTCTACTCTATAAGCATGCTTACATCGATGGATGCTCGGCCCCCGGCCCCCGACAGTGCGCGCTTCCGGTCCGTCCTCGGGAACTTCCCCAGCGGCATCACCGCCATCACGTCGCGCGATGCGCAGGGCGGACCGGTGGGCATGACCGTCGCGTCGTTCACCTCGGTCTCACTCGACCCTCCGCTCGTGGCATTCCTGCCCGGCAAGACGTCATCGACGTTCCCGGTCATCGCCGAGCGCGGCACCTTCTGCGTGAACGTCCTCGCTACCGACCAGGAGCGGATCTGCGGTGCGCTGTCGGTGTCGGGAGGCGACAAATTCGCCGAGGTGGCATGGCGGCCCGACCCGAACGGAAACCCGGTCATCGACGGCGTGGTCGCCTGGATCAGCTGCGGGGTCGAAGCCGTGCACGATGCCGGTGACCACTACATCGTCATCGGGCGCGTCAACGGCCTCGACGCCGACAGCACGGCGTCACCCCTGCTGTTCTTCCGGAGCCGCTACAACCAACTCGTATCCGCCTGACAGGAGTAGGGCCATCAACAAGAACGGCGGAGTTCCCCGCGAACTGCTCGACGATCTCACGGCGGAGTTCGCATCGCTGCGGGCACTCATCACATCGGGGACGGACCTGCGGCGGCCGACTCCGGCGGCCGGCTGGGACATCAGAGCCGGCGTGTCGCACCTGATCGGCTGCGACCTTGCGGCAGAGCAGGCGATAGCCACTCCCGGTGCGTTCCGGCGTGCCCGTCCTGCCACGGACGAGGGCCTGGCCGCACTCCTCGAAAGCCACATCACGACCCGCCGGGACCTCTCGGCGGAGCGGCTACGGCAGGAATGGGCCGACGCCTTCGCGGCACAGCTGAAGGCGTTTCAGTCCACGCGCCGGGACCAGGAGGTTCCCTGGTTCGGACCGCCGATGCGCCCGGCGACGCTGGCCACGGCTCGCCTGATGGAATACTGGGCCCACGGCCAGGACGTCGCCGAAGCCCTGAAGGTCGCCCGCCTGCCCACGGACCGGCTCCGGCACGTTTGCCACCTCGGTTTCGCCACCTTCGGATTCAGCTTCACCCACCGCGGCCTGCCCGTGCCGTCGTCACCACCGCGCGTCGAACTGCGCCTGCCCAGCGGCCGCCCGTGGGCCCGCGGCCCGGAGGACGCTCATGCCTCCATCACGGGCGACGCGCTCGACTTCGCCCTGGTGGTCACCCAACGCAGGCATCGCCTCGACACGTCTCTGACCTGCCGAGGTGACGTTGCCGAGCAGTGGCTCGCCATCGCCCAATGCTTCGCGGGCCCGCCCGGGCCGGGGCGGCCGCCGGGCGAAATAACGCAGTAGCGATATTCGAGGTGGCAGCCACTGGCCCGGACGTCTTCTAGGCGGACACCGGGCTCCCCGCCAGACCCGCAAGGCCCGCGACCCGGGCCAGCCGCCGGTACGAGTCGAGCAGGGCGTCGCGGTCGTACGTACTCGTCGTCACCAGCACCTCGTCCGCGCCGCTGCGCCCGATCAGCTCGTCCAGGGCGGCGGCCACCTCGTCCTCCGTGCCGTAGAGCTGGCCGCGCAGCCCCTCCTCGTAGAAACCGCGCTCCTTCTCGGTCATCTCCAGCGCGGCGATCTCCTCCGGCGAAGTGAGCGGCGGGAAGGTGCCGCGGGTGCGGGAGTGGGCCATCGCCCAGGCCTCGGGGACGAGGAGACGGCGCGCCTCGTCCGCCGTACCGGCCACCGCCACGTTGCCCGAGACGACGACGTACGGGGCGGACGACCACGCCGAGGGCCGGAACCCCGCCCGGTAGCGGTCGATCGCGCGCAGCATCCGGTCGCGGCCGCGCAGATCGCCGATGACCAGCCCCAATCCGGCCTCGGCCGCCACATCCGCGCCCGCGCCCGTCGCCAGGACGAAGGCGGGCAGGGTCAGGCCCTCCGCGGGGTGGGCGCGGACCTGGGGGTAGTTACGCTGCTCACCGGTGAACCAGCCCAGCAGCTCGGCCAGTTGGCCGCCGAAGTCCTGCGCGGCGTCCTTCTCGGCGCCGAGCGCCCGGCGGATACCGTCGGTGAAGCCGACCGAGCGGCCGAGCCCCATGTCGATACGGCCCGGGAAGAGGGAGGCCAGTACCCCGAACTGCTCGGCCACCACCAGCGGCTGGTGGTTCGGCAGCATCACGCCGCCGGTGCCCACCCGGATGCGGTCCGTCGCCGCCGCGACGGCGGCCGCCAGCACGGTGGGCGCCGATCCGGCGACACCGGGGACGCTGTGGTGCTCGGAGACCCAGAACCGGTGATAGCCCAGCGCCTCGGCCTGCCGCGCGAACCGCACGGTCTCGCGCAGCGCCTCGGACCGCTCCCGCCCCTGCCGGGTGCGGGAGCGGTCCAGGACGGAGAAGGGCGTGGTGTGCAGACGTGAGGTCACCCTCATATCAGCGCACCACGCGCCCGGAGGATTCCCCGGCCGACGCGGCTCAGCGCTGACGGCGCCAGGGGCCGTCGATCGCCAGCATGATGCCCGGCTCCTGGATGTTGGCGTACAGGGTCCGCCCGTCGGGCGAGAAGACCACGCCGGTGAACTCGCTGAACTCGGGCTCGGCGGCCGAGCCGATGTTCAGGTCGTTGCGCGCGATCGGGTACGTACGGCCGTCGTCCGTCGCCCCGAACAGGTGCTGAACGCCCTCGCCGTCCTCGGCGATCACCAGGCCGCCGTACGGCGAGACGGTGATGTTGTCCGGGCCGTCGAACGCGCCGTCCTTCGACGGGTCCGGGTTGACGCCCAGCAGCACCTTGAGGGTGAGGGTGCGGCGCTTGGGGTCGTAGAACCAGACCTGGCCGTCGTGCTGGACCGGGCTCTCCTCACGGGCGTACGAGGAGACGATGTACGCGCCGCCGTCGGCCCACCACATGCCCTCCAGCTTGCGCGCCCGGGTGATCTGGCCGTCGGCGAACTGCTCGCGGACGGGGACGGACTTGGCGTCGCGGTCGAGCACCGGCTCCCAGTCCACGCCGTAGACCGTGCCGGTCTTGGTGGCGCGGGAGAGGTCGTCCACAAAGTGGCCGCCGGAGTCGTAGCACTTGGGCGCCTGGAGCACGCCCGCGTCGTCCTGGAGGGTGCGCAGCTGGCCGCGGCCGTGCTCGAAGCCGTGCGGCGGGACCCAGCGGTAGAGGAGGCCGTTCGGCTTGGAGGCGTCCTCGGTGAGGTAGAGGTGGCCGCGCTTGGGGTCGACGACGACGGCCTCGTGCGCGTACCGGCCCAGCGCCTTGATCGGCTTGGGGTTGCGGTTCGCCTTGCGGTCGTGCGGGTCGACCTCGAAGACGTAGCCGTGGTCCTTGGTCATGCCGTTCTGACCGGCCTTGTCCTCGTTCTCCTCGCAGGTCAGCCAGGTGCCCCACGGGGTGCGCCCGCCCGCGCAGTTGGTGGACGTGCCCGCGATGCCCACCCACTCGGAGACGTGGTCGCCGTGCTTGGCGACCTCGACCACGGTGCAGCCGCCGGATGCCGCCGGGTCGTAGACCAGGCCGTCGATCAGCGGGACGGGGTGCGGCCAGTCCTTGCGGGGGCCCTTGAGCTCGTGGTTGTTGACGAGCAGCGTCGCGCCGCGCTGACCCTCGAAGGTCGCGGTGCCGTCGTGGTTGGACGGGGTCGACTCTCCGGACTCCAGCGTCGTCTCACCGGTGCGGGTGATGATCCGGTACGTGAAGCCCTCGGGCAGGGCGAGGATGCCCTTGGGGTCGGCGACGAGCGGGCCGTAGCCGAGGGCGGCGGCGCCGCCGTCTTCGGAGGTACCGGTGGCTTCCGAGGCCAGGGCGCCGGGCGCGGTGCCGAGTACTCCGGCGCTGCCGACGAGGGCGAACCCGGCCCCGGTGTAGGCGGAGCGCTTCGCGAAGTCTCTTCGGGTGACGGCCATCTTTTATCTCCTGAGCGGCGAGGGCGTGGCTGCGGACGCCATGCTGGGGACTACGCGCCTAGATTTTCGCCCTCGACCGAACAGCAGTTGAACGGAATGAGACATCGACGGACCTAACGGGCCCGTCGATGTCTCAATATCTGCTGTCTGCCGGTCGTTACGCCCGGGAGCGGGCCTTGAACGCGGCCTTCCGGGCCTCCTTCGCGGCCTTCTTGTCCGGGTGCAGCCGCCCCATCGCCTCCAGCACGTCGGCCGTCGCCGGGTGGTCCACCTTCCAGACCGACTCGAAGAAGCCGCCGGACTGGTCGACCAGTCCGCGCACCAGGTCCCGCAGCTCCTCGGAGTCGTCCTCCGTGGCGAGTTGCGCGGCCAGGGTGTCCACCGTCAGCCAGAAGACCATGGTCTCCGACGGCTCCGGGATGTCCGTCGCGCCGTGCTCGGCCAGCCAGACCCGGGCCAGCCCGCCGAGGTGGCGGTCGTCCAGTACCTCCCGCAGCGCGGGCTCGGCCGCGCCGCCGACCAGGGACAGCGTCTGCTGGCAGGTGAGGCGGCGCAGCGGGGCGTCCTCGTCGTCGCCGCGGGCGGCGGCCAGGAGCTCCCGGGCGGCCGCGTCCGGCGTACGGCGGCCGAGCCACAGCTCGGCCTCGGCGTGGGCGGCGGACTCGGGGTGGCCGGGGAGGGTGTCCAGCAGGACGTCCGCGCCCTTGTCGGCCAGGTCGCCCACGATCGGGGCGTCGACGCCCGCGTCGAGCATGCGGGAGCGGATGGCGTAGATCCCGAGGGGGGTGAGGCGGACCATGCCGTAGCGGGACACGTCCTCCTCGTCGTCCTGCGGCTGCCGCGGCGCCGGGTCGGACTCGTGGAGGCGGACCTCGCCGTCGACCTCCTCGATCAGCGCCTCGTCCACCGGCTGGTAGTCGATCAGGCCGGTCGGGGCGAGCAGCCGGAACTGGTCGTCCAGCCGGACCATCGCCTCCGACACCTCTTCGAGGATGTCGTCGGTGGGCTCCTCCATGTCGTCGGGGACGACCATGGAGGCGACGAGCGCGGGCAGCGGCACCGAGCCGACGGCCGCCTCCTCGTCCATGGCGGTGAGCAGGTAGAGGTTGCCGAGAATCCCGTCCAGGAACTCGGCCTCCTCCTCCGGGTTCCAGTCGATCGAGTCGAGGTCGATCTCGCCGCCCTCGCTGATCTGGTCCACGATGTCGGCGAGGTCGGGGGCGGCCGCGTCGGCGAGGACGGTCTCGAAGCCGTCGAGCCAGATGTCGAGGATGTCCTGCGGGCTGCCGCCGGTGATCAGCGCCAGCTCCTCGCCGCTGGTCGCGGTGGCGGGCGCCTCGCTCTCGCCGTCGGCGGCGGTGTCGTCCGAAAGGCCCTCCGAGAGATCGCCGTCCGCGGACTCCTGGATCGCGACCAGCCCGGTGTCGACGGCCAGCTGCCACGCCTGGGCGACGTGCTCGGCCCCTTCCTCGTCCGCCGCGAGGTCCAGCAGCTCTACCGCGGCCCGCAGATCCTCGGCCGACAGCACGCCCCCGGCCGCCACCGGCTTTCCGGGCTCGGCCCAGCGGGCGAGCCGTACCGCGCGGGCGAGGAGCGGCGCGGCGAGTGCGTCCCGGGCGAGTTCCGCTTCGGTGCGGAGCCGCACGGGCGGCATGGTGGGGCGGTCTCCGGGCATATGCGGAAGTCTCCTCGGCGGATAACGGTACGGAGGGCACGGGGCGCGCGGCCCGACCCCCCAGCGTAGACGGAACGCGGAGGCAGTTTCGTCCCGATGTGGCCGCCCACCGCGTTCAGGTGTCTGTTCATTCCCGTGTCCGGGTCCGTACACCTGACCGCCCTTGACAACTTTCGCACGGAGACAAGAGATTGACGCGCGTAGAGGTCACCTCGTTCCTCTCTTCACTCCGCACCGGAGGCCATCATCATGTCCCCACGCGCCCGGCGCACAGCCGTCGCCGCCACCGTCACCGCTGTCGCGGCAGGGCTGCTCGTCGGCCCGTCGTCCGCGTTCGCCTCGGCGTCCGCCGAGACGACCCGCATCCACGACATCCAGGGCAACACCCGGATATCCCCGCTGGCCGGGAAGCAGGTGACCGACGTCCCCGGCACGGTCACGGCGGTGCGCTCCTTCGGCTCGTCGCGCGGCTTCTGGTTCCAGGACCCCCGGCCGGACGCCGACCCGGCCACCAGCGAGGCGGTCTTCGTCTTCACCGGCTCCACCACGCCGTCCGTCGCCGTCGGGGACGCGGTCCTGGTCAGCGGGACGGTGAGCGAGTACTACCCGGGCGGGGCGGCGGCCGGTCTCCAGTCGCTGACGGAGATCTCCAAGGCGAGCTGGACCGTCCAGTCGCGGTCCAACGCGCTCCCCGCCGCGTTCCGGCTCACCCCCTCCGCCGTCCCGGACCGGTACGCGCCCGGCGGCGCCCTGGAGGGGCCGGCGCTGCGGCCGCGCTCGTACGCGCTGGACCGGTACGAGTCGCTGGAGGGCATGCGGGTCTCGGTCGCCGACGCGCCCGTGGTCGGCGCGACGAACACGTACAAGGAGCTGTGGGTCACCGCCGAACCGCGCCACAGGCGCACCGCGCGCGGCGGCGCCCTCTACGACACGTACCGCGACCCGAACGCGGGCCGCCTCAAGGTCACCTCCCTCCTCCCCTACGCCGACCACCCCTTCCCGGTCGCCGACGTCGGCGACCGGCTGACCGGGACGACGGCCGGGCCGCTGGACTACGACAACTTCGGCGGCTACACGATCGCCGCGAGTGCGCTGGGGACGCTGGAGGACCGGGGGCCGGAGCGGGAGCGCACGCGGGCGCAGAAGTCCGGCGAGCTGTCGATCGCGACCTACAACGTCGAGAACCTCTCGCCCAAGACCGCGCAGTCGAAGTTCGACCGCCTCGCCTCGGGGCTGGTCGACAACCTCGCCTCGCCCGACATCGTCGCCCTGGAGGAGGTCCAGGACGACAACGGGGCCACCAACGACGGCGTCGTGAGCGCCGAGGCCACCCTGAAGAAGCTGACCGACGCGATCGCCGCCGCCGGTGGCCCTTCCTACGCCTGGCGGCAGATCAGCCCGGCCGACGACCAGGACGGCGGAGAGCCGGGCGGCAACATCCGGGTCGCCTTCCTCTACAACCCGAAGCGGGTCTCCTTCACCGACATCGCGGGCGGCGACGCGACGACGCCGGTCGAGGTCGTGAAGCAGGACGGCAAGGCGGCGCTGTCCGCCTCCCCCGGTCGCATCGAGCCGGGCAGCGGGGTGTGGAAGGACAGCCGCAAGCCGCTGGTCGGGCAGTTCGCCTTCCGGGGCCGCCCGGTGTTCGTGGTCGCCAACCACTTCAACTCCAAGGGCGGCGACCAGGGCCTCGACGCCCGCGTCCAGCCGCCCGTCCGTTCCTCGGAAACCCAGCGGACGGGCCAGGCCACGGCGGTCAACACCTTCGTGAAGTCCCTGCTGTCCGCCGACCCGAAGGCGGCGGTGGTCGTCGCGGGCGACCTCAACGACTACCAGTTCTCCCCGGCGCTGTCCGCCCTGACCAAGGGCGGCGTCCTCACGGATCTGGTGACGCGCCTGCCGCGCGATGAGCGCTACGGCTACGTCTACAACGGCAACTCGCAGGTGCTGGACCACATCCTGACCAGCCGCGCCCTGCGCGGCCCGGACTACGACATCGTCCACATCAACGCGGAATTCGCCGACCAGTCCAGCGACCACGACCCCCAGGTGGTCCGCGTCCACCCCTGACCCTTTTCCTGAGCCGGTACTACGATCCGGCCGCGCCGGTGGGGTCTCCGGAGGGTCCGCAGGGGCGGGCGACGGCCCAGGCCGCCTCGATCATCCCGAAGATCTCGTCGAGCGCGGCCTCCGGATCGGCCGCCTCCCGGGCCAGCTGAAAGGCGTCGAGCGCGAACCGCGCGATCGTCCGGCAGGCCGTGGAGGGCTCCGTCAGGCCGAGGTCGCCGGCGACGGCCTCGGCCAGCGACTCGGCGTGCCGCAGCCTCATCGACTTCTCGTACTCCCGCAGAGCGGGTGAGCCGTCGATCATGCGCCAGAACGGGCGGGCGCTGCCCGCTGTGCAGTGCCTTACCTGGGCCCGGATCTCGCCGCGCAGGGCGTGGACGAGCGGCTCCTGCGGCGACCGGCCGGTGACCGCCTGCGTGAGCTGTCGCTCGAAGTCCTGGTCACGGTCGAAGACGAGCGCCTCTTTCGCGGCGAAGTGGGAGAAGAGCGTGGTCACGGCCACGTCGGCCTCGGCGGCCACGTCACGGATTCCCACGGCGTCGTACCCGCGCTCAAGGAAGAGCCGCAGGGCGGTGTCGGCGATCCTCTGTCGGGTCGCGGCCTTCTTGCGCTCACGGCGCCCGGTCGGCTCGGTCACCCTCGGACACTATCAGGCACAAAAATGGAACTGTTTCAAAACACTAACCGTTAGTGCTAACAGGTTATGGTGAGCGCATGAGAGCAGTGAGCTTCGCCGAATTCGGCGGTCCGGAAGTGCTGGAACTCGTAGAGGTCGCCGCCCCGCACGCGGACCCCGGCCAGGTGCGCATCGCCGTGCGGGCGGCGGGTGTGAACGCCTACGACTGGCGGGTCCGTTCGGGCCAGTTCCAGGAGTTCCGTCCGATTCAGCTGCCCGCCGGAGTCGGGCTCGACGCCTCAGGGGTGGTGGACGAGGTCGGCGAAGGTGTCAGCGGGGTCGAGATCGGCGATCGCGTCTTCGGTGACGGAACGAGCACCTACGCCGAGTTCGCCGTGCTGTCGGCCTGGGCGCGCATACCCGAGGGGCTGACGTTCGAGGAGGCGGCCGGATACCCGTCCGTCGTGGAGACCGCGCTCCGGGTCATCCGCCAAGTCGGCGTGGAGCCCGGGCAGACGCTGCTGGTCAGCGGCGCCTCCGGCGGAGTGGGGTCGGCCGTGCTGCAGATCGCCCGCGACCGCGGCATCTCGGTGATCGCCACGGCCGGGGCGGCGAACCAGGACTACCTGCGAAGCCTGGGCGCCGCGGCCACGACCTACGGCGAGGGGCTCGTGGCGCGGGTGCGAGAGCTGGGCCAGGTCGACGCCGCTCTCGACCTGGCCGGTTCCGGCGTGATCCGCGAGCTCATCGAGCTGACGGGGAATCCGCGGAAGGTGCTCTCGATCGCCGACCCCGGCGCACCGGAGCTCGGCGCACAGTTCTCCGGCGGGGCCGGGAACCTGGCGGACGCGATCACCGAGGCCGCCCGGCTCTTCTCCCACGGCACACTGCGCATCCCGGTCGAAAAGACCTACCCGCTCGACCAGGCCGCGGCGGCACACATCGACAGCGCCGCGGGCCACACACGCGGGCGGCGGGTCCTGGTCATCTGAAATCCCCCTGCGGGCACAGGAACCCGCAGCCTTCGCCGTAGCGCTTCTACACACCCATATCAAGCAGATTTAAGTAGACCTACGGCGTCCCCCCGCACGACACTTCCGTCATGCCCAGATCCCACCTCGCCTGCGCCATGGTCACCCCCTTCACCCGGAACGGCGGCCTCGACCTCCCCGGCACCCAGCACCTCGCGGCCGCCCTCGTCGACGAGGGCGGCTGCGACGGGCTCGTGGTGGGCGGAACCACCGGTGAGTCCCCGACCACCAGCGACGCCGAGAAGACGGCGGTCGTCCAGGCCGTGGCGGAAGCCGTCGGGGGCCGGGCACGGATCGTGGCGGGGGTGGGCAGCAACGATACCCGGCACGCCATCGCGCTCGCGCACGCCGCCGAGAAGGCGGGCGCCCACGAGCTGCTGGTGGTCACCCCGTACTACAGCCGCCCGCCCCAGGAAGCCGTCGAGGCACACTTCCGCATGGTCGCCGACGCGGTCGGCATCCCGCTCATGCTGTACGACATCCCCGTCCGCACCGGGGTCGCGCTCTCTTACGACACCCTGTGCCGCCTCGCGGAGCACCCCCGCGTGACCGGGGTGAAGGACTGCGCGTACGACCTGATGAAGTCGGCGCGGACGATGGCCGCCACCGGGCTCGCCTACCACTCCGGCTGCGACGAGTTGAACCTGCCGCTCAGGGCCATCGGCGCGGCCGGGTGCGTCAGTACGGTCGCGAACGTGGCAGCACGCGAGGTGCGGGGCGTTCTGGACGCGTACGACGCGGGCGACCCCGACGAGGCCGCCCGCCGCCATCTCGCGCTGACCCCGCTCATCGACGCGATGATGTCCCGCCTCCCCGGCACGGTCACCGCCAAGGCCCTCCTGGGCACCCTGGGCCGCCCCGGCGGCCCGGTGCGCCCACCCCTGTTCGAGGCGGACGCGACGGTGGAGGCCGGACTGGCCGACGCCTACGCGTCGGCGACCTGTTCAACATCACCGCTGCCGGCTCAGCCAGTCGGCTGAGTCGGGCCCGTGGCCGGCGGCCAGCTTCGCAGGGCCATGTCGGCCACCTGCTGGAGGTCGTCGCGAGTGGTGCCGCTGGCGGCTTGGACGGCGATGCCGTTTGCCACGGTCATGAGGTAACGGGCGAGTAGTCCGGGGTCGGCGCCCGGGGGCAGATCGCCTTCCTCGACGGCTTGCCGGAGCCGGTCGCGGAGGTGGGAGGTGTGCTCGTTGCGCCAGGCGATGAGGTCGTCGCGGGCGTTGCGTCCCGGGTCGCCGGCGGCGAGGGACCCTTGGACGCCGAAGCATCCGGCGGGGCAGCCGGGGCGGGTGGTGGCCCGGACGGAGCCGTTCAGGAACGCGGTGGCCACCTGGCGGGCGGTCGGCTCCTGCAAGGCACGCACTCCGTACGAGGCGGGGCCCTCGGTGTAGCGCTCCAGGGCCTTGCGGAACAGGTCCTCCTTGTTACCGAAGGCCGCGTACATGCTGGTGCGGGTGATACCCATGGCGTTGGTCAGGTCGGTGAGGCTGGCCCCGTCGTAGCCCTGTTCCCAGAAGACCCGCATGGCGTGTTCAAGGGCTTGGTCGGTGTCGAAGCCTCTCGGACGGCCGATCGGTGCCTTCTGTCGTGTCTCCATGCAATCGATCGTACCCCTTTTGTACTGGTCGGTGCGGAATAAATTTGTGGAGGTCATGCTCATGGGACAGCTTGAGCGCAAGACCGCAGTCGTCACCGGCGGCAGCACCGGAATCGACCTGGCGCCCCCTCCCCACAAGCGGGGTCCGGGGCGCAGCCCCCGGGTTCAGGAAGGGACGGGGCTGGGGAACTCCCCCTTCCCGCAGACCCGCACCACACCGGCCCCGGGCAACGCCCGGAGCAGGTGGCCGGGGCGCAGCCTCCGGGTTCGCACCCGCGCGCCGCCACCCCCGGGCAACGCCCGGAACGGGGTCCGGGGCGCAGCCCCGGGTTCGGGAAGGGGCGGGGTGGGGGAAATCCAGCGGCGCTGTCAGTTGTGGGTGTGCAGCGCCTCGTTCAGGCCGCCCCAGGAACCGGTGCGCGGCAGGACCTCGACGGCACCCGTCGTGGAGTTGCGGCGGAAGAGGATGTTCGTCGCGCCGGACAGTTCGAGCGCCTTGACGATCTTGCCGTCGGGCAGCGTCACCCGGGTACCCGCCGTCACGTACAGGCCCGCCTCGACGACGCAGTCGTCACCGAGGGAGATGCCGAGGCCCGCCTCGGCGCCCAGCAGGCAGCGCTCGCCGATGGCGATCGTCTGCTTGCCGCCACCGGACAGCGTGCCCATGATCGACGCGCCGCCACCGATGTCGGAGCCGTCGCCGACGACGACGCCCGCGCTGATGCGGCCCTCGACCATGGAGGTGCCCAGCGTGCCCGCGTTGAAGTTGACGAAGCCCTCGTGCATGACGGTCGTCCCGGCGGCGAGGTGCGCGCCGAGCCGTACGCGGTCGGCGTCACCGATGCGGACACCGGCCGGAACGACGTAGTCCGTCATCCGCGGGAACTTGTCGACGCTGGTCACCGACAGGTGCAGACCCTCGGCGCGGGCGGCGAGCCGGGCGCGCTCGACCTGGTCGGCGGCGACGGGGCCGAGCGAGGTCCAGGCGATGTTGGCGAGCAGGCCGAACTGGCCGTCCAGGCTCAGGCCGTGCGGCTTCACCAGCCGGTGGCTGAGCAGGTGCAGCCGCAGGTACACGTCATGCGCGTCGAGCGGCTTGTCGTCGATCGAGGCGATGACCGTGCGGACGGCGACGACCTCGACCCCGCGGCGCGGGTCCGGGCCGAGCGCCTTGAGGGCGGTCTCGCCCAGGAGCTGCGCGGTGCGCTCGGCGTCGAGCCGTTCGGTTCCGGCCGGGCCGGGCGCGTCGGCCAGCTCGGGGGACGGGAACCAGGTGTCCAGAACGGTGCCGTCCTCGGTGAGGGTGGCGAGCCCGGCGGCGACGGCGCCGGTGGTGCGGGTGGTGGTGGCTGCATCGGTCATGGTCAGCACGCTAACCGGAGGCGGGGCCCGGAGGCTAACCGGTCCCAGGGAGCAGACAGGCAGCAGACAAGAGCGACGCCCCCTCAGCCGGTCACCCGCGCGAACGCCGCCCGCGCCTCCTCCCGGTCGAAGTCCCGCCCGGTCAGCAGGACCTGCAACAACATCCCGTCGAACAAGGCGTTCACGGCGCGCGCGACATCCACATCGCCGGTGCGCCGCTGAAGCAGCTCGGTCATCCGGTCGAGGAACGCGGCGGCGATCGGCCGCACCGAGGTGTGGCGCAGGGCGGCGAGGTACAGCTCGTACTCCAGCTCCAGCCGCTTGCGGTCACCCGTCAGCAGCAGCTCCATCAGCCCCGCCATCCCGTCGGCGAGCGGCGCCTCGGGGGGCGCGTCGCGCTCCCAGCGCTCCATATCGGCCAGCCACTCGGTGTTGACCTGGTCGAGCGCGGCGACCAGCAGATCGTCGAGGGTCGCGAAGTGGTACGTGGTCGACCCGAGCGGTACGTCCGCCGCGGCGGCCACGGCCCGGTGGCTGAGCGCCGCCATGCCCCGCTCCCCCACCACCGTGATCGCGGCGTCGATGATCCGCTGCCGCCGCTCGGGGTCGTACCGGCGCCCCATCAGTGGGCCCCGCCGAGGTTGAGCACGATCACTCCGACGATCACCAGCAACACCCCGATCACCCGCGCGGCGGTCACCGCCTCGCCGAGGAACACCATCCCGATCGCGGCGATGACGGCGGTCCCGGCCCCGGCCCAGACGGCGTACGCGGTGCCGACGGAGATCGTCTTGAGCGTCTGGGCGAGCAGCACGAAGGCGATCACGTAGCCCACAGCGGTGGCGACCGAGGGCCAGAGCTTGCTGAAGCCGTCGCTGTACTTCATCGAGGTGGTCGCCAGGACCTCGGCCAGGATGGCTCCGGAGAGCGTCAGGTATCCCATGCGTACGATCGTACACAACGATGCGTACGGGCGTACGCATCGGGTCCCAGGACATACGAAGCGGCCCCCGCGCATCGTGCGCGGGGGCCGCTTCGTACAAGAACCTCGGTCAGACGTTGAAGCCGAGCGCCCTCAGCTGCTCACGGCCGTCGTCCGTGATCTTGTCGGGACCCCACGGCGGCATCCAGACCCAGTTGATCCGCAGCTCGTTGACGATGCCCTCGGCCGCGGACTTGGCCTGGTCCTCGATGACGTCGGTCAGCGGACACGCCGCGGACGTGAGCGTCATGTCGATGGTGGCGATGTTGCTGTCATCGATGTGAATGCCGTAGATGAGGCCGAGGTTGACCACGTCGATACCCAACTCGGGGTCGACCACGTCGTAGAGGGCCTCGCGGACCTCTTCCTCGCTCGCGGGCTTGGTGGTGGTTTCCACGTTCTCAGTCATGCGGTCTTCCCTTCAGCGCCGTCGCCCAGGGCCTGAGCGGTGGCGTCCTTCCATGCCATCCAGCTCAGCAGTGCGCACTTGACCCGGGCCGGGTACTTGGAGACACCGGCGAACGCGACCGCGTCCTCCAGCACCTCTTCCATCGCGTCGTCCGGCTCCAGCTGCCCCTTGGACTGCATCAGTTCCAGGAACGTCGTCTGAATCCTGCGAGCCTCGCTCAGCTCCTTGCCCACCAGCAGGTCGTTGAGCACGGACGCGCTCGCCTGGCTGATGGAACAGCCCTGGCCCTCGTAGCTCACGTCCTCGATCTTCTCGCCGTCGAGCCGCACCCGCAGGGTGATCTCGTCACCGCAAGTCGGATTGACGTGGTGTACCTCGGCGTCGCCGTCCCTGAGCCCCCGCCCGTGGGGGTGCTTGTAGTGATCCAGGATGACGTCCTGGTACATCGAATCCAGCTTCACGTGGCATCCCCTAGCCGAAGAAGTTCCGTACGTGCTCCAGACCGTCGACCAAGGCATCCACCTCGGCCGGTGTGGAGTACAGATAGAACGACGCTCGCGTGGTCGCAGGAATTCCGTACCGCAGGCAGACCGGACGGGCACAGTGGTGGCCGACCCGGACGGCGATGCCCTGCTCGTCGAGGACCTGGCCCACATCGTGCGGGTGGATGTCGCCGAGCGTGAAGGAGATCGTGGCACCGCGCTCCTCGGCCGTGGTGGGGCCGATGATGCGCAGGTCCGGCACCGCCAGGAGCCTGCCGACCGCGTACTCGGTCAGGGCGTGCTCATGGCGGTAGATGTTGTCCATACCGATCGAGGACAGATAGTCCACGGCCGCGCCGAGGCCGACGGCCTGGGCGATCGGGGGCGTACCGGCCTCGAACTTGTGCGGCGCCGGAGCGTAGGTGGAGGAGTTCATCGAAACGGTCTCGATCATCTCGCCGCCGCCGAGGAACGGAGGCAGGTCCTCCAGCAGCTCCTGGCGGCCCCACAGCACCCCGATGCCGGTCGGACCGCACATCTTGTGGCCGGTGAAGGCCACGAAGTCGGCCTGGAGCGCCTGCACGTCCAGCACCATGTGCGGGGCGGCCTGGGAGGCGTCGATGACGACGAGCGCGCCGACGTCCTGCGCGCGGCGGACGATCGCCTCGACCGGGTTGTGCGTGCCCAGGATGTTGGAGACCAGCACGAAGGAGACGACCTTGGTCTTCTCTGTGATGACCTGCTCGATCTCGGACAGGTCGAGACGGCCCTCCTCGGTGAGGCCGAACCACTTCAGCTTCGCGCCGGTGCGCTGCGAGAGCAGCTGCCACGGAACGATGTTGGAGTGGTGCTCCATCTCCGTGATGACGATCTCGGTTTCCTGGTCCACCCGGTAGGGCTCATCGGCCCAGCCGAGCATGTTGGCGACCAGGTTCAGCGACTCCGACGCGTTCTTGGTGAAGATCACCTCGTCGCGGCTGGGAGCGTTGATGAAGGCGGCGACCTTGTCGCGGGCGCCCTCGTACAGCGCCGTGGCCTCCTCCGCGAGCACGTGAACACCACGGTGCACGTTGGCGTTGGAGCGCTCGTAGTAGCTGTTCAGCGCGTCCAGCACCTGGCGCGGCTTCTGCGAGGTCGCCGCGTTGTCCAGGTATACGACCTTCTTGCCGTCGTGGACCGTGCGGTCCAGGATCGGGAAGTCCTTGCGGATCGCCTCGGTGTCGAGGAGGCCCGGCAGCTGTGTCACTCGGAGACGCCTCCCTTCACGTACTCCTCGTAGCCCTCTTCCTCCAGCTTGTCCGCCAGCTCCGGGCCGCCGGACTCGGCGATCCGGCCCGCGGCGAACACGTGGACGTGGTCGGGCTTGATGTACCGCAGGATGCGGGTGTAGTGGGTGATCAGCAGGGTGCCGACCTGGCCGGACTCCCGGACGCGGTTGACGCCCTCGGAGACGACGCGCAGCGCGTCGACGTCGAGACCGGAGTCGGTCTCGTCGAGGATCGCGATGGCGGGCCGCAGCAGCTCCAGCTGAAGGATCTCGTGGCGCTTCTTCTCACCGCCGGAGAAGCCCTCGTTCACGTTCCGCTCGGCGAAGGCCGGGTCGATCGAGAGGCGCTGCATGGCCTCCTTGACCTCCTTCACCCAGGTACGCAGCTTCGGCGCCTCGCCGCGGATCGCGGTCGCGGAGGTGCGCAGGAAGTTGGAGACGGAGACGCCGGGCACCTCGACCGGGTACTGCATGGCGAGGAAGACGCCCGCGCGGGCGCGCTCGTCGACGGACATCTCCAGCACGTTCTCGCCGTCGAGGGTGACGGTGCCGCTGGTGATCTTGTACTTCGGGTGACCGGCGAGCGAGTACGCCAGGGTGGACTTGCCGGAGCCGTTGGGGCCCATGATGGCGTGCGTCTCGCCCTGCTTCACGGTCAGGTCGACGCCGCGCAGAATCTCGCGGGGGCCGCCCTCGGCCTCGACGGAGACGTGCAGGTCGTTGATCTCAAGCGTTGCCATGGGTGCCTCAGGACTCCTGGGTGACGGAGACGAGCACGTCGTCCCCTTCGATCTTTACGGGGTATACGGGGACGGGGCGCGTCGCGGGAAGGCCGGACGGCTTGCCGGTGCGCAGGTCGAAGCTGGAGCCGTGCAGCCAGCACTCGATCTGGCAGTCCTCCACCTCGCCCTCGGACAGCGAGACGTTCGCGTGCGAGCAGATGTCGTTGACCGCGAACACCTCGCCCTCGGTGCGCACCAGCGCGACCGGCACACCGTCCAGCTCGACGCGCTTGGGAGCGTCCTCTTCGAGCTCGGTCAGTCCGCACGCGCGGAGATAGGTTTCGGTCATACGGACGCCTCCAGCTCGGCCTCGATCTTGGCGATCAGGCGCTCCTCCAGCTCGGGCAGCCCGATCTGCTGGACCAGCTCGGCGAAGAAGCCGCGGACGACCAGACGACGCGCCTCGTCGGCCGGGATGCCGCGGGCCATCAGGTAGAACAGCTGCTCGTCCTCGAAGCGGCCGGTCGCGCTCGCGTGACCGGCGCCGACGATCTCACCGGTCTCGATCTCCAGGTTCGGCACCGAGTCGACGCGGGCGCCGTCGGTGAGGACCAGGTTCCGGTTCAGCTCGTAGGTGTCCGTGCCCTCGGCCTCGGCGCGGATCAGCACATCGCCGATCCAGACGGCGTGCGCGTCCTTGCCCTGCAGCGCGCCCTTGTAGGCCACGTTGCTGCGGCAGTGCGGGGTGTCGTGATCGATGAAGAGGCGGTGCTCCTGGTGCTGGCCGTTGTCGGTGAAGTACAGGCCGTACAGCTCGGCCTCACCGCCCGGGGCGCCGTAGACGACGCGCGGGTGCAGCCGGACCAGGTCGCCGCCGAAGGTGACGATCACGGACTTGAAGGTGGCGTCCCGGCCGACCAGCGCGGTGTGCTGGCCGGCGTGGACGGCCGTGTCGTCCCAGTCCTGGACGGAGACGACGGTGAGCTTGGCGCCGTCGCCGATGAGGTACTCGACGTTGGCGGCGAGCGTGGCGTCACCGGTGTGGTCGATGACGACGACGGCCTCGGCGAAGGCGCCGACCTCGATCACCTGGTGGCCGAAGGCGGTGCCGCCCTCGCCGTGCACGGCGATCCGCACCGGCTCGGTGAGCACCTTCTCCTTGGGCACCGAGACGACCGAGGCCTTCTCGAAGGAGCTGTACGCCTGGGCCGCCACCCGGTCCACCGGCTTGCCGGCCTTGCCCAGGCGCGCGTCGTCACGGCCCACGGTCTCGACGGTGACGCCCTCGGGGGCGGTCACCTCGACCTTGACGCCGCCGTCGGCGACGGCGGTGCCGTCGTGGAGGCCGCGCAGCCGCTCCAGCGGCGTGAACCGCCAGTCCTCCTCACGGCCGTGCGGCACGGGGAAGTCGGCCACGTCGTACGAGGCGGGGGCGCTGACCCGCGCATCGGTGGCCTGGTGCCCCACCTGAATGACGCCGTCCGTGGTGGATCCGGCCGGAATGGTTTCAGCCATGGCTGTCGTACTGCTCGCTTTCTGCCTTCTGGGGCTTACACGGGGGTGCCCCGATGGCGGGGCGGGAGGGCGGTGGCGTCAGCCGACCGAACCCTCCATCTGCAGCTCGATCAGCCGGTTGAGCTCCAGCGCGTACTCCATGGGCAGCTCGCGCGCGATCGGCTCGACGAAGCCGCGCACGATCATCGCCATGGCCTCGTCCTCGGACAGGCCGCGGCTCATGAGGTAGAAGAGCTGGTCATCGCTGACCTTCGAAACGGTCGCCTCGTGCCCCATGGACACGTCGTCCTCGCGGACGTCCACGTACGGGTAGGTGTCCGAGCGCGAGATGGTGTCGACCAGCAGGGCGTCGCACAGCACGTTGGACTTGGAGCCCTCGGCACCCTCGCCGATCTCGATCAGACCGCGGTAGGAGGTGCGGCCACCGCCCCGGGCCACCGACTTGGAGACGATGTTCGAGGAGGTGCGGGGCGCCATGTGCACCATCTTGGCGCCGGCGTCCTGGTGCTGGCCCTCGCCCGCGAAGGCGATGGACAGCGTCTCGCCCTTGGCGTGCTCGCCCATCAGGTAGACGGCCGGGTACTTCATGGTGACCTTGGAGCCGAGGTTTCCGTCGACCCACTCCATGGTCGCGCCCTCGTACGCCACGGCGCGCTTGGTGACCAGGTTGTAGACGTTGTTCGACCAGTTCTGAATGGTCGTGTAGCGGCAGCGGCCGCCCTTCTTCACGATGATCTCGACGACCGCGGAGTGCAGCGAGTCCGACTTGTAGATCGGCGCGGTACAGCCCTCGACGTAGTGGACGTAGGCGTCCTCGTCGACGATGATCAGCGTCCGCTCGAACTGGCCCATGTTCTCGGTGTTGATCCGGAAGTACGCCTGGAGCGGGATGTCCACGTGGACGCCCTTGGGCACGTAGATGAACGAGCCGCCGGACCAGACCGCCGTGTTCAGCGAGGCGAACTTGTTGTCACCCGCCGGGATCACCGTGCCGAAGTACTCCTTGAAGAGCTCCGGGTGCTCCTTGAGCGCGGTGTCGGTGTCCAGGAAGAGAACGCCCTGCTCCTCCAGGTCCTCACGGATCTGGTGGTAGACGACCTCGGACTCGTACTGGGCCGCGACACCCGCGACGAGGCGCTGCTTCTCGGCCTCCGGGATGCCCAGCTTGTCGTACGTGTTCTTGATGTCCTCGGGCAGGTCCTCCCAGGAGGCGGCCTGCTTCTCGGTGGAGCGGACGAAGTACTTGATGTTGTCGAAGTCGATACCCGTCAGGTCCGAGCCCCAGGTGGGCATGGGCTTCTTGCCGAAGAGCTTCAGGCCCTTGAGGCGGAGCTTGAGCATCCACTCCGGCTCGGACTTCTTCCCCGAGATGTCGCGTACGACCTCCTCGGAGAGGCCGCGCTTGGCCGAGGCACCGGCCACGTCGGAGTCGGCCCAGCCGTACTCGTAGTTGCCCAGACCCTCAAGCTCGGGGTGAGCGGTCTCCGTGGGGAGAGTCATTCGGGGTTCCTCCCGGCCGTGCTGGCAGATGCTGTGGTGGTCTTGGTAATGCGATGGTCGGTCTTCTCGACCGCGGTATCGGTCTGTCCGGCCCCGGTCTGGTGTCCGGTCTTCGGAATGAACGTCGTGCACACCCCGTCGCCATGGGCGATGGTGGCCAGACGCTGGACATGAGTCCCGAGCAGCTGGGAGAAGACCTCGGTCTCCGCCTCACACAGCTGCGGATAGCGCTCGGCTGCGTGGGCGACCGGGCAGTGGTGCTGGCAGAGCTGTTCGCCGACCGGCGCGCTGCGCGCCGTAGCAGCGTACCCGTCCGCGGACAGGGCGCCCGCGAGGGCTTCGGTGCGGTGCCCGGGGGCGGCGGCCTCGACGGCGCCGCGGTACCCCTCGGCCTGGGCGGCGAGCCTGGCGCGGGCGAACGCCGCGACGGCGGCCCGGCCCTTCTCTCCGCCGCCCGCGATCTGCTCGATCCAGCGCAGCGCGTCGACGGCGAGATCGTCATAGGCCTGGTCGAAGGCGTCACGGCCGCAGTCCGTCAGCGCGAACATCTTGGCCGGGCGGCCGCGCCCGCGCGCCCCGTAGACCCTCTTCTCGCGGGGCTCGACGACGCCGTCGGCGACGAGGGTGTCGAGGTGGCGCCGCACGGCCGCCTGGGTCAGCTCCAGCCGCAGGGCGAGCTCGGCGGCGGTGGACGGGCCGTGGTCGAGGATCGAGCGGGCAACCCGGTTCCGGGTGCCGTGCTGCTCCTCGGGAGCGGTCACGGCAGGCACGCCGGACCGCGCGGCCGACTCGGCCGCGCTTCCCTGGGGAGCCTCGCTCGCGTATTTCACAACGCCATTGTTGCGTAATTCTTCCGCAAGGTACAAGCGGGAGCGGAAGGCGCTTCCGGTGGGGTGCGTCACTTAGGTGTACCTAAGTGTGACCTGCGGCGATACGGCTGCCGTGCTCGTCGGACGGGGCCTGGCGGCCCGTTCGCGAGGGAGGCGATCCGGCCCTGCCGCCCACGGCTCCCCCTGTCGTTCGTACACTGCCGGACATGCGAGAAGAGCCCGCGGTCGACGTCGTCGGCCTGGTCAAACGGTACGGCTCGAAGACCGCCGTCGACGGGCTCGACCTGTCCGTCGGCCGCGGCACCGTGAGCGCCGTCCTCGGTCCCAACGGCGCCGGCAAGACGACCACCGTCGAGACCTGCGAGGGATATCGCCGCGCCGACGCCGGGACGGTGCGCGTACTCGGCCTCGACCCGGTCGCCGACGCGGCGGCCGTGCGGCCGCGGGTGGGCGTCATGCTCCAGTCCGGAGGGGTTTATTCCGGGGCGCGCGCAGAAGAGATGCTGCGCCACACCGCCACCCTCCATGCCCATCCCCTGGACGTCGCCGCGCTCATCGAGCGGCTCGGTCTCGGCTCCTGCGGCCGTACGACCTACCGGCGGCTCTCCGGCGGCCAGCAGCAGCGGCTCGCGCTCGCCATGGCCGTCGTCGGCCGCCCCGAGCTGGTCTTCCTCGACGAGCCCACCGCCGGGCTCGACCCGCAGGCCCGCCGCGCCACCTGGGACCTCGTCCGCGATCTGCGCCGCGACGGCGTGACCGTCGTCCTGACCACCCACTACATGGACGAGGCCGAACAGCTCGCCGACCACGTCGCGATCATCGACGGCGGCAAGGTGATCGCCCGCGGCACCCCCGAGGAGCTGTGCCGCGGCGGCGCCGAGAACACCCTGCGCTTCACCGGCCGCCCCGCGCTCGACCTGGCCTCGCTGCTCAAGGCGCTGCCCGTCGACAGCACGGCCGCCGAGCTGGTCCCCGGCGGCTACCGGGTCACCGGCAAGGTCAACCCGCAGATGCTGGCCACCGTCACCTCCTGGTGCGCACAGAACGGCGTGATGCCGGACCGCATCTCGGTCGAGCGGCACACCCTGGAGGACGTCTTCCTCGAGCTCACCGGCAAGGAGCTGCGCGCGTGACCGCCACAGGCACCTATCTCCCCAAGCCGGGGGCGGCGCCGCTGCTCCGGATGATCCGCGCGCAGGCCGCGCTGGAGACCCGGATGCTGCTGCGCAACGGCGAGCAGTTGCTGCTGACCGTCGTCATCCCGTCCCTCGTCCTGGTGCTCTTCAGCAGCGTCGACATCATCGATACGGGCGCCACCGGCGTCGCCGGGAGCGCCGTCGACTTTCTCGCGCCCGGGGTGCTCGCGCTCGCCGTACTCTCCACGGCCTTCACCGGACAGGCCATCGCGACCGGTTTCGAGCGGCGGTACGGGGTGCTCAAGCGGCTCGCGGTCTCCCCGCTGCCCCGGTGGGCGCTGATGGCCGCCAAGACGTGCGCGGTGCTGGTCACCGAGATCCTCCAGATCGTGCTGCTGACCGCGATCGCCTTCGCGCTGGGCTGGTCGCCGCACGGCAACCCGCTCGCAGTGGCGTCGCTGCTGATCCTCGGCACCGCCGCGTTCTCCGGGCTCGGGCTGCTGATGGCGGGCACCCTCAAAGCCGAGGCGACCCTGGCCGCCGCCAACCTCGTCTTCCTGCTGCTCCTCGTGGGCGGCGGGGTGATCGTGTCGCTGGACAAGTTCCCGGGCGGCGTACGGGGCGTACTGGAGCTGCTGCCGATCTCGGCGCTCTCCGGCGGGCTGCGGGACGTCCTCCAGGACGGCGCCGGGATGCCCTGGCGGGACCTCGGCATCCTGGCCGTGTGGGCGGTGCTGGGACTCGGGGCGGCGGCGCGGTTCTTCCGCTGGGAGTGAAGTGCGGAAGCTCGGCGTGAGGGGCTTCCCGGAGTAACGGGGACCCTCGTGAAAAGCTGCACAAGCTCCGTCCTACGATGACCCCGTGCCGAATTCGCTGAATCCGTTCGAGCTGATCGCCCGGCGCTGGCAGCCCTCCGCGCGCTTCGTGGAGCGGGCCGCGCTGGCCACCGTGGTGATGTCCGTGGTCATCGTCATCACCGGCGGCGCGGTCCGGCTGACCGAGTCCGGGCTGGGCTGTGACACCTGGCCCCAGTGCACCTCGGGGAGCCTGACGCCCACCGCCGACATGGGCATCCACGGCGCCATCGAGTTCGGCAACCGCATGCTGACGTACGTGCTGTGCGCGTTCGTCGGGCTGCTGATCATCGCCGCCCGGGCCCGGCAGCCGGTGCGGCGCTCCGTCACCCGGCTGGGCTGGGCCCAGTTCTGGCTGATCATGAGCAACGCGATCATCGGCGGCGTCATCGTCCTCACCGGACTGAACCCGTACATCGTCAGCTCGCACTTCCTGCTGGCCACCGCCCTCCTCACGGTCGCGATGGCGGTCTGGCAGCGCTCCCGCGAGGGCGACGGCGCACCGCGCGACCTGGTGGCCCGGCCGGTGCGCCAGCTGACCTGGCTGCTGGTCGGCGCGACCCTGACGCTGATCCTGCTCGGCACCGTGGTCACCGGCTCCGGTCCGCACGCCGGTGACGCCCGTGAGGTGCACCGGATTCCGCTGGACTGGCAGGAGATCACCCAGCTGCACGTGGACTTCGTCTACATCGTGCTGGGCCTCACCGTCGCCCTGTGGTTCACGCTGCGCGCCGTGCGGGCCCCGGCGGCCCAGCGCCGCGCGGTGCGCGACCTGCTGGCCGTGCTGCTCCTCCAGGGCCTCATCGGGTACGTCCAGTACTTCACGGGCCTGCCCGAGGTGATCGTCGGCGTCCACATGTTCGGGTCCTGCCTGGTGTGGATCGCGGTCCTGCGGGTGCTCTTCGCACAGCGCGAGCGCCCCGCGCTCACCGCCGCCCCGGACCCCGGCCCCACCGGCGGCCACGAGACCGTTCAGCCGGAGAGCCCGGCCGACCCGGACCCGGCGCCCGAGCCCGCCGCGTCCAGCCGGTAGACCCGGCGCGCCGTCCCGGCCGCGACCAGCCCGGCGATCCGCCGGGCCTCCTCCCCCGTACAGACGCCCTCGGCGACCCACTCGGCCGCCAGCCGGGCCATCGCCCGGCCGAACAGCCGGGCGGCGGTCACATACAGCTCCGGCAGCGCTCGGGCGCCGGTGGAGAACAGCAGCTTGCCGAACGGCGCCTCGCCCAGCGTCTCCGCGGGGCACGGTCCCGCGTCCGCGTAGACGTGCGGGAACACCGCGGCGAGCTGGGCCGCGCGGCGGTGGTGCGGCCGCTCGGGCAGCAGCACCAGATCGGTGCCGAACCCGGCGGTGGCACGCAGGAAGCCGATGAGCGGCCGCGGATCGCCGCAGTGCAGCTGCACCGGCAGCCCGGTCGCCACGGCGCTCCACATCAGATGCTGGGCGAGCACGGGGTCCGGCGCCCGGTTCCGCGCCGTACGCCCGGCCCGGTGCGGCACCGGGCGCACGGAGAGCCGCCGGGCCGCCGCGCGCCGCACCTCGCCCGGGTCGGGCGGGGTCTCGTCGCAGAAGGTGATGCCCAGCGCGAAGGCGGTGGCGTGCTGGGCGGCTGCGTACAGGGCCTCGGCGGTGTTGCCGATGAAGGCGTCGACCGTCCCCGAGGTGTCCGCGACCTGTTCGGCCAGCGGTTCGAGCCGTACGACCTCATGGGCCCGGCCGTCGGCGGCCGCCGCCAGCTCGGCGGCCGAGGTGAGGTCGCTCGGGGCGCCCGACTCCAGCAGGAAGGTGCCGATGCCCGTACCGCGCAGCAGCAGCCGGGCGGCGCGGTAGGCGCCCAGCTCGCGGCGGCGGGCGAGATAGCGCACGGGTGTGCAGTGCGGCTCCAGGCCCAGCAGCGGCGGGCACCAGCGGCGTACGGCGAGCCCGGTCCAGCTGTCGAAGTACGTGGTCCCCACCGGGGCCGGGCCCGATCCGGCGGCGGTGGCCAGGTGCGTCTCGAACGAGCCGAGGCCCAGCTCGCCGTGGACCGTGCCGTGGCTGTGCTGATCGACCAGCGGCGGCAGCCCGAGGCCCGGCCCGGCCCGGGGCACCGAGCCGGTAGCGGGGCCCAGGGTGTCCGGGGAACCCGTCGCCTCGTCCATCGCCGCCGCCTCCTCGCCCTCCGGCATCGCAGGGCTTAACGCCCGGATGCCGCACGAGGTGTCGCCGGTCGGTGGGTCGGTCGGGGTCCGGCGGACCGGCCGTATGCGGGCGCCGCCCCATTGTGCCGTTCCGGCGGAACGGACTCGGGCGGTTCAGGTGTTGCGGGGTCCGCCCAGTTGGATACCGGCCATCCGCTTCCATTCGTAACGGCCCGTGCGGACCTTCGCCGCGAGCTCGCCGTCGAAGTCGTCCCTGAGCGTGAGCCCGGCGATCTCGACGGCACGGCGGGCCGTCTCCTGGGAGGGGGCGACGAGGGTGCCCCACTCGCCGTTGGCGCCCACCAGGGCGACCCGGACGGTGCCCCGGCCGATGTGGGCGAGCTGGCCCTCGGCGCTGCCGCCGTGGCTCTTGGCGAAGGCCGTGATCTGGTGGGCCAGCCGCCGGGCCCGCTTCTCGTCCTTCGGGGACGCCTGCGTGGTATCTGCCATACCACCGATGCTACCCGCCGGTAATTACGGCCGGAAGGGGATCAGTGCGGGAAGAGCCACCACAGGAGAGGGATCAGCGCAGGAAGGGGTCCACCGCGACGGCGACGAACAGCAGCGACACATAGGTGATGGACCAGTGGAACAGCCGCATCTCCTTGAGCTTCCCGCCGGTGACCTCGGCCCGGGCGCGCGCCTGCAGCCCGTGCGCCTCCTTGAGCCAGAACGCGCCCAGCACGGTCGCCACGATCGGGTAGAACCAGCCGGTGTAGCCCAGTGGCCACAGCAGCAGCGAGACGCCGACCATGGCCCAGCTGTAGAGGACGATCTGCCGGGCGACGGCCTTGTTGCCCGCGATGACGGGCAGCATCGGCACGCTCGCCCGCTCGTAGTCCTCCTTGACCTTCATCGACAGCGGCCAGTAGTGCGGCGGCGTCCAGAAGAAGATGACCAGGAAGAGGATCACCGCGGCCCAGGAAACCTCATTGGTGACCGACGACCATCCGATGAGCACCGGCATACAGCCCGCGATACCGCCCCAGACGATGTTCTGCGAGGTACGCCGCTTGAGCCACATCGTGTAGACGACGACGTAGAAGACCAGCGCACCGAGTGCCAGCATCGAGGACAGCGGGTTGACCAGAAACCAGAACCAGGCCGTGGACCCGGCGGCGAGCGCGAAGGCGAAGACCAGGCACTCGCGCGGCGAGACCATGCCGGTGACCAGTGGACGCTGCGACGTGCGGTCCATCAGCGCGTCGATGTCGCGGTCGTAGTACATGTTGAACGCGGCGGCGCCACCGGCGGACAGATAGCCGCCGACACAGGTCGCGAGGACCAGCCACAGATCCGGGATGCCCTGGGCGGCCAGGAACATGACCGGAACCGTGGTCATCAGCAGCAATTCGATGACGCGCGGCTTGGTCAGCATCACGAACGCCTTGACCCGGGCCCCGAGCGGACGGCGGCCGGGAAGCCGCTGCCCGAGGCTCGATTCGCTCGTTTCGAGCACCCCCGCAGGACGGGATTCGACGGCCGTCACGCACACCCCTGGTGGAAGCAAGAACCAGCAAGCACCGGAGATGAAACCCCGGTAAAGACTTGCGCGTACCACGCCACTCTAGACGTAGCGGATACGCCGCCTGCCGCCGGGGTCGGCACGTGTTGATGCCCCTCCGGCACCCCCCGAAGACCTGCGCGGATACTCCGCACAACAGCCGGAACGCTGTATTCCATGGCTCTCGGAGAGAACTCCGATGGAATGCGGCGAGCTTGAGATTCGTTCCCCTGGACGTTGAGTGGAACTCGAAAAGATGAGCGTTCTTACAGGGGTAGGCTCGACCTCGCCGGTGTGCACACGGTCACCGGGCAGCGACATTGTGGAGAGGAGCCCTGACTCAGGGTGAGCACCAAGCCGACTACCACAGACCTTGCATGGACCGAATTGGACCAGCGGGCCGTTGACACCGCCCGCGTCCTGGCCATGGACTCCGTACAGAAGGTCGGTAACGGCCACCCTGGCACGGCCATGAGTCTGGCGCCCGCCGCCTACCTTCTCTTCCAGAAGCTCATGCGGCACGACCCCTCCGACGCGGACTGGGCCGGCCGCGACCGGTTCGTCCTGTCCCCGGGGCACACCAGCCTGACTCTCTACGTCCAGCTCTACCTGGCGGGCTACGGCCTGGAGCTGGAGGACCTGAAGTCCTTCCGCACCTGGGGCAGCCTCACCCCGGGCCACCCGGAGTACGGCCACACCACCGGTGTGGAGACCACGACCGGCCCGCTCGGCCAGGGCGTCGCGAACGCGGTGGGCATGGCGATGGCCGCCCGCTACGAGCGCGGGCTGTTCGACCCGGAGGCGCCCGAGGGCGCCTCCCCGTTCGACCACACCATCTGGGCGATCGTCTCCGACGGCGACCTGGAGGAGGGCATCTCCGCCGAGGCGTCCTCGCTGGCCGGTCACCAGAAGCTGGGCAGCATCGTCGCCCTGTACGACGACAACCACATCTCCATCGAGGGCGACACCGCCACCGCGCTGTCCGAGGACGTGCTGAAGCGGTACGAGGCGTACGGCTGGCACGTCCAGCGCATCGAGCAGTCGGCCAGCGGCGACTTCGACATCGAGCAGCTGTACGCGGCGCTCAAGACGGCGCAGGCCGAGACCGAGCGCCCCTCGATCATCGCCGCCCGCACGATCATCGCCTGGCCCGCGCCGAACGCGCAGAACACCGAGGCCTCCCACGGCTCCGCGCTCGGCGCCGACGAGGTCGCGGCCACCAAGCGGGTCCTGGGCTTCGACCCCGAGCAGCACTTCCAGGTCGACACCGAGGTCATCAACCACGCCCGCGGTCTGGTCGACCGCGGCCGCGAGGCGCACGCCGCCTGGGACAAGAAGCTCCAGGAGTGGCGGAACAACAACCCCGCCCGCGCCGCCGGGTTCGACCGCATCACCGCCGGTGAGCTGCCGGAGGGCTGGGAGAGCGCGCTGCCGGCCTTCGAGGCGGGCAAGGACGTCGCCACCCGTAAGGCGTCCGGCCAGGTGCTCAAGGCGCTCGGCGGAGTGCTCCCGGAGCTGTGGGGCGGCTCGGCCGACCTCGCCGGTTCCAACAACACCACCATCGACGCGTCGTCGTCCTTCCTCCCCAAGGACAACCCGCTGCCGGAGGCCGACCCGTACGGGCGGACGATCCACTTCGGCATCCGCGAGCACGCCATGGGCTCGACCATGAACGGCATCGCGCTGCACGGCAACACCCGTGTCTACGGCGGCACGTTCCTGGTCTTCTCCGACTACATGCGCCCGGCCGTGCGGCTGGCCGCGCTGATGAAGCTGCCGGTCACCTACGTGTGGACGCACGACTCCATCGGCCTCGGCGAGGACGGCCCGACCCACCAGCCGGTCGAGCACCTGTCCGTGCTGCGCGCCATCCCGGGCCTGAACATCGTGCGCCCGGCCGACGCCAACGAGACCGCCATCGCCTGGCGCGAGATCACCCGCCGCCACAGCGACAACCCGGCCCCGCACGGCCTCGCTCTCACCCGGCAGAACGTGCCGACGTACGAGGCCGACGAGAACGCCGCCAAGGGCGGTTACGTCCTGTTCGAGGCCGAGGGCGGCCAGCCCCAGGTGATCCTGATCGGCACCGGCTCCGAGGTCCAGCTCGCCGTCGAGGCGCGTGAGCAACTGCAGGCGGCCGAGGTGCCGACCCGCGTCGTATCAATGCCCTCGATCGAGTGGTTCGAGGAGCAGGACAAGGGGTACCGCGACAGCGTGCTGCCGCCGTCCGTGAAGGCACGCGTGGCCGTCGAGGCCGGTATCGGCCTCACGTGGTACCGCTACGTCGGGGATGCCGGCCGCATCGTCTCGCTGGAGCACTTCGGCGCCTCCGCCGACTACAAGGTGCTCTACCGGGAGTTCGGCCTGACCGCCGACTCCGTGGTCACCGCCGCCCGCGAGTCCCTGGACGCCGCCGGGCAGTGACGCCCGCATCCGACTTGAACAGCGACGAGCAACAGGAGACACACCCCATGACAGACGCACTCAAGCGGCTGGCCGACGAAGGCGTCGCGATCTGGCTCGACGACCTCTCCCGGAAGCGGATCACCTCCGGCAACCTCGCCGAGCTGATCGACCAGCAGCATGTCGTCGGCGTCACCACCAACCCGTCGATCTTCCAGAAGGCGATCTCCGGCGGCGACGGTTACGAGCAGCAGCTCGCCGACCTCGCGGCCCGCAAGGTCACCGTCGAGGAAGCCGTCCGGATGATCACCACCGCGGACGTCCGGGACGCGGCCGACATCCTGCGCCCGGTCCACGACGCGACCGGCGGCCAGGACGGCCGGGTCTCCATCGAGGTCGACCCGCGGCTGGCCCACAACACGGCCGCCACCATCGCCGAGGCCAAGCAGCTGGCCTGGCTGGTGGACCGCCCGAACACCTTCATCAAGATCCCGGCCACCAAGGCGGGACTTCCGGCGATCACCGAGGTGATCGGCCTGGGCATCAGCGTCAACGTCACGCTGATCTTCTCCCTGGAGCGCTACCGCGCGGTCATGGACGCCTACCTGGCCGGTCTGGAGAAGGCCAAGGCGGCCGGTCTCGACCTCTCCAAGATCCACTCGGTGGCGTCCTTCTTCGTGTCCCGCGTGGACACCGAGATCGACAAGCGCATCGACAAGCTCGGCTCCGACGAGGCCAAGGCGCTGCGCGGCAAGGCCGCCCTGGCCAACGCCCGGCTCGCCTTCCAGGCGTACGAGGAGGTCTTCGGCTCCGAGCGCTGGGACGTCCTGGACCGGGGGAACGCCAACAAGCAGCGCCCGCTGTGGGCCTCGACCGGCGTCAAGGACCCGGCCTACAAGGACACGATGTACGTCGACGACCTGGTCGCCCCGGCCACCGTCAACACCATGCCGGAAGCCACCCTCGAAGCGGTCGCCGACCACGGCGAGATCAAGGGCAACACCGTGGCCGGCGGCTACGAGCAGGCCAAGGCCGACATCGAGGCGCTGGCCTCGATCGGTGTCTCGTACGACGAGGTCGTACAGCTTCTGGAGGACGAGGGCGTCGAGAAGTTCGAGTCGGCCTGGAACGACCTGCTGAAGTCCACTGAGGCGGAGCTGAACCGCCTCGCACCGTCGGAGGCGTGAAACCTTGACCACCAGCAGCAATCCGCTGCGTGACCCGAAGGACCGGCGGCTCCCGCGTATCGCGGGGCCGTCCGGCCTGGTCATCTTCGGTGTCACGGGCGACTTGTCCCGCAAGAAGCTGATGCCGGCCATCTACGACTTGGCCAACCGCGGTCTGCTGCCGCCGGGCTTCTCGCTCGTCGGCTTCGCCCGGCGCGACTGGGAGAACGAGGACTTCGCCCAGGTCGTCCACGACGCGGTGAAGGAACACGCGCGGACCCCGTTCCGCGAAGAGGTCTGGCAGCAGCTCGCCGAGGGATTCCGTTTCGTACCCGGGGAGTTCTCCGACGACGACGCGTTCGTGAAGCTGAAGGCGACGATAGAAGAGCTGGACAAGGCCCGCGGCACCGGCGGCAACTTCGCCTTCTACCTCTCCGTGCCGCCCAAGTTCTTCCCCAACGTGGTGCAGCAGCTCAAGAAGCACGGGCTGTCCGACGGGCAGGACCACTCCTGGCGGCGCGCCGTCATCGAGAAGCCCTTCGGCCACGACCTGAAGAGCGCCCAGGAGCTGAACCAGGTCGTCCACGAGGTCTTCCGGCCCAGCGACGTCTTCCGGATCGACCACTACCTGGGCAAGGAGACGGTTCAGAACATCCTGGCACTGCGCTTCGCCAACACCATGTTCGAGCCGCTGTGGAACCGTTCGTATGTCGACCATGTGCAGATCACCATGGCCGAGGACATCGGCATCGGCGGCCGCGCCGGGTACTACGACGGCATCGGCGCCGCCCGGGACGTCATCCAGAACCACCTGCTCCAGCTGCTCGCCCTGACCGCCATGGAGGAGCCCGCCTCCTTCGGCGCCAAGGCGCTGGTCACCGAGAAGCTGAAGGTGCTCACCGCCGTCAAGCTGCCGCGCGAACTGGGCAAGCACACCGTGCGCGGCCAGTACGCGCACGGCTGGCAGGGCGGCGAGGAGGTGCGCGGCTACCTCGAAGAGGACGGCATCGACTCGCAGTCGAATACCGACACCTACGCCGCGGTCAAGCTGGAGATCGACAACCGCCGCTGGGCGGGCGTCCCGTTCTACCTGCGCACCGGCAAGCGGCTGGGGCGCCGGGTCACCGAGATCGCCGTCGTCTTCCAGCGCGCCCCGCACTCCCCCTTCGACGCCACCGACACCCAGGAACTGGGGCAGAACGCCCTGGTCATCCGGGTGCAGCCGGACGAGGGCGTCACCATCCGGTTCGGCTCCAAGGTGCCCGGCACCTCCATGGAGATCCGCGATGTGACGATGGACTTCCAGTACGGCGAGTCCTTCACCGAGTCCAGCCCCGAGGCGTACGAGCGACTGCTGCTCGACGTCCTGCTGGGCGACGCGAACCTCTTCCCGCGCCACCAGGAGGTGGAGGAGTCCTGGCGAATCCTCGACCCCGTCGAGGCGTACTGGGAGAAGCACGGGAAGCCCGAGCAGTACACGGCCGGAACCTGGGGGCCGAAGGCCGCGGACGAGATGCTCGCACGAGACGGACGGAGTTGGCGGCGGCCATGAACATCGATCTCACGGACACCACGTCCAGCCGGATCAACTCCGCTCTGGTCCAGGCGCGCCGGGCCACCGGCACCCCGGCCGTGGGCATGGTGCTCACCCTCGTCATCGTCACCGACGAGGGCAACCACTATGACGCGCTGCGGGCCGCGAGCGAGGCGTCCAAGGAGCACCCCTCGCGCATCCTGGTCGTCATCAAGCGGCCCGGCCGCTCGCCGCGCGACCGCAAGATGGCCCGGATGGACGCCGAGGTGCGGGTCGGCGGCGAGACCGGCACCGGTGAGACGGTCCTGCTGCGGATGCACGGCGAACTGGCCAACCACGCCTACTCGGTTGTCCTGCCGCTGCTGCTGCCGGACGCCCCGGTCGTGGTGTGGTGGCCCGAGGACGCCCCGGAGAACCCCGCCGAGGACCTGCTGGGACAGCTGGCCCAGCGCCGTATCACCGACGCCCAGGCCACCGAGGACCCGGTCGCGACGCTGGGCCTGCGGGCCGAGACGTACACCCCGGGCGACACCGACCTGGCGTGGACCCGGATCACCCCGTGGCGCAGTGTGCTGGCGGCCGCGCTGGACCAGAAGCACTCGAAGATCACCTCCGCGGTCGTGGAGGGCGAGGCGTACAACCCGAGCAGCGAGCTGCTCGCGCTGTGGCTCGCCGAGCGGCTGCGGGTCCCGGTCGACCGGGAGATCTCCGAGGGCCCCGGGCTGACCGCGGTGCGGCTGGAGACGGCCGACGGCGTGATCTGCCTGGACCGGGCGGACGGTGCGCTGGCCGAGCTGGCGATGCCGGGCCAGCCGGACCGGCACGTCGCGCTGCAGCGGCGGGAGATGTCGGAGCTGATCGCCGAGGAGCTGCGCCGGCTCGACCCGGACGAGATGTACGCGATCTCGGTGAAGTTCGGCGTGAGCAAGCTGAACGGCGGCGGTGCGGACCGGCACGACCCGGCGCCCGCCGGGACCTCGGCCGCGGCTGCCGGTGGCGGTACCGCGACCGCCGAGCGGTCCGGGCCGCCGGCTCCGCCCCGGCCGCCGCTGCCGACGCGCGACCCGGGTACGGCTCCGTCCCCGACGAACACCCCCGCCCCGCCGCAGGCCCCGGCCCCTCCGGCGACCCCCGCGCCCCCTTCCGCCCCGGCGGCCCCGGCGGCCCCTCAGGCTCCGAAGCCCTCGGATCTGAAGCCGGGCGGGAAGGCCGAGGGAAAGGGCAACGGAAAGGGAGAGAAGTGACCGCCCCGCAGGTCGTCGTCCACCGCGACAAGGAGCTGATGGCCCAGGCGGCCGCGGCCCGGCTGATCACAAAGATCGTGGACGCCCAGGCCGCCCGGGGCTCCGCCTCCGTCGTCCTGACCGGCGGGCGCAACGGCAACGGTCTGCTGGCCGCCCTCGCCACGTCCCCCGCGCGCGACGCGGTGGACTGGTCGCGGCTGGACCTGTGGTGGGGCGACGAGCGGTTCCTGCCGGACGGCCACCCGGACCGCAACGTCACCCAGGCCCGGGAGGCGCTGCTGGACGCGGTGGAGCTGGACCCGGCGCGGGTGCACCCGATGCCCGCGTCCGACGGTCCGTACGGCGGCGATGTGGAGGCCGCCGCGGAGGCGTACGGCATCGAGCTGGGCCGCGCCGCGCGGCCGGAGAACCACGGCGCGGCACCGACCTTCGATGTGCTGCTGCTGGGCGTCGGGCCGGACACCCATGTGGCCTCGCTCTTCCCTGAGCTGCCCGCCGTCCGGGAGACCGAGCGGACGGTGGTCGCGGTGCGCGGTGCGCCCAAGCCGCCGCCCACCCGGGTCTCGCTGACCCTGCCCGCGATCCGCGCGGCGCGGGAGGTGTGGCTGCTGGCCGCCGGTGAGGACAAGGCGAAGGCGGTGACCATCGCCCTGTCGGGCGCCGGGGAGATCCAGGCCCCGGCGGCCGGTGCGTACGGCCGCGGCCGCACTCTGTGGCTGCTGGACCGGGCGGCGGCGAGCGGTCTGCCGCGCGAGCTGTACCCCCCGGCCTCGCCGTAAGCGTTCCGAACAGCCGATCCCCCGTGCGCCTGCGAGCGCACGGGGGATCGCTGCTGTTCGGGGCCTGTTCCGGGCCTGCCTCAGCGGCCGCGCAGCGAGCGGTACGTGGCGACGAGACGGGCCGTGGAGGCGTCGAGCCCCGGCACCTCGGCGCCCTCGGTCAGCGCGGGCTCGACCCGCTTGGCGAGCACCTTGCCCAGCTCGACGCCCCACTGGTCGAAGGAGTCGATGTTCCAGATGGCGCCCTGGACGAACACCTTGTGCTCATAGAGCGCGACCAGCTGGCCGAGCACGGACGGGCTCAGCTCGGCGGCCAGGATGGTGGTGGTGGGGCGGTTGCCCTGGAAGGTCTTGTGCGGCACCAGCTCCGGCGGCACGCCCTCGGCGGCGACCTCTTCCGGCGTCTTGCCGAAGGCCAGCGCCTGCCCCTGCGCGAAGAGGTTGGCCATCAGCAGATCGTGCTGCGCGACCAGCGCGGGCCGCAGGTCCTCCACCGGCTTGGCGAAGCCGATCAGATCGGCCGGGATCAGCTTGGTGCCCTGGTGGAGCAGCTGGTAGTAGGCGTGCTGGCCGTTGGTGCCGGGGGTGCCCCAGACCACCGGGCCGGTCTGCCAGTCGACCGGCCTGCCCTCCCGGTCCACCGACTTGCCGTTGGACTCCATGTCCAGCTGCTGGAGGTAGGCGGTGAACTTGGACAGGTAGTGGCTGTAGGGCAGGACGGCGTGCGCCTGGGCGTCGTGGAAGTCGCCGTACCAGACGCCCAGCAGGCCGAGCAGCAGCGGCACGTTCTGCTCGGGCGGGGCGGTGGCGAAGTGCTCGTCCACCAGATGGAACCCGGCCAGCATCTCGCGGAAGCAGTCCGGGCCGATGGCGACCATCAGGGCGAGGCCGATCGCCGAGTCGTACGAATACCGCCCGCCGACCCAGTCCCAGAACTCGAACATGTTGTCCGTGTTGATGCCGAACTCGGCGACCTTCTCCGCGTTGGTCGACACCGCCACGAAATGCTTCGCGACGGCCTCCTCACCGGCCCCGAGCCCGCTCAGCAGCCACTCGCGGGCCGAGACGGCGTTGGTGATGGTCTCGATGGTGGTGAAGGTCTTGGAGGCGACGATGAACAGCGTCTCCGCCGGGTCCAGGTCCCGCACCGCCTCATGGAGATCGGCGCCGTCCACATTGGAGACGAAGCGGAACACCAGCTCGCGGTCGGTGTAGGCGCGCAGCGCCTCGTACGCCATCGCCGGGCCCAGGTCGGAGCCGCCGATGCCGATGTTGACGATGTTCTTGATGGGCCTGCCGGTGTGGCCGTGCCAGTCCCGGGCCCGAATCCGGTCGGCGAACACGCTCATCTTGGTGAGGACCGCGTGCACCTCGGGGACGACGTCCTCGCCGTCCACGGTGATGACCGCCGACCGGGGCGCGCGCAGCGCGGTGTGGAGCACCGCGCGGTTCTCGGTGGTGTTGATCTTCTCCCCGCGGAACATCGCGTCCCGCAGCCCGGCCACTCCGGTCGCCCGCGCCAGCTCCCGCAGCAACCGCAGCGTCTCGTCCGTCACCAGGTGCTTGGAGTAGTCGACATGAAGATCGCCGACCTGGAGCGCAAGCCTGCTCGCCCGCTCCGGGTCGTTCGCGAACAACTCGCGCAGATGCGCGTCGCCCAGCGCCTTACGGTGCTCGGCCAGCGCGTTCCACTCCGGCAGCTGATCGAGCCTGGTGCGGCCTTCTGCGTTCATCTCGGACATCAGCCCACTTCTCATCGGTGCCTGGCCCCCGTTGTCCACCAACCTAATTGATGACGGACCGCATTCCGGGAACAAGTGCCAGCACCCCGCCCGCGATGAGCACGGCGCACATCAGGGCGGGGGTGTTCAGCCCCCAGGCGGCGGCCGTCACCCCGCCGAGCAGCGCACCGGCCGGGGCGCCCGCGATCGACAGCGTGCGGAAGGCGGAGCTGACCCGGCCGAGCATGTCGGCGGGGCTGCGCCGTTGGGTCATCGTCACCTCGGTGACGTTCCATATGATTCCCGCGAAGGCGAACACCCCCATGGCGGCGACGGCGGCCGCCAGGCTCCGTATCGTGCCGAGCGCGACCAGGGCAGCGGTCTGCACGGCTCCGCACAGCAGCAGCGCACGGTACTCCCCCAGCCACTCGCCGACCCGTGCGGCCACCAGTCCCCCGGACACACTGCCGATCCCGTACACCGTGATGACCGCCGCGAACCCGGTGTCCCCGGCGTTCAGCCAGCCGGTCACATGGAGCACCAGGGTGGCGATGAGCGCGCCGATACCGATGTTGCACAGCGTGGTGGAGACGCACAGCCCCCGCAGCAGCCGGTCCCGCCACAGCACACCGATGCCCTCGGCGATGTCGCGGCGCATCGAACCGCCGGACGGGCGCGGGGCGGGGTCCGGGGCGGCCGCCCCGAGCGAGGCGACGAGCAGCGCGGCGACGAGATACGTGGCGGCGTCCGCCACGTACGGCACGGCGACGCCGAGCCCCAGCAGCACGGGCACCAGCGGGGCTCCCACGAAACGGCCCATGACCTCCTGCCCGGTCATCAGCCGGGCGTTGGCCCGGCTCAGTGCCTCCCGCTCCACCACGGACGGCAGCAGGGCAGTGGCCGCGTTGTCGAACAGGGTCTGCAGGGTCGTGAGGGCGAAGGCGAGCGCGAGCAGCAGCCCGATCGTGGCATGCCCCAGCCAGACGGCGACGGCGAATCCGCCCATCAGCACGGCCCGCAGCCCGTCCACCACCCACATCGCCCGCCGTTGATCCACCCGGTCGGCGATGGCCCCGCCGAGCAGGCCGAACAGCAGCCAGGGCAGGTAGCCGCATGCCGTCACGAGCGTCACCAGCACCGGTGAATCGGTCAGCGACACCGCCAGCAAGGGCAGCGCCGCGCCGCGTAACGCGTCCCCGAAGCGGGAGATCACCGCGGCGGCCCACAGCCGCCCGAATCCCCCGCGCCAGGCGGGCACCGCCGCCTGTTCCCCACCCTTGCGCATCAGCATGTGACGACCGTAGACCGCGGCACTGACAACGGGCCCACGACAACGGCCCGGCCGGGCACCCCCGTCAGGGGTGCGCGGCCGGGCCGTCGTTACGCGCTGTCGCTGGGGGGCCGGGCCTCTGCTCAGATCTCGCCGCGGAGCTTGGCGAGCGCCTCGGCGAGGATCGCCTCGCCGTCGGCATCGCTTCGCCGCTCCCGCACATAGGCGAGGTGGGTCTTGTACGGCTCGGTACGGGGCGGGTCCGGCGGGTTGTCCCGGTCCTTGCCGGCCGGGAAGCCACAGCGGGGGCAGTCCCACGTTTCCGGAACCTGCGCGTCACTGGCGAAGCTCGGCACGGTCTCGTGCCCGTTCGAGCACCAGAAGGAGATGCGCAGGCGCGGCGCCGATTCGCCTCGCTCGGCTTCTCCCATCGGCCCCGCTCCGACCCGACTTCCACGGATCGCGTTGCCACTTGCCACGGTCGTAACTCCCTGCGTGATGGTGCCGCGAAGCATCGAATGGCGGCCCCGCTGCCCGGCGCCCCAGACTACGAAAGGCCCAACGCGCGTCCATCGGGAGGAGTTACACCCGCCCTTGAGGACGCCACCCCCATGATAGGCCGCGAATCGGCCGCACTGACGACGGTACGTCAGTTATCGGGCCGGAATCGGGCCTCGATGGCGCTTCGGTCGAACGTCAGTCGAGCTTCATCAGCAATCCGAGCACGACGATGATGACGAACCACAGCAGCGCGACCACGATGGTGATGCGGTCCAGGTTGCGCTCAGCGACCGACGAGCCACCGACGGAGGACTGCATTCCGCCACCGAACATGTCGGACAGACCCCCGCCCTTCCCCTTGTGCATGAGCACCAGCATCATCAACAAAAGGCTCAAGATGATGAGGGCGATCGAAAACCCCATGATCACGGCTGGACCAACTCTCTCGGGCTCGTTACGGACGGTTTGTTACGGGAGACGGGGGCCGGGAGGCGCGAAATGCGCCACCACGACCCCCGACAGAGTACGACGAGGCCCGACTCAGGGCCTACTCACTGGTCGCGGAAACGAACGATCTTGACGAATTCGTCGGCGTCCAGCGCGGCGCCGCCGATCAGGGCGCCGTCCACGTCCGGCTGCGCCATGATCGCCGCGACGTTCCCGGACTTCACCGAGCCGCCGTACTGGATGCGGACCTTGTCGGCCAGCTCCTGGCCGTACAGCTCGGCCAGCCGGCCGCGGATGGCCCCGCAGACCTCCTGGGCGTCCTCGGGGGTGGCGACCTCGCCGGTGCCGATCGCCCAGACCGGCTCGTACGCGATCACGATCGTCTCGGCCTGCTCGGCCGGGACGTCCTTGAGGGCGCCGTCCAGCTGCGCGAGGGTGTGCGCGACCTGGTTGCCCGCCTTGCGGACGTCCAGGCCCTCGCCCACGCACAGGATGGGGGTGAGGTCGTTCCGGAAGGCGGCCTTCACCTTGCCGTTGCAGATCTCGTCGGTCTCGGCGTGGTACTGGCGGCGCTCCGAGTGGCCGATGGTCACGTAGGTGCACTTCAGCTTGGAGAGCATCGGACCGGAGATCTCGCCGGTGTACGCGCCGGAGTCGTGCGCGGAGATGTCCTGGGCGCCGTACTTGATCTTCAGCTTGTCGCCGTCGACCAGGGTCTGCACAGACCGCAGATCGGTGAAGGGCGGCAGAACCGCGACCTCGACGGCCTCGTAGTCCTTGTCGGCGAGCGCGAAGGCGAGCTTCTGGGTGTGGGCGATGGCCTCGAGGTGGTTGAGGTTCATCTTCCAGTTGCCCGCCATCAGCGGGGTGCGGTCACTCACGGTGTTCAGTCCTCCAGTGCGGCGAGGCCGGGGAGCGTCTTGCCCTCGAGGTATTCGAGGCTTGCACCGCCGCCGGTCGAGATATGGCCGAAAGCGGTTTCGTCGAAGCCCAGGATGCGGACGGCCGCGGCGGAGTCGCCGCCGCCGACCACCGTGAAGGCGGGGCTGTCGAGAAGTGCCTGGGCCACGGCCTTGGTGCCGTCGGCGTAGTCGGGGTGCTCGAAGACGCCCATCGGGCCGTTCCAGAAGACGGTGGCCGTGTCGGCGAGCTTCGAGGCGTACAGCTTGCGGGTGTCCGGACCGATGTCCAGCCCCTCCAGGTCGGCCGGAATGGCATCCGCGGGGACGACCTGCGGATGCGCCGGGGCCTTGGTCCTGAGGTCCGGGAACCCGTCCGCCGCGAGGACGTCGACGGGCAGCACGAACTCCACGCCGCGCTCCGCCGCCCGCCGCAGATAGCCCTGGACGACCGGGACCTGGTCCTCCTGGAGCAGCGACTTGCCGACCTCGTGGCCCTGGGCCTTGAGGAAGGTGTACGCCATGCCGCCGCCGATCAGGATGCGGTCGGCCTTCTCCAGCAGATGGTCGATGACGCCGAGCTTGTCGGAGACCTTGGCGCCGCCGAGGACCACCGCGTACGGCCGCTGGACGTCCTCGGTGAGCTTCTTGAGGACGTCGACCTCGGTGGCGATCAGACCGCCCGCGGCGTGCGGCAGCCGCGCCGGGAGGTCGAACACGGAGGCGTGCTTGCGGTGCACCGCGCCAAAGCCGTCGCTGACGTAGAGGTCGGCGAGGGCTGCGAGCCGGTCGGCGAACGCGCCGCGCTGGGCGTCGTCCTTGGCCGTCTCACCGGCGTTGAAGCGCAGGTTCTCCAGCAGCGCGACCTCGCCCGCCGCGAGCCCCGCGACGGTGTCCCGGGCGCTGTCGTCCACGGTGTCGGTCGCGAACGCGACCTGCTTGCCGAGGAGTTCACCGAGCCGCCGGGCGACCGGGGCCAGCGAGAACTGCGGGTCGGGCGCGCCCTTGGGGCGGCCGAGGTGCGAGGCGACGACCACCTTGGCGCCCCGCTCCAGGAGCGCGGAGATGGTCGGCACGGCGGCGCGGATACGGCCGTCGTCGGTGATCGTCCCGCCGTCGAGCGGAACGTTCAGGTCGGCGCGGACGAAGACCCGCTGCCCGTCGACCCGCAGATCGTCAATCGTCTTCACAGAGTGACTCCTTGTTCATGGCACGAACCCATGGCACGGGGCTCATGGCACGGGGCCCGTTACGACATGTGCCGTAGCGGGCCCCGTTCCTGGCTCATCCCGGCAGGGTCAGAGCCGGCCGCCGACGTAGACGGTCAGGTCGACGAGACGGTTGGAGTAACCCCACTCGTTGTCGTACCAGCCGACGACCTTGACCTGCGCGCCCTGGACCATGGTCAGGGAGGAGTCGAAGGTGCAGGAGGCCGGCCAGTTGACGATGTCCGAGGAGACGATCGCGTCCTCGGTGTACTCCAGGACGCCCTTGAGCTGGCCCTCGGCGGCCTTCTGGAAGGCGGTGTTGATCTCGTCCTTGGTGACCTCGCGGTCCAGCTCCAGGACCAGGTCGGTGACCGAGCCGGTCGGCACCGGGACGCGCATCGCGATGCCGTCCAGCTTGCCCTTGAGCTGCGGCAGGACCAGCGCGGTGGCCTTGGCGGCACCGGTGGAGGTCGGGATGATGTTCTCCGCGGCGGCGCGGGCGCGGCGCAGGTCCTTGTGCGGGAAGTCCAGGATCTGCTGGTCGTTGGTGTACGCGTGGACCGTCGTCATCATGCCCTTGACGATGCCGAAGTTCTCGTCGAGGACCTTGGCCATCGGTGCCACACAGTTGGTGGTGCAGGAGGCGTTGGAGATGACGTGGTGCTTGGCCGCGTCGTACTTGTCGTTGTTGACGCCCATCACGATCGTGATGTCCTCGTCCTTGGCGGGCGCGGAGATCAGGACCTTCTTGGCGCCGGCGGCCAGGTGCTTGGCCGCGTCGTCACGCTTGGTGAAGATGCCGGTGGACTCGACGACAATGTCGGCCCCCAGCTCTCCCCACGGAAGGGCGGCCGGGTCGCGCTCGGCCATCGTCTTGAAAGTCTGGTTGCCGACCGTGATGGTGTCCTCGGTGTGGCTGACGTCCTGCTTCAGCCGTCCGAGGATGGTGTCGTACTTGAGCAGGTGCACCAGGGTGGCATTGTCGGTCAGGTCGTTGACACCGACGATCTCGATGTCCGCGCCCTGCTCCAGGAGCGCGCGGAAGTAATTGCGACCGATGCGGCCAAAGCCGTTGATGCCTACGCGGATCGTCACGAACCGATCTCCTCGTTGGTGTGCCGGTCTGGACGCCGGCGAGCTGTATGGGATGTCCCCGACCGCCTCCGACCCTACCGCTATCACGTAACGTGCGTGACATTGGCGTCGGTGGCCCAACACCCCCGGAAAGGGGCATGGGCCACCGATTCAGTCACGATTCGTCACACTCTGTCAACGGCGCAGCGCACGGAGCGCGCTCCCCATGAGCTTCGCCCGCTGGGCGTCGTCCCGGACGTGTTCGAGGCCGAAGCCGATCAGCACGGTGTCCCGCGTGGTGACCGCGGCGGCGGTGCGGAACAGCTCCTTCGAGCGCGTCCAGTCCGCCGTGTTCACGGGGCTGCCCTCCGGCGCGCCCGGCACCGACCAGGGCCCGAGCGCCGTCTCGAAGCCCTCGGCGTCCCGCGTGTCGCCGCCGGTGACGAGCGCGGTGCTGTCGACGAACGCGCCGCGCCCGCCGGAACCCGAATCGGTGACGTACGAGAGGGCCAGTTCGACCTTCTCGCCCGCGTAGCGGCTCAGGTCCAGGGAGACCGGCTGCCAGCCGTCGGAGGAGCCCGTGAAGCTGTTCCAGGCACCCGTGCCGCCCTGGGCGCGGCAGCCGTCGTCACCGGCGGTCAGGTAGTGCTTGAGGAACGGGTGGGTGGTCAGCAGGAAGCCCGCCTCGCATTCGGCCGGGACCTGGCCGGAGCTGCCGCCGTTCGCGTCCGGCAGCGTGGTCCAGTCGTCCGCGCCCGCGGTGTGCGCCTCGGCGATCACATGGTCGTATCCGGGTTCGGTGTCGTAGCTGAGCCGGAAGTTCAGGCTCGGCTTGTCCCCGGCGCTCACCCCGGTCAGGTCGACGGTGCGGGACAGCCGCATCCAGGAGCTGTTGCGGTGGGCGGCGGCGGCCATCCAGTCGCCCTCATAGGGCTGGTACGGGGTGCGTGCGCCGGAGTACGCGCCCGCGCCCGCGCTCTGGAACCACGGGAAGTCCTTGGGCGGCAGTACGTCGGAGGTGACGGTGTACGCGCCCGCGGCGTCCAGGGGGTTGCCGGGTGCGTCGCCGAGCGCCGCGGAGGCGCCGTCGAGCGCCCCGGCGCCCTCGTACACGGGCGGTGACTTCACGGTGAGACGGCCGTCGGCTCCCAGGTAGTACTGGCTGAAGTCGTCGGTGTCGGCCGGGCCCACCACGGAGCTGCCGCCCGCCTGCTCACCGGTGGTGATCAGCTTGCCGCCCTCGTTGAGGAAGTCGCGCACCGCCAGCAGGGTGGCCCCGCCGGGCTTCTCCGCGCCGGTGTACCAGAGCACCGTCCTGAAGTGGCCGAGCACCCCGAGCGCGGACGGCGCTCCCCTGGTCGCGACATCCCAGACGGCCGCCCTGACGCCGTTCGCGGCGAGCGCGCCGGTGTACGCGGCGGTGTGCCGGGCCGGGGAGCCGCCGCCCTCCTCGGCGATCACCAGGGTGTCGGCGCGGGGCCGCTCGGCGACGGTGTAGGTGAACGGCTCGCTCGCGGTCCGCTCGCCGCCCTTCGTCCGGCCGGTGAACCAGACCTTCACCGTGTCGCCGGGGTCCGCTCCCCTGACGGCGGCCCGGTACTGGTCGAAGCGGATGTTGTCCTCGCCCCCGTACGTCTCGCCGCCCTTCCAGGGCCGCAGGGACGCGGTGTGGGCGCGTCCGCCGTTCACCCGGTAGGCGAGCGTCTTGTCGCGGACGCTCTTGCGGACGGTGACGGCGACGTCCTGGGAACCGCCGCGGGCGTAGGAGGTGGTGAAGGCGTCCGGGGTGAAGTCGGGCGCGGTCATACCGACCGACGACGACGGCTGGTCGGGGTGCTCGGCGGTCTCGGCGACGGAGAGCGCGAAGGGGATGTTCTTGGCGAACTCCTGCTGGATCAGCTTCTCGTCGTCCGGGAAGGTGAAGACGGAGGCGCAGTCGCGCGGCTGCCAGGCGTCGTCGGGGTCGATGTTCGAGGCGGTCTGACAGGTCGACATCTCCGGGGTGAACATCATCATCCCGTTGACGTTGGCCGCGTGGCCGTCGGCCTCGCCGTTGGTGGTGTACAGCTCCGAGGACACCTGCGGGTGGTAGCCGGGGATCGCGGAGTGCTCGGGCGTACCGGCGAGCGACTTGTTGAGCACGTCGTCGGGGGTCGGGGTGGCGACCTGCCAGCCGACGCCGTAGAGCAGCAGTTCGGCGGCCGAGTGGTAGTTGATGCCGTAGGTGAACCCGATGCGCTTCTGGAAGCGGTCCAGCGCCTTGGTCTCGGGTTCGGAGCCGGGGGCGGGGCCGCGGTAGGTCTCGTCGGCCGGGTCGGCGGACGACCCCTCGTTGTCGTAGCCCCACTTGTAGGGGAAGTTGCGGTTGGGGTCGACGCCGTCGCCGGAGGTGATCTTGCCGTCGCCGTTGTTGTCCCGCAGGTTCTTGCGCCACTGCCGGTTCTCGGGCTTCTGGTGGGTGTAGTCGTACCCGTCCGGGTTGGCGGAGAGCACGAACCACAGTTCGGTGCGGTCGACGATGTCGGTGACGCGGTCGTCCTTGCCGTAGCCGTCCAGGTAGTAGTGCATCAGCCGCCGGGTCATCTCCGGGGTGATCCACTCACGGGCGTGCTGGTTGGACATGTACAGCACCGACGGCTTGCTGCCGTCGCGGCTCTTCGCGGCGCCCTTGGTGAGCTTGAGCGCGAGGATGTCCTTGCCCTGGGTGGTCTTGCCGATGCTGACCACCTTGGTGAGACCGGGATGGGCCCGGCCGGTCTCGACGATCTCCTGCTGAAGCCCTCCGTCGCCGCTGTACGGGCGGAAGACGCCGTCGCCCGCGGCCTCGACGCGGTTCAGGGTCCGCTGGGAGAGCTTCTTCTCGGTGAGCGCCACGCCCCGGCCGCGCAGTGCGGCGGCCTGGGTACCGGTCAGATACAGCTCAACCGGTCCGGCGCCCTTCTCGGGCACCTGCGTGCCGAGTTCCGTCCCGTCCGCGCCCGCCCTCCGCAGCAGCGGGAGCTGGGCCCTGGTGACCTGGGCGGTCCATACGGACAGCGACTCGTCCGCGGTGTCGGCGGGTTGCGCGTCGGCCGCGGGCTGTGCGTGGGCCGCGGGTGTGGCGGCCAGTCCTGTAAGGAGTAAGGAAGCCAGTGCCGCGGCCGAGCCGATCGATCTCGCCGTACGTCTGTGGCGCGCCGAGCGTCTCCGTCCGGCCTCGCGTGTCTTCATGAGCCCCCCTGACTGTCGTTCCGACGTGTGGGTGCACAGACGCATAAGCCTCTTATCGGCCCATGCCCATGTCAACAGCGGCTCGCGGACGATGATCTGATGGTGTGACCATCCGATCCGCCGGGGCACCCCATCGGACGCACCGCGCCCCCGGGTCCGCACGGGAGCCGGGGGCGCGGGAGATGGCGGCCGGTCAGCCGACCATGCCCTCGGCCATCTCGTCGCTCAGGGTCGACTCCGTACCCGGAATGCCCAGGTCCTGGGCCCGCTTGTCGGCCATGGCCAGCAGCCTGCGGATACGGCCCGCGACGGCGTCCTTGGTCAGCGGCGGGTCGGCGAGCGCGCCCAGCTCCTCCAGGGAGGCCTGCTTGTGCTCCATGCGCAGCCGCCCGGCCGCGGCCAGGTGCTCGGGCACCTCGTCGGCCAGGATCTCCAGCGCGCGCTGCACCCGCGCGCCCGCCGCGACGGCGGCCCGGGCGGAGCGGCGCAGATTGGCGTCGTCGAAGTTTGCCAGCCGGTTCGCGGTGGCCCGCACCTCGCGGCGCATCCGCCGCTCCTCCCAGGCGAGCACCGACTCGTGCGCCCCCAGCCGCGTCAACAGCGCGCCGATGGCATCACCGTCCCGGACGACCACCCGGTCCACTCCGCGCACCTCGCGCGCCTTCGCGGCGATCTGCAGCCGGCGGGCGGCGCCGACCAGCGCCAGCGCGGCCTCCGGGCCGGGGCAGGTCACCTCCAGGGAGGACGAGCGGCCGGGCTCGGTGAGCGAGCCGTGGGCGAGGAACGCCCCGCGCCAGGCCGCCTCGGCGTCACAGGTGGCACCCGAGACGACCTGCGGCGGGAGTCCGCGGATCGGCCGGCCGCGGCCGTCGACCAGGCCGGTCTGCCGGGCCAGCTGATCACCGCCCGCCACCACCCGCACCACGTACCGACTGCCGCGGCGCAGCCCTCCGGGGGCCATCACCACCAGATCGGAGGAGTGCCCGAAGATCTCCAGGATGTCCTTGCGCACTCTGCGGGCCGCGATGCCCGTGTCCAGCTCCGCCTCGATCACGATGCGCCCGCTCACCAGGTGCAGGCCGCCCGCGAACCGCAGGATCGCCGAGACCTCCGCTTTCCGGCAGCAGGTGCGGGTGACGGGAAGCCGGGAGATTTCGTCCTTCACCGCTGCCGTCATCGCCATGGGCCGATCCTTCCATGCATCCGAAAAATACGGTCATACGCGGCCGCCAGTAGCTCCGGGTCGTGCTTCGGGGAACCGTCGGTCGCGGCCACCGGCGCCAGCTCGACCGTGCCGCCCAGTCGCTTCGCGGCATCGCAGAGACTGCTCTGGTCGGGGACGGCGGCCTCGTCGGCCAGCACCACGTCGAAGGCGAGTTTAGGGGCGTGTCGGGCCAAAACCTCCAAATGACGCTGCGGGGAGAAGCCATCGGTTTCGCCGGGCTGCGGCGCGAGGTTCAGCGAGAGCACCCGACGGGCCTTGGTGTCGGTGAGCGCACGCAGCAGATCCGGCACCAGGAGATGCGGGATGACGGAGGAAAACCAGGAGCCCGGGCCCAGCACCACCCAGTCGGCGTCCATCACCGCCGCGACCGCCTCGGGGACGGCCGGCGGGTCGTTCGGCACCAGGTGGACCGACTGCACCTCGCCGGGGGTGAGAGCGACCGTGGCCTGCCCGGCGACCGTCGACACCTCCTCCGGACGCTCCGGGTCATGGCCCTTGACGTACGCCTGCAGCTCCAGCGGCACCGCCGACATCGGCAGCACCCGGCCGTGCGCGCCCAGCAGCTTGCCGACCAGGTCGAGCGCGGCCACATGGTCACCCATCTGCTCCCACAGGGCGACGATCAGCACATTGCCGACCGCGTGGCCGTGCAGCTCCCCCTCGCTGATGAAGCGGTGCTGGATGACCCGGGCCCACGTCTGGCCCCAGTCGTCGTCCCCGCACAGGGCCGCCAGCGCCTTGCGCAGATCGCCGGGCGGCAGCACCCCCAGCTCGTCGCGGAGCCGTCCGCTGGAGCCGCCGTCGTCGGCCACCGTGACCACGGCGGTCAGATCACCGGTGATCCGGCGCAGCGCGGCGAGCGACGCCGACAGGCCCATACCGCCGCCGAGCGCGACCACCTTGGGCTGGGCGCTGCGGCCCGTACGGGCCCCGACGAGCCGCCGCAGCCGCCCGTTACGCATCGTCACTCGCGCCCCATGTCCCGGTGGACGATGACGGTCTCGACCGCTTCGGCGACGAGCCGGGCGGCCAGCCGCTCGGACATCGCGACGCTGCGGTGCTTGCCGCCGGTGCAGCCGACCGCGATCGTCACATAGCGCTTGCCCTCGCGGCGGTAGCCCGCGGCGATCAGCTGGAGCAGCTCGGCGTACCGGTCCAGGAACTCCTTGGCGCCGGGCTGGTTGAAGACATAGCCGGACACCTCCTCGTTGAGCCCGGTGAAGGGGCGCAGCTCGGGGACCCAGTGCGGATTGGGCAGGAAGCGGCAGTCCACCACCAGATCGGCGTCGACCGGCAGGCCGTACTTGTAGCCGAAGGACATGACGGTGGCGCGCAGCTCCGGCTCCTCCTCACCGGCGAACTGGGCGTCCATCTTGGCGCGCAGCTCGTGCACGTTGAGGCTGGAGGTGTCGATCACCAGATCGGCGTCGCCGCGCAGCTCGCGCAGCAGATCGCGCTCGGCCTCGATGCCGTCCACGATCCGCCCGTCGCCCTGCAGCGGGTGGGGGCGGCGCACCGACTCGAAGCGGCGCACCAGCGCCTCGTCGGACGCCTCCAGGAACAGCACGCGCCGCTTGACGTTCTTGGCGGCCAGGTCCGCGAGGGATTCGCGGAGGTTGTCGAAGAACCGGCGGCCGCGGACGTCCACCACCACGGCGATCCGGGCCACATTGCCCTGGGAGCGGGCGCCCAGGTCCACCATGGTGGGGATCAGGGCGGGCGGCAGATTGTCCACCACGAACCAGCCCAGGTCCTCCAGACACTTGGCCGCGGTGCTGCGGCCCGCGCCGGACATACCAGAGATGATCACCAGCTCGGGAATGGCTGCCGCCGCCTCGGCGGACTCTCCCGTCGTGCCCGTATTCACCTGCGCTCCGTCTCCGTGGGTCTCGTGCTCGGTCATGATCTCGTCCCCCGGTTCGCGGACGGCGCCGACGATGCGGCCTCGTCCTCAATGATCTCTCCTGTGGCGGTATTCACGGCGGGCGCGGCCGGAGCCGCCCCGGTGAGCGCCGCCGCGACCGTCTCGGCCGTCTTCCGGCCGACGCCCGGCACCTCGCAGATCTGCTCGACCGTGGCGGCGCGCAGCCGCTTGACGGAGCCGAAATGCTTGAGCAGCGCCTGCTTACGGCTGTCGCCGAGGCCGGGTACGGAATCCAGCGGTCCGGCCTTCAGCGACTTGGCACGCTTGCTGCGCTGGTAGGTGATGGCGAACCGGTGGGCCTCGTCGCGGACCCGCTGGAGCAGATACAGCCCCTCGCTGCTGCGGGGCAGCACCACCGGGTCGTCCTCATCGGGCAGCCAGACCTCTTCGAGCCGCTTGGCGAGGCCGCAGACGGCCACGTCGTCGACGCCCAGCTCGTCCAGCGCGCGTTTGGCGGCGGCGACCTGCGGCTGCCCGCCGTCGACCACGACGAGCTGGGGCGGGTACGCGAACCGCCGGGGCCTGCCGTCGTCGTCGAGAGGACCGGAGGCCTCGTCGGCGGGCGTCTCCTCGGCGAGGGGCTCCTCGGTAAGAGGCGCATCGGTAAGAGGCGCATCGGCGGGGGCCTCCTGGGCAGGGGGCACCTGGGCGGCCTCGTCAGGTTCGGCGCTCTCCTCCCACTCCCCCAGCTTCTGCTTCTCCTGCAGATAGCGGCGGAAGCGGCGGCCGACGACCTCGTGCATGGAGCGCACGTCGTCCTGCCCGGCGAAGCTCTTGATCTGGAAGCGGCGATACTCGCTCTTCCGCGCCAGCCCGTCTTCAAAGACCACCATGGACGCCACCACGTCATCGCCCTGGAGATGGGAGATGTCGAAGCACTCGACGCGCAGCGGCGCCGAATCCAGGCCCAGCGCCTCGGCGATCTCCTCCAGGGCCCGGGAGCGGGTGGTGAGGTCGGAGGCGCGCTTGGTCTTGTGGAGCGCCAGCGCCTGCTGGGCGTTGCGCTGGACGGTGGTCATCAGGTCCTTCTTGTCGCCGCGCTGCGGGATGCGCAGATCGACCAGGGAGCCCCGGCGCTCGCTCAGCCACTGGGCGACCGGCTCGGCCGGGTCCGGTACGGCGGGCACCAGGACCTCCTTGGGCACGGCGTCGCCCCGCTCCTCCCCGTACAGCTGCTGGAGGGCGTGCTCGACCAGGCCGGCGGTGTCGACGGCCTCGACCTTGTCGGTGACCCAGCCGCGCTGACCGCGCACCCGGCCGCCCCGGACGTGGAAGATCTGGACGGCGGCCTCCAGCTCGTCCTCGGCGACCGCTATCAGGTCGGCGTCGGTCGCGTCGGCGAGGACGACCGCGTTCTTCTCCATGGCGCGCTTGAGCGCCCCTATGTCGTCGCGCAGCCGGGCGGCCTTCTCGTACTCCATCTCCTCGGCGGCCTCTTGCATCCGCTGTTCGAGGCGGCGGATGTAGGTGCCGGTACGGCCTGCCATGAAGTCGCAGAACTCGTCCGCGAGTTCGCGGTGCTCCTCGGCGGTGACCCGGCCGACGCAGGGGGCCGAGCACTTGCCGATGTAGCCGAGCAGACAGGGGCGGCCGATCTGGGCGGAGCGCTTGAACACCCCGGCCGAGCAGGTGCGCACGGGGAACACCCGCAGCATCAGGTCGACGGTCTCGCGGATCGCCCAGGCGTGGGCGTACGGGCCGAAGTAGCGCACGCCCTTCTTCTTGGCGCCGCGCATGACCTGGACCCTCGGGAACTCCTCGTTGAGGGTCACCGCGAGCGACGGATAGCTCTTGTCGTCGCGGTACTTGACGTTGAACCGGGGATCGAACTCCTTGATCCACGAATACTCGAGCTGCAGCGCCTCGACCTCGGTCGAGACCACGGTCCACTCGACCGCGGCGGCCGTGGTGACCATGGTCCGGGTGCGCGGGTGAAGGTTCGCCAGGTCCTGGAAGTACGAGGAGAGCCGCTGGCGCAGGCTCTTCGCCTTCCCAACGTAGATCACCCGGCCGTGCTCATCACGGAACTTGTAGACCCCCGGCGACTCGGGGATCTGTCCCGGCTTGGGACGGTAGCTGCTCGGGTCGGCCATGGTCACCACCCTACTGGCGGGCGGTGACAGTTCAGGCGCCTCAGGCCTCCGGCCCCGCGACGAGCTTTCCGCCCTTCACCCTGACGGGCACGGACGGCAGCGGGGCGACGGCGGGCCCCTGGAGAACCTTGCCGGTGCGGGCGTCGAAGACGCTGCCGTGGCAGGGACAGCTGATCTTTCCGTCCTCGACGGCGTCCACGACGCAGCCCCGGTGGGTGCAGACCGCGCTGAACGCCTTGTACTGGCCCCCGGCGGTCCGGGAGACGACGACCCGGTCCTCGCGGTAGATCTTCGCGCCACCGGCCGGGACGGCGTCGGCGGAGCCGAGGTCGACGGGGGCGGTGGGGGTCGCGGACGCCTTCTTGCCCGACCCTTCCGGGGAGCAGGCCGCGGCCCCGAGCCCGGCGGCTCCGGCCAGCGCCGCTCCGCACAGCACGGTTCGTCGGGAGGCGGGCTGGCTGGTCATGGGGGCTCCACGGGGCAGGGCGATACGGGATGAGCTGCTGCCATACGACCATACCGGCACGGATCGGTCAGCCCTCCGTCGGCTCCGACCTGCGCGTAAACGCTTGCGTAAGCGTTTACGTCACGTCGACGGTGCGATACGTTCCCTCCGGCACATCCGGGCGGGACAGTCGGCCCGGGCAGGACAGTCGGAGAGGGCGAGCGGATGGCAACCATGGTCGACGTGGCCCGGCGCGCGGGCGTCTCCGTGGCCACCGTCTCGCATGTGGTCAACGAGACCCGCCGGGTGCGCCCGGACACCCGTCAGGCCGTCCTGGACGCCATCGACGACCTCGGCTACACCCCGAACACCCTCGCCCGCTCCCTCGTCACCGCCCGCACCCGCTCGATCGGGCTGGCCGTCTCGGCGATCAGCAACCCGTACTTCACGGAGATCCTCCAGGGCGTCGAGGCCGGTGCCCTCGAACAGGGCTACAGCCTGCTGATCGCCGATCCGCACGACGACCCGGCCCATGAGCGGAAGGTCGTCCAGCTGCTCCACGAGCGCCGGGTGGACGGAGTGATCGTCGCGCCGTCCGCCGAGCCCACCGCGCTGATCGGCTATCTGATCCGGCACGGCGTCCCCTGCGTCTTCCTCGACCGGATGGTCGGCGACGGACACGACCATCCGTACGACCAGGTGGGCGCCGAGAACGCGTTCCCGCTCGAACAACTGGTGCGCCACCTCGCCGAACTGGGCCACACCCGCATCGGCCTGGTCGCGGGTCTGCCGGGGCTGAGCACCACCGTCGAGCGGATCGCCGGGTACCGCACCGGACTGCACCACAGCGGGCTGCCGTTCGATCCCGGGCTGCTGGCGGACGGCCACTCCGAGGCGCGCGGCGCGGAGGACGCCACCCACCACCTGCTGGCCTCGGCCGAGCCGCCCACCGCGATCATCACCGCCAACAACGTGATGACCATCGGCGCGCTGCGCGCCCTGCGGGCGGCGGGCCGCACCGTACCGGGCGATCTGGCGCTCGTCTGCTTCGACGACTTCTCCTGGGCCGATGTCTTCTCCCCCGGGCTCACCGCGATCTCCCAGCCCAGCCGGGAGATCGGCAGCACCGCGGTCCGGCTGCTGCTGGACCGGCTGGAGCGTCCGGAGCGGCCGCCGCGTACCGTGCGGCTGCCCTGCACCTTCGTCCACCGCACGTCCTGCGGCTGCGCGCCCGAACCCGCGCCCTCTTCCGCTCCCGCATGCCCCGACCATCCGCCGCTCCCAGGAAAGGACCCCGTCCCGTGATCGTCGTCGCCGGAGAAGCCCTGATCGATCTCGTGCCCGACCGCGCGGCTCCCGCCGTGACGGGCGACGAGCTGCCCGCGCTGCGTCCGGCCCGCGGCGGCGGCCCCTACAACACCGCGATGGCGCTGGGGCGGCTCGGCGTGCCGACCGCGTTCTGCTCACGGGTCTCCACGGACGGCTTCGGCGAGGCGCTGCTGTCCCGGCTGCGGAAGGACGGCGTGGACACCGCGCTGGTGCGGCGCGGCCCGGAGCCCACCACCCTCGCCGTCGCGTCGATCGGCGCCGACGGCTCGGCGGGCTACGGCTTCTATGTGCAGGGCACCGCGGACCGGCTCTTCGAGCTGCCCCCGGCCCTGCCCGAGGAGACCACCGCGCTGTCGCTGGGCACCTGTTCGCTGGTGCTGGAGCCGGGCGCGAGCGCGTACGAGGCGCTGCTGCGGCGCGAGGCGGGGCGGGGCGTCTTCACGGCGCTCGACCCCAACATCCGCACCGGGCTCATCCCCGACGCGGACGCCTACCGGGCCCGCTTCCGCGGCTGGCTGCCGTACGTCGGGCTGCTCAAGCTGTCGGTCGAGGACGCGCGCTGGCTGGCCGGTTCCGGGAACGCCCCGGCGGAGTCCGACGCGGCGGTCGAGGCGGCGATACGGGAGTGGGCGGCGGCCGGACCGGCGGCCGTGGTCTGCACCCACGGCGGGGATGGGCTGAGCGTGCTCTGCCAGGACGGATCGCGCTGGGCCGTGCCCGGGGAACGGGTGGAGATCGTGGACACCATCGGGGCGGGCGACACCGTGAACGCCGCGCTGCTGCACCGGTTGGCGGCGCATGACGCGCTGTCGGCGCCCGCGGTGGCCAAGCTGGGCGAGGCGGCCTGGCGGGACGTGCTGGGCTTCGCCGCCCGGGCCGCCGCGATCACCTGCTCCCGCGCGGGTGCCGAGCCGCCGTACGCCGCCGAGCTGGCGTAGGCGCGTAAGCCTGAACGTGCGGTGCGCCGCGCCCGGGCCGGGCGCGGCGCACCGCACGGAGAACTCTTCCGCCCGCTACGGGGCGGCTGTCCGCTTCGAGGCGGCCGTGGACTTGGCCACCGCCTTCTTGGTGACGGCCTTCTTGGCCACCGACTTGTTGGCCACGGTCTTGTTCGCGGCTGTCTTCTTGGCCGCCGCCTTGACCGGGGCCTTCTTGGCGGAGGCCTTCTTCTTCGTGCCGCCCGCGCGGGCCGCGGGCACCGACGCGTCGCTCACCCGGTCGCCCAGCATGTCCCGCAGGAACTTTCCGGTGTGGCTGGTCGCGACCGAGGCCACCTCCTCCGGAGTGCCCTCGGCGATGACCAGACCGCCGCCGCTGCCGCCCTCCGGGCCCATGTCGACAACCCAGTCCGCCGTCTTGATCACATCGAGGTTGTGCTCGATGACGATCACCGTGTTGCCCTTGTCGACCAGCCCGGACAGCACATTGATCAGCTTGTTGATGTCTTCGAAGTGCAGACCGGTGGTCGGCTCGTCGAGCACATAGACCGTCCGCCCGGTGGACCGCTTCTGGAGCTCGCTCGCCAGCTTGACCCGCTGCGCCTCACCGCCGGAGAGGGTCGGCGCGGGCTGGCCGAGCCGGACGTACCCCAGGCCGACCTCGTTGAGGGTGCGCAGATGGCGGGCGATCGTCGGCACCGCCTCGAAGAAGCCCAGCGCCTCCTCGATGGGCATGTCCAGCACCTCGGCGATGGACTTGCCCTTGTAATGCACCTCCAGCGTCTCCCGGTTGTAGCGCGCGCCGTGGCAGACCTCGCACGGCACATACACATCCGGCAGGAAGTTCATCTCGATCTTGATGGTGCCGTCGCCGGAGCAGTTCTCGCAGCGGCCGCCCTTGACGTTGAAGGAGAAGCGCCCGGGCATATAGCCGCGCACCTTCGCCTCCATCGTCTCGGCGAACAGCTTGCGCACATGGTCGAAGACCCCAGTGTACGTGGCCGGGTTGGACCGCGGCGTACGGCCGATGGGCGACTGGTCGACATGGACCACCTTGTCGACCAGGTCGTCACCGGCGACCCGGGTGTGCCGCCCGGGGACGGTCTTCGCCCCGTTCAGCTCGCGGGCCAGATGGGTGTAGAGGATGTCGTTGACCAGGGTGGACTTCCCGGAGCCGGAGACGCCGGTGACGGCGGTGAGCACGCCGAGCGGGAAGGACACATCGATGTCCTGGAGGTTGTTCTCCCGGGCGCCGTGCACCGTCAGCTGCCGCGCCTCGTCCATGGGACGCCGTGCTCCCGGCAGCGGGATGGCCTTCTTGCCCGACAGATAGTGGCCGGTCGCCGACTCCTCGTTGACCAGCAGCTCGCTCAGCGGTCCGCTGTGCACCACCTTGCCGCCGTGCTCACCGGCACCCGGGCCGATGTCCACCACCCAGTCCGAGGACTTGATGGTGTCCTCGTCGTGCTCCACGACGATCAGGGTGTTGCCCAGGTCACGCAGCCGCACCAGGGTCTCGATCAGCCGGTGGTTGTCGCGCTGGTGCAGGCCGATCGACGGCTCGTCCAGCACATACAGCACGCCCACCAGGCCGGAGCCGATCTGGGTGGCCAGCCGGATGCGCTGGGCCTCACCACCGGAGAGCGTGCCCGCCGCCCGGTTGAGCGAGAGATAGTCCAGGCCGACGTCGACCAGGAACCGCAGCCGCTCGTTGACCTCCTTGAGGACCCGCTCGGCGATGGTCTTCTCGCGGGCGGTCAGCTCCATGTTCCGCAGGAACTCGGCGCATTCGCTGATCGACATCGCGGAGACGTCCGCGATGGACCGCTCCTGCACGGTGACCGCGAGGACGATCGGCTTGAGGCGGGTGCCCTCACAGGTGGGGCAGGGCACCTCGCGCATATAGCCCTCGAACCGCTCCCGGCTGGTGTCGCTCTCCGCCTCCGTGTGGCGCCGCTTGATGAACGGCACCGCGCCCTCGAACGCGGTGGTGTACGCGCGCTGACGGCCGTAGCGATTGCGGTAGCGGACCTCGATCTGGGTGCGGTGGCCGTTCAGCAGCGCCTTCTTGGCCCGCTGCGGAAGCCCGGCCCAGGGGATGTCCGTACGGAAGCCGAGCGCGTCGGCGAGCGCGCCGACCAGCCGCCCGAAGTAGTCCTTGGTGTGGCCGTGGGACCACGGGTGGATGGCGCCCTCGTCCAGCGACTTCTCCTCGTCCGGAACGATCAGCTCCGGGTCGACCTCCATCCGGGTGCCGATCCCGGTGCAGTCCGGGCAGGCGCCGAACGGCGAGTTGAAGGAGAAGGAGCGCGGCTCCAGCTCCTCGAAGGACAGGTCGTCATACGGGCAGTAGAGGTGCTCGGAGAACATCCGCTCGCGCTGCGGATCGTCCTCGTCGAGATCCACGAAGTCCAGGATGATCATGCCGCCGGAGAGGCCGAGCGCGGTCTCCACCGAGTCGGTCAGACGCCGCTTGGCGCTGTCCTTGACGGTGAGGCGGTCCACGACCACCTCGATGGTGTGCTTCTCCTGCTTCTTCAGCTTCGGCGGGTCGGACAGCTGGATCGTCGCGCCGTCCACCCGGGCCCGGCTGTAGCCCTTGGTCTGCAGATCGGAGAAGAGGTCGACGAACTCCCCCTTGCGCTCGCGCACCAGCGGGGAGAGCACCTGGAAGCGGCTGCCCTCGGGCAGCTCCAGCACCCGGTCCACGATCGCCTGCGGCGACTGGCGGGCGATCGGGCGGTCGCATTCGGGGCAGTGCGGCTTGCCGATGCGGGCGAACAGCAGCCGGAGGTAGTCGTAGACCTCGGTGATCGTGCCGACGGTCGAGCGCGGGTTGCGCGACGTCGACTTCTGGTCGATCGACACCGCCGGGGACAGGCCCTCGATGAAGTCCACATCGGGCTTGTCCATCTGGCCCAGGAACTGCCGGGCGTAGGAGGAGAGCGACTCGACGTAGCGGCGCTGCCCCTCGGCGAAGATCGTGTCGAACGCGAGGGACGACTTGCCCGACCCGGACAGTCCGGTGAAGACGATGAGGGAGTCACGAGGGAGGTCGAGCGAGACATTCTTGAGATTGTGCTCGCGAGCGCCACGGACGATGAGACGGTCGGCCACGCCGGTCGGCACCTTTCTTGAGGAGAGGTGGGTGCGCCGGGCCCGCCCCCGGGCCCCTTCCCGACGGGCAGGACGGAGCGGAGCGAAGCCCCCGACCCAGGGTATGGGGGCGCCACGGCGATGTCTTAAGGATGCAGCACGCCGAGCCTATAGCACGCACATTCGATTTGCCGGGCTCGGGCGCCCGGTTCACCCGATCGTGTGGCGCGCACCCCTCGGCCACTACCGGATAAAAGACGCATCACGCCCCCAGTATTCCCCCGCCGTCACCTCGCCCCCGGCCCCGCGCCGCCCGCCCTCGCGGGACTAGGCTGAGGCCATGACCTACAGCGGAGCGGTGACGGTCGGCGGACCGGCGGACGTGCACGAACTGCCCGATCTGATGATCTCGAAGGTCGCGGTCGGTCCCATGAACAACAACGCGTACCTGCTGCGTTGCCGGGCCACCGACGAGCAGCTGCTGATCGACGCGGCCGCCGAGCCGCGGACCCTTCTTTCCCTGATCGGCGAGAGCGGCATCGCGTCCGTCGTCACCACCCACCGCCACCAGGACCACTGGAACGCGCTGCGCGAGGTGGTGGACGCCACCGGCGCCCGCACCCTGGCGGGCCGGTACGACGCCGAGGGCATCCCGGTGCCCACCGATGTGCCCGTCGAGGACGGCGACACGGTGCGGGTCGGCCGGGTCGAGCTGACCGCCCGCCATCTGGTGGGCCACACCCCGGGCAGCATCGCCCTGGTCTACGACGACCCGCACGGCCATCCGCACGTGTTCACCGGCGACTGCCTGTTCCCGGGCGGCGTCGGCAACACCTGGAAGGACCCCGAGGCGTTCGAGAGCCTGATCAACGACGTCGAGACCAAGCTCTTCGACCGGCTCCCCGACGAGACCTGGGTCTACCCCGGCCACGGCGACGACACCACCCTCGGCTCCGAGCGCCCGCACCTCGCCGCATGGCGCGAGCGCGGCTGGTAGCGCCCCCTCCACCCCCTCATCGCGCCGCATGCCGCCGCGCGCCCCGTAACCGGTGCGCCGCGGCGGCTGTTGGCGCGGCATGCACGACGTCCAGCGCGACGACGACCGCGCCCCGTCCGCCCCTTCCGCTCCCTCCGCCCCTACCGCCCCCTCCATGGCTCGCCTCGCCGCCGCGTCAATGGTCGGCACCGCCATCGAGTTTTTCGACTTCTTCGTCTACGGCACGGCCGCGGCCCTCGTCCTCGGCCCGCTCTTCTTCCCCACCTTCTCGCCGCTCGTGGGCACCCTGGCCGCCTTCGGCACCTTCGCCGCCGGGTTCATCTCCCGGCCGCTGGGCGCGATGCTGCTCGGGCCGCTCGGTGACCGCCACGGCCGGCGGCCGGTGCTCATCGCCTCACTGCTGCTGACCGGCCTCGCGACGGTCGCGGTCGGCTTCGTGCCGACGTACGACACGATCGGCGTCGCCGCCCCCGCCCTGCTGCTCACGCTCCGCTTCCTCCAGGGACTGGGGCTCGGCGGCGAATGGGGCGGCGCGGTGCTGCTGACCGTCGAACACGCGCCCGCCGGACGGCGCGGCCTGTGGTCGGGCTTTCCGCAGGTCGGCCCGGCCATCGGCTTCCTGCTGGCCAACGGCACGATGCTGATCCTGTCCGCCACGCTCTCCGACGCCGCCTTCCGCTCCTGGGGCTGGCGGGTGCCCTTCTGGGGCGCGGGACTCATGGTCGCCGCGGGGCTGCTGCTGCGCACCCAGTTGCCCGAGAGCCCCCGTTTCCGTGAGCTGGCCGAGCGCGACGAGCGGGCCGCCGCGCCGCTGGCCGAGGTGGCGCGCGGCCACTGGCGGCTGGTGCTGCTGACCGCGGGCGGGCTCGCGGTGGGCTACGCGGTCTTCTACGCGGTGACGACCTGGTCCCTCGCGTACGGCACCGAACGGCTCGGAGTGGACCGCACCGTCATGCTCGGCTGCATCATGGCGGCCGTGGCGGTCATGGGCGCCCTGACGCCCCTGGCGGCCCACCTCGGCGACCGCTTCGGACGGCGGCCCCTGTGCCTGCTGGGCTGCGCGGCCACGGTGGTGTGGATGTTCCCGCTGATCGCGCTGTTGCGCACCGGGGAGCCGCCGCTGATGTTCCTGGGCTACCTGGGGGCGCTGCTCGCCTTCATCACCATGTTCGCCGTGACCTCGGCCTATCTGCCCGAGCTGTACGAGCCGCGGGTGCGCTGCACGGGCGCGGGGGTCGGCTACAACCTCGCGGGGGTGCTCGGCGGCGCGCTCACCCCCATCGTGGCCACCGCGGTCTCCCGGGGCGACGGCCCGCCCTGGGGCGTCGCCCTGTATCTGACCGCGGTCGCGCTGCTGAGCCTGGGCTGCTTCGCCCTGCTGCCGGATACACGCCCGACGGCCGACCGTCCGGCGGGCGGACGGTCGGCCGTGCGGCCCCTGGAGGCCGGGGAGGCCCTGAGCTGAGGCCCTGGACGGGCGTCAGACGTCGGCGCCGTCCTTGTCCCGGGCGCGGCCCTCCCCGGTCGCCGCCTCCGCCAGGGCCTGCTTCTTCGAGGCGTAGAGGCTGGTGATCGTCGTGACCGCGAGCACCGCGCAGATCACACCCAGCGAGACCGGTATGGAGATCTGCGGGACATGCACCCCGGACTCGTGGAGCGCGTGCAGCACCAGCTTGACGCCGATGAAGCCGAGGATGACCGACAGCCCGTACGACAGGTGGACCAGCTTCTTGAGCAGCCCGCCGATCAGGAAGTACAGCTGGCGCAGACCCATCAGCGCGAAGGCGTTGGCGGTGAACACGATGTACGGGTCCTGGGTCAGACCGAAGATCGCGGGTATGGAGTCCAGCGCGAAGAGGACGTCCGTGGTGCCGATCGCCAGCATGACGACCAGCATCGGCGTCATCAGCCGCTTGCCGTTCTCCATGATGAACAGCTTGGTGCCGTGGTACTGGTCGGTCGACGGGACGCGCTTCTCGACGGCCTTGAGCAGGCGGTTCTCCTCGAACTCCTCTTCCTCCTCATCGGAGCGCGCCTCCTGGATGAGCTTCCAGGCGGTCCAGATAAGGAAGGCGCCGAAGATGTAGAAGACCCAGGCGAAGGTCGAGATGATCGCGGCACCCGCGGCGATGAAGACCGCCCGCAGCACGAGTGCGATCAGCACGCCCACCATCAGCACTCGCTGCTGGTAGATCGTCGGCACCGCGAATTTCGCCATGATCAGGACGAAGACGAAGAGGTTGTCGACGCTCAGCGACTTCTCGGTGATGAAGCCCGCGAAGAACTCGCCCGAGGGCTGACCGCCCGCGAAGACCAGCAGCCCGAGCCCGAAGAGCCCGGCGAGGGCGACCCAGACGGCCGTCCAGATACCGGCCTCCTTGAGGGAGACCTCATGCGGTTTGCGGCCGCCTATGAAGAAGTCGACGGCGATAAGGGCGCAGAGACCGACAATCGTCAGCCCCCACATGGCCACGGAAACGTCCACGGGTCCTCCGGCATTCGTACGGCAATTTCAGCGTCGTCGCTGCCGGAGGTCTCCTCCGCCCGGACTCGCGCCCGGACCGGTGCCCCGGGATCGCGCCCGACCCGACTCAAGGTGCACGGGCGCGATCCGTGGTGACGGGGTCACCACTTGGGAGTACTCCCCTCCGCGTAAAGAAGAGTACAGGAAGACCCATGAAAGAGTAAAGAGAAAGGCAAATACCCTGCTCAGAGAAGGGGTTGATGAGGTGACGATCAGCGGCCGTAGGTCTGCCGGGCCCGCACCACCTGCCCCAGCACCTGCTGGAGCACCTGGCTGCCCGCCGGGACCAACGACGGCTCGTACGTCCAGGCGTGGCCGACCCAGGGGTCGGCGAGGTGATCGTCGGCGACCGGTGTGATCCGCAGCAGCGAACGCCACAGCGGGTCCAGCACCGGCCCGTACGCCTGCGCGTCCTCGCGGTCGGCGACCATCATCAGATGCACCCCGACCGAGGGCCCCTCGTCCGCGAGATAGCGCAGCTGGGTGACGGCCCGGTCGTCGAAGCCGTGCGGGAAGTCGTGGACGATCAGCAGCTGCTGGGCGAGGTCCAGATCGGGCGGCAGCGCGTCGGTGGCCCCGCTGCGGACCGCCATCTGCACCAGGTCGACGCGCCGGGTCAGCGTGGCGAGCACCGAGGACACCCCCGCCGCCCCGGCCGCCGGCGGCACACGCAGCGCGCCGGACGACAGCAGCGGGGCCAGCGACGCCGCGGCCGAGCCCGCCGGGTCGATCACCTGGACCGAGAACTCGTCCACCGGATAGACCGCCAGCAGCCGCGCCGCGTGCGCCACCGCCGTCTCGGCGGCCAGCCTGCGCAGCTCACCGGAGTCCAGCAGGCCGCCGCGGGCCGAGCCGGTGCGCCCCGCGTCGATCCACAGACCGCGCTCCAGCGGCAGCCGCACCAGCAGCGGGATGCGCAGGTCCGTGCGCTCAGGAAGGTGCAGATCGCCCAGGCGCAGCGCCATCGGGATCTCCATCGGCACCTGATAGCCCTGCCAGACCGGGCTGTCCCAGCGGGCGTACGCGGGCGGCAGCGCGGGCTCGACGACCTCGGCCTCGGCGGTCAGCTGCGCCAGGTCACGGTCGAGGGCGGCCCGGGCCTGCTCGACCAGACCGGCCTGCTTGGCGCGGGCCCGCGCGCGGGCGGCGTCGGCCTCGGGGCCGATCCGGGTGCGCGGATCGGAGAGGACCTTGTCCAGCTCCTGCTCCATCCGGGATTCGGCGAAGTCGACGGCGCTGCGATAGGCGGCGGCGGTCCGCGCCAGGTCCTCGAACATGCCCCAGACCTGGTTGTAGAGCCGCTCGTCCAGGGACCAGCCGGAGGCGTCCCCCGCGACGGGCTGCGGGGGCTGTCCGGGCGGGGCGGGCGGCGCGGCCGGAGGGGGCGTGGGCGGCGCCGCGGTACGGCGCCCGGGGTGCTGGTAGTCGACCCGCCCGCCGCCCGGGGCCGTGCCCCCTGACGAGGACGACGGCTGAGCTCCAGCCTGCGGCTGATCCCCCGCCTGCGGCTGCGGCTGAGCCGGGGCCGGGGCGTCCGGCGCGGCTCCGGTGCCCGCCGTGGCCGTACGCACCCGGCCGTCGCCCCCGGCGGTACGCGGCGGGGGCGGGGCCACCGAGCGGGCCATACCGCGCGCCACCGCGTCGTTGATCTCGGCGGCCAGCTCGACGGCCTGGGGCAGCCCCTGGTCCCCCAGCATCGCGGCCAGCCCGCCCGCGTACCCCTGGCCCACCGCGCGCATCTTCCAGGCGCCCTGCCTGCGGTACAGCTCCACGGCGACCACCGCGGACTCCGAGTCCAGGTCGGTGAGGGTGTATCCGGCCACCCCGGTGCCGTCGAGGCCGGTGACGGTGACGGACGGCGCGGCCATGGCGCCGAAGCGGGCCGGGCCGCCCGCCCCGCCCACCAGGGCGAGCAGCACATGCACCCGGTGGACGCCCTCGGGCAGCGCGTCGAGGTCGACGGCGAGCCGGTGGTCGGCCGCCGCCTGTTTGGACACTTCGATGCCGGGCAGCTGCGGCGAGGCGGGGTGCGCGACCCACTCGACGCCCTGCACCGTGCCCTGCTCATCGCCGAGTGTCACCCCGGCCACGATCGGATTGCCCGCCGAGATCCGGATCTCCAAACGGGTCTGGGGCAGCGGGTGGTTCTGCCCCCGGACCAGCTCGGCCGTCATCGTGCGTCCCCTCGTTGTGTTCCGTTGTGTGCGTGGTGGTGCCGTGCCGCATGAGCGCGTCGGCCCGGCGGGCAGACGCACCACCGGGCCGACGGGAGAAACCGCTGCGCTTACAGGTGCGGCACGATGTGCGGCATCAGGTCCTGGAAGGTGCGGCCGTTGGCCGGCTCGCCCACGGCCTTCATCTGCCAGGCGCTGCCCTCGCGCTGCACGATGGCCATGATCTGCGCGGTGTACTGGCCGCCACCGGTGAGGGTGTAGCGGGCCAGCTCCTGGCCGTTGGTCTCGTCGACCAGTCGGCAGAACGCGTTCTGCACCTCGGCGAAGGTCTGGCCGGTGAAGGAGTTCACGGTGAAGACGATCTGGTCGATGTGCACCGGCACCCGCTGCAGGTCGACGAGGACCGACTCGTCGTCACCGCCCTGTCCGGCGCCGCCGACCAGGTTGTCGCCGGTGTGGCGCACCGAGCCGTCGTCGCTCACCAGGTGGCGGAAGAACACGACGTCGGTCGGCTGCTTGTCGGCGAAGAGCACCGCCGACGCGTCGAGGTCGATCTCACGGGTGCGGGAGCCGAACAGTCCGCGGCGGGGCGCCGCCTGCCAGCCCAGTCCCATCCGCACCGCGGTCAGGGTGCCCCCGTCGGCCTTCTGCAGGCTGATGGCCTGTCCCTTGGACATGTTGACCGTCACGCGCTGTCCCTACTCTCGTCTCTCGGTTTCCCCGTGGCCACCGCGTACGGCGCGGCCACGGCCGCGCCGTTGTGCACGGCCCTCACGAAAACCCTATGCACGGTGACCAGGGCTCCGGCCAGACGAGCGGGCTTTTGTGTCGGTCTTGCAACACAGCGGGACCACAGCGCGACCCCATCCGCCCCAGAGGTCAGGAGAGCCCGGCCTCCCTCATCTGCCGCAGCTCCTTCTTCAGTTCCCCGACCTCGTCCCGCAGCCGGGCCGCGACCTCGAACTGCAGCTCCGCCGCCGAGGCGCGCATCCGGGCGGTCATCTCCTCGATCAGCTCGGCCAGTTCGGCGGCCGGGCGGTCGGTCAGCTCGCCGTCCTTCGCCCCCTTCGACGCCTTGCCGCCCGCCTTGTGGGAGGCCAGGGCGGGCACCGGCGCCTTCGCCTGCCCCTTGCCCGCTCCCTTGCCCTGGTCCGCCGACTTGCGGTAGCCGGTTTCCAGCAGCTCCTTGGTATCGATCTCCTCGCGCGCGAGGGTCGCCACGATGTCGCCGATCTTCTTACGGAGGGGCTGCGGGTCGATCCCGTTCTTCTCGTTGAACGCGATCTGCTTCTCCCGGCGGCGGTTGGTCTCCTCGATGGCCTTCTCCATCGCCGCGGTGACCTTGTCGGCGTACATGTGCACCTGGCCCGAGACGTTACGGGCGGCGCGGCCGATGGTCTGGATCAGCGAGGTGCCGGAGCGCAGGAAGCCCTCCTTGTCCGCGTCGAGGATGGCGACCAGCGAGACCTCCGGCAGGTCGAGGCCCTCCCGCAGCAGGTTGATGCCGACCAGTACGTCGTACTCGCCCGCGCGCAGCTCGCGCAGCAGCTCCACCCGGCGCAGCGTGTCCACGTCGCTGTGCAGATAGCGCACCTGGATGCCCAGTTCGAGCATGTAGTCCGTCAGGTCCTCGGCCATCTTCTTGGTGAGGGTGGTGACGAGGACCCGCTCGTCCTTCTCGGTGCGGGTGCGGATCTCATGGATCAGATCGTCGATCTGCCCGTCGGTGGGCTTGACCACGACCTCGGGGTCGACCAGGCCGGTCGGCCGGATGATCTGCTCCACGAAGCCGTCACCGCGGGACATCTCGTACGTCCCGGGGGTCGCGGAGAGGTAGACGGTCTGGTCGATCCGCTTCTGGAACTCCTCCCACTTCAGCGGGCGGTTGTCGAGCGCGGAGGGCAGCCGGAAGCCGTGCTCGATCAGCGTGCGCTTACGGGACGCGTCGCCCTCGTACATCGCGCCGATCTGCGGGACGGTGACATGCGACTCGTCGATGACCAGGAGGAAGTCCTCCGGGAAGTAGTCGAGCAGGGTGTGCGGCGGGGAACCGGCCTCCCGGCCGTCGATGTGCAGCGAGTAGTTCTCGATGCCGGAGCAGGTGCCGATCTGCCGCATCATCTCGATGTCGTACGTGGTGCGCATCCGCAGCCGCTGGGCCTCCAGCAGCTTGCCCTGCTTCTCCATCCGGGCGAGGGTCTGCTCCAGCTCGGACTCGATCCCGGCGATTGCCCGCTCCATGCGCTCGGGCCCGGCCACATAGTGGGTGGCCGGGAACACATACAGCTCCTGGTCGTCGGTGATCACTTCGCCGGTGAGCGGATGGAGCGTCGACAGCGCCTCGATCTCGTCGCCGAACATCTCGATCCGGACCGCCAGCTCCTCGTAGACCGGGAAGATCTCGATGGTGTCGCCGCGGACCCGGAAGGTGCCGCGGGTGAACGCCATGTCGTTCCGGGCGTACTGGATGTCCACGAAGCGGCGCAGCAGCTGGTCGCGGTCGAACTCCTCGCCGACCTTGAGCGGCACCATGCGGTCCACGTACTCCTGCGGGGTGCCCAGACCGTAGATGCAGGAGACGGATGCCACCACGATCACGTCGCGCCGGGTGAGCAGCGAGTTCGTCGCGGAGTGGCGCAGCCGCTCGACCTCCTCGTTGATCGAGGAGTCCTTCTCGATGTAGGTGTCCGACTGCGGTACGTACGCCTCGGGCTGGTAGTAGTCGTAGTACGAGACGAAGTACTCGACCGCGTTGTTCGGCAGGAGCTCGCGGAACTCGTTGGCGAGCTGGGCCGCGAGCGTCTTGTTCGGCGCCATGACGAGGGTCGGCCGCTGAAGCTTCTCGATCATCCACGCGGTGGTCGCGGACTTGCCGGTGCCGGTCGCGCCGAGGAGCACGATGTCCTTCTCACCGCCGCGGACGCGCCGGTCCAGGTCGGCGATGGCCGTGGGCTGGTCACCACTGGGCGTGTACGGGCTGACGACCTCGAAGGGCGCCACCTTGCGTTCGATCTGAGTCACGGGCCGCATGAGACCCACCGTACGACTCGCCACTGACAACGACCGGACCTCCCGCTCCCCCGCCCCTCCGGGAGGGGTACGGGATGGATCAATGTACGGCCTTTCTGTGACTGTCCTCCGGTACGGCCGGTCTGGCACGCTTCGGCCGTCCGCGAGTCAGACGACGCGAGGAGTCCGTATGCAGATCCGCCCCGCCGCCGCGTTATCCGGCGCTTTCCTGGGTGTCTCCGCGCTCTTCCTCCCCACGGCGGCGCAGGCCGCCCCCGGCATGTCGCACCACCACACGGTCACGGTGGCGCACCGGGGCGCCTCCGCCTACGCCCCCGAGAACACCCTGGCCGCCGTCGACGCCGCCGACGACCTGGGCATCGACTGGGTGGAGAACGATGTGCAGCGCACCCGGGACGGCGAGCTGATCGTCATGCACGACACCACACTGAACCGGACCACCGACGTCGAGGAGGTCTTTCCGGACCGCGCCCCCTGGAACATCTCCGACTTCACCCTGGACGAGATCGAGAAACTTGACGCCGGGGGCTGGTTCGGGCCGAAGTTCGCGGGCGAGCCGGTACCGACCCTGGAGGAGTATCTGGACCGGGTTTCGGACAACCATCAGAAGCTGCTCATGGAGATCAAGGCGCCGGAGCTGTACCCCGGCATCGAGCGGCAGGCGCTGCGCGAGCTGCGCCGGGAGGGCTGGCTGGACCGCAAGCACCTCAAGCGGCTGATCGTGCAGAGCTTCAGCGCGGACTCCGTCAAGGCGGTCCACCGGCTGCGGAAGGACGTCAAGACCGGTTTCCTGGGCACTCCGGCCGTCGCCGATCTGCCGCGGTACGCGGAGTTCGCCGACCAGATCAACCCGAGCCACACGACGATCGACGCCGCGTACGTGAAGGAGATCCAGTCGGTGGACGGTGCGCACGGCCGTCCGCTGGAGGTCTACACCTGGACGGTGAACGACGGCCCGACGGCGGTCAAGGTCGCGGGGATGGGGGTGAACGGGATCATCACCAACAAGCCCGATGTGGTGCGGGAGGCGCTGGACGACGTCCGCTGACGACCGCCGCGCCCCGGGCGACGGCTGACGGCGGGGCGCTGTCGGACCCCCCGCCTACGCTGAGGGTGTGACGAACGAAGAGCGGCGGCCGGAACGGCAGTCCGAGCGGCAGGAGACCCACGGCTGGTCCTGGGCGGTGTCCGACACGCCCATCGGTCCCCTGCTGCTCGCGGCCACCGGCCAGGGGCTGGTCCACGTGGTCTTCCACGGCGACCGGAAGACAGCGGCCGGAGCCGTCGACCGGCTCACCCGCCGCCTCGGCACCGGGCCCGCGTCCGAGCCCGGTGCGCATCTCACCGAGGCGATACGGCAGGTGGAGAGCTACTTCGCCGAGAAGCTCCGCGCGTTCACCCTGCCGCTGGACTGGTCCCTGTCCGCCGGATTCAACCGCCGGGTGCTGCGCGAGCTGGCCGCCCACGTTCCGTACGGCACGGTCGTCGGCTACCAGGACCTCGCCCGCCGCGTCGGCGAGCCGGACGCCGCCCGCGCGGTCGGGGTGGCCATGGGCAGCAACCCGCTGCCGGTGGTGGTGCCCTGCCATCGCGTCGTGGAGAGCGACGGCGGCATAGGCGGCTTCGGCGGCGGGCTGGAGACCAAGCGGACCCTGCTGGCCCTGGAAGGGGTACTTCCGCAACCGCTTTTCTGACCGGGCCGGGTTCTCCGGTTACCGGGTTGGAACATATTTTGCCCCGGGAATGCGCCGCCATCTTGTCATGGCCACCATCCGCCCTTACCTTAGGAGCGCTCGCGGGCCCCCAACCGGCGAGAATGGTACGCAAGCACATTCCGGTACGCGGTAAAGCTCTTTCGTTCTTCCGCTCTTCCCGCTCACGCTCGAAAGATGAACGCGTTCCTTCACGGCTCAACCACGTCCCCCGATGATCGAATTGGAGAGCCATGTCCGGTGTTCTGCTCGCCGGCGGCGCGGCCGCGGCGTTATTCGCCTCCGCCTTTACCGCCCAAGGTGTTTCCTCGGCGCCCGACGCCCCGCCGGAAAAGATCCAGATAAGCGTCAATACCGTGAACGGCTCGGGCTGCCCGAAAGGCACCGCCGCGGTGGCCGTGGCCAGTGACAACACGGCGTTCACCGTGACCTACAGCGACTATCTCGCCCAGGTCGGCCCCACCTCGAACCCCACCGACATCCGTAAGAACTGCCAGCTCAACCTGGGCGTTCACGTGCCGCAGGGGTTCACCTACGCCGTCGCCCAGGTCGACTACCGCGGCTACGGCTCCCTGCAAAAGGGAGCGAAGGGCACCGAGAAGGCGAGTTACTACTTCCAGGGGTCGTCGGACACCGCATCGCGCACCCATGACTTCAGCGGTCCGTACAACGACAACTGGCAGACCACCGACAGCACGGAATACAGCGAACTGGTATGGGCGCCGTGCGGCCAGGACCGCAACTTCAACATCAACACCGAACTGCGGGTAAGCGCGGGCACCTCCGCGAGCGGCACCACCAGCTTCATGGCCATGGACTCGACGGACGGCGGAGCCAACACCATTTACCACCTGGCGTGGAAGGAATGCCCCTAACCCGTTCAACAGGGCGGTCCCCTACGGCAGGGCGGGTAAATCCACCATCGAATGGAGAATCATGCCCGGTGTTCTGTACGCAGGCGGCGTGGTCGCGGCGTTATTCGCCTCGACGCTCACCTCCCAGGCATACGCGCAACCACCGTTCGACACCGTGCCACCCGACAAGATCGTGATCACCGTCGCGACCGTCAACGGATCGGGCTGTCCGGCGGGAACGGCGGCGGTGGCCGTCTCTCCCGACAACACCGCCTTCACGGTGACGTACAGCGAGTACCTCGCCCAGGTGGGCAAGGGGGCCAAGCCGACCGACTTCAGGAAGAACTGCCAGCTGAACCTGGTCACGCATGTGCCGCAGGGCTTCTCCTACGCGATCGCCAGCGTCGACTACCGGGGCTACGCGCACCTGGAGAAGGGCGCGTCCGCCACCGAGAAGGCCTCGTACTACTTCCAGGGGCAGTCCCAGACGACGTCGGCCTCGCATGACTTCGCCGGTGCCTACGACGACAACTGGCAGACCACCGACACGGCCGACATCGCCACCGTGGTCTGGTCCCCCTGCGGTGAGCTGCGGAACTTCAACATCAACACCGAGCTGCGGGTCAACGCCGGATCGTCGAACACCCAGACCACGACAAGCTTCATGACCATGGACTCGACGGACGGCGACGTGAGCACCACCTACCACTTCGCGTGGAAGGAGTGCCCGCAGAAGTAGGAGCGCACGGGCGCGGGCGGCGGCTCTAGCGGCGGTTCTCCGGCAGCAGCCCTCCGCAGGGGCCCGCGAGGGTCCCTACGGTTCCGGGCGGTGCCACGCCGGATGCCGGGGGTTGTCCGCCCGCACCACCACATCCGCGCTCTCGACCGGCCGCACCTCGTCCTCGTACCGGGCGAAGGCGGGCAGCGTCCAGCGCTCGTCCTCCTCGGTGCGGCGGCCGAGGGCGGCCCGCGTCAGCCACACATGCACCGACAGGTCGAACGGGAACCAGTGGCCCAGCAGCAGCCCGCCGTACAGCAGGAGCACCCCGCCCGGCGGCAGTTCGGCGTAGGGGCTGCGGGTGGCCCGGTCGGTCGCCGGGTCCCACAGGTCGGGCAGCACCCGCCCGGTGCCGCCAGGGCCCGGCTCCAGCGGACCGAAGACCTCGCGCCACAGGGCTCCGGTGTCCAGCCAGCGGTCGTAGTACGCGTCGGCGTCCCGCTTCCCGTACTCGTAGCGCAGCGACGCGGGCCGCAGAAAGCCCGCCACCGCGACCATGAGCACCGGGCGCCCGCGTATCCGCAGCGCCTCCGCGAGGTCCCGGGCCAGCTCCCCCGGACGCGCCGCGGGCGCGCCGTCGACCGCCACCCTGAGCCAGGGCCCGCCGTCCGCCGCCGTCATCCCGGCGATGCGGTCGGCGGTCGCGTCGGTCAGCCGTTCCCAGGTGATCGCTTCCAGCCGCACGCCCCCATGATGCCGTGCCCCTCCTGGCGCGGTGGGCCGCGGGTTACGCTCGCCGCGGACCTACCGTGTCACGTCAGGAGTACCCGCCCATGACTTCCCAGATCGCCCTGCTGCGCGGCATCAACGTGGGCGGCAACAAGAAGTTCCCGATGGCACGGCAGCGCGCGCTGATGGCCGAGCTGGGGTTCGAGGACGTCACCGTCCACCTCCAGAGCGGCAACATCGTCTTCGCCGACCCCGGCACCCCGCCCGACCGCACGGCCCGCACGCTCGAAAACGCCTTCGCCGCCGACCTGGGCTTCTCCGTCCCCGTGATGGTGCGGACCCGCGACGAGCTGGCCGCTACCGTCGCCGCCACCCCGTACCCGGGCGCCGCCGCCGAGCCCAAGACCCTGCATGTGATCTTCCTGTCGGACGTGCCCACCGACACCTCGGCGCTGGACGCCCTGGACCCGGCCGCGTACGCGCCGGACGAGTTCCGGCTCATCGGGCGCGAGATCCATCTGTTCTGCCCGGGCGGACTCGGCCGCTCCAAGCTGGCCGCGAAGCTCGGCAACCCCCGGCTCGGGGTGACGGCCACCGCCCGCAACTGGAACACGGTCACCAAGCTGCTGGCGCTGGCCGACGCCTGATCCTCCGTTCGCGGCCGGGCCTCAGCGCCAGCCGTACCGCTGCCGCAGCCGCATCACGACCAGGTCGAAGCGCGGCCGGTCCAGCGCACACGCCTCGCGCCGCATGCCGTCCGGGTGAACCCGCAGGACGCGGTCCAGGTCGACCCAGGAGTCGCGCCCGGCCCGATCCCACGGCCCGGCGCCGATCCCCACCCACTCGCGGTCGTCGTCATGCCGCTTGCTCGACAGCTGTACGGCCAGCAGCGTGCCGCCGCGCTCCCGCGCGACGACCACCACCGGCCGGTCCTTGCCGCGGCCGTCGTTCTCCTCGTACGGAACCCACGTCCAGACGATCTCGCCCGGATCGGGGTCCCCGTCCGGATCGGGTGCGTACTCCGTGCGTACCCGCCCGACCTGGCTCGGCTCGGCTTCCACTGTGGCGGTGGGGCCGGTGCTCCCGGGCAGCGCCTCGTCGTCTTCGGGTCCCTTGAATGGCCTGATCACGCCCCACACGTTAGCCCGTCCGAGGTGGCCGGGCGGCGTCGCGGTGCCCGTACGCGCGCAGCGGGAAGGGACAAGCATGTGCCTGATGTCCTCGACCCGGTGGCAGACCTCGTCAAGCGCGGCAATGCCCCCGTCGTCGTCCAGACCCTGCGATCCGCGGCGGCCGCGACCATCGCGTACGTCGTCGCCCTCCAGCTGAGCACCGAAGCCGCCCCGCTGACCGCCCCGCTCACCGCGCTGCTCGTGGTGCAGGTGACCCTCTTCGCGACCCTGACCACCGGTATCCGCCGGGTGAACGCCGTGGTGGTGGGCGTCCTGCTCGCCATCGCCTTCTCCATCCTGGTCGGGCTGACCTGGTGGAGCCTGGGTCTGATCATTCTCGCTTCACTGACGGCCGGTCATTTCGCGCGCGTGAGCGAATTCGTCCCCGAAGTGGCGATCAGCGCCATGCTCGTCCTCGGCGTGAGCCAGGTGACCACCACCGCCTGGTCCCGGGTGCTGGAAACCCTGATCGGGGCCGTCGTCGGACTGGCCTTCAACTTCCTGTTCGCACCGCCCGTCTGGGTGCGCACCGCGAGCGAGTCCATCGTGGACCTCGCCCGCCGGATGCGTCAGCTCCTGCTGCACATGGCCGAGGAACTGGGCAGCCACACCCCGGTCGAACGCGCCGCCGCCCGCCTCCACGAGGCCCGCCGCCTCGACCACGACATCTCCCAGGTCGACGCCGCCCTCCGGCAGGCCGAGGACAGCGTCCGCCTCAACCCCCGGGTCAAGGAGGGCCTGCTGCACCGGGTGGTGCTGCGCACCGGCCTGGACACCCTGGAGATCTGCACGGTCGTCCTGCGCGTCCTCACCCGCACCCTCACCGACCTCGCCAAGACGCGCACCGACGAACCCCTCTTCCCCCCGGACGTGGCCGCGGCACTGGAGGACCTCTTCCACCACACCGCCGCCGCCGTCGAAAGCTTCGCCATCCTGGTCACCAGCTCGATCAGCGCCAGCGCCGAGGAGGCCGAATCCCGCCTGGCCACCGAGCTGTCCCGGGCCCACACCAGCCGCGAGACAGCCGCCCACCTCCTCCTCCGCCGCGTCCAACGCCACCCGGGCCAATGGCAGCTCCAGGGCGCCCTGCTCGCCGAGGTCGACCGCATCCTCGCCGAACTGGACATGGAGCAGCGCTCCCGGCGCCTCATGGAAGAACTCGACCGCAGCACCCGAGAAAAACGCGACCGCTTCCCCCGCCTCCACAACCTCCGACGCCGCCTCCGCAGCCGCCGAACGGACGGCAGTCACCCTGTGTGACAGCCAAAGAAGCGGACCCGGGGGCGTAGCCTGCCCCGGGTCCTTGGGTGCCGCCCAGCTGCGCACGTCGCATCGTTTAAGGGCTTGGGTCAGTCATCATGTCGTCGTGTTCTGCCTTTGAACTACCGCGCATCGGAAGAAAAGCTGCGCGGGCCGGACTTGAACCGGCATCCGACGACCAAGCCCAGCCCGGTCGATGCGGCGATCGGCGGCGGATGCTGAGTCTGGAGCGAGAGTCTGAGATTGATCGCGGCCTGCCTCTGGGGGCGGATCGCGCCGTCACGACAAGCTTCAGGTTCAGCTTGCGCTCCTCGCGCACCCCGTCCGCGCTGCGGCCGACGGGGGGTTCATGACGCTACCCGAAGAGGTAGCCGAAGACCACGTCGCCCACCTTCTGATCGGTGATCTCGATGGCGTTGGCCTCCTCGCGGGCGAATTTGACCGCCTGCTGGAGCTTTTCGACGCGGTCGAGCAGTTCGTTGACCCTGCGGGCCGGGAGGGCGCCGGAGAACTTGACCGTGGTCCAGTAGCCGACCGGGATGTCCTCGTAGTAGACCTCGACCTGGGCCGGGTGCTTCTCGGTGGCCTCCGCCTTGACGTGGTTGCGGGGGACCTTCTTCGTACGGACGGTGCGCACCGGCTCGGTCTTCCAGGAGTCCGTGGACGGGTCCACGGACCAGGACTCGGCCGCGTCCAGGACCGGCAGCTTGCGGACGAAGGCGCCCAGGTCGGCCAGTTGCTTCTCCAGGAAGAGGAGGTAGGCGACCGGGGCGTCGCGCAGCAGCGTGCGGCCCTCGACCGACACATCCGCCGTCGCCGTGCAGTTCGACCAGTCCTTGGTGGCGGTGACGTCGAAGAGGCGGGTCAGGGTGGCCGCCGTGTCCCGCAGCACGTCCTCGGCCTTGACCTGGACGCGGGTGGACTCCGGCGGGAGCTGTTCGCCCTCCTCGTCCTTCGGCTGGTACGTACGGGATATCCCTGCGAGCAAGGCAGGCTTCTGCAGACCGTGGTGGGCAGCCGTCAGGTCCTGGTGGGACTTGGCCTTGACGCCCTTCTCCACGGCGATGATCTGATTGAGTTTCGCCACGTCACGCACGTTAACAAAGGCCGTCCGCACACTCGACCGATTAACGGTGAGGGCCGGTTCAGCAGTGAGGGTCAGTGGATCGGGTAGCGGTCCTGGGGGAAGATCGCGGCGCCGTACGGCTCGGCCGAGCGGTGGAACGCGTAGGCGAAGTCGTCGGCCAGCTCGGCTATCGTGCCGCGGCCCTCCACCTGCGCCAGCCAGGATGGCGGCAGGCGCAGATCGCCGTGGTGGACGCCCAGCAGGTTGCCGCAGACCGAGCCGGTCGAGTCGCTGTCGCCCGAGTGGTTGACGGACAGCAGCAGCCCCGCCGGGAGGCTGGGGGCCGCCAGGGCGGCGTAGACCCCGATGGCCAGCGCTTCCTCGGCGATCCACCCGCCGCCGAGCGACTCGACCTTCTCCGCGGTGGGGTTGCCCCCGGCCGCCAGGTCGATCGCGCGGCGCAGGGCGATGATGGTCTCCTCGTGCCGCGGATAGCCGCGCAGGATTTCCAGGGTCCGCAGGGCGGCGCCCTCCACGGAGTCGCCGTCGAGGAGGTAGGCGACCATCGCGGCCATGGCGCCCGCCGCGAGGTAGCCGGTCGGATGGCCGTGGGTGATCTGGGCGCAGCGGGCGGACAGTTCGAAACAGTCGCGCGCGGGCAGGCCGGTGAGGCCGAACGGGGCCGACCGCATCACGGTGCCGCAGCCCTTGGAGCCGGAGTTCACCGGGCCCGGGCCGCCATGGAGGGGAACGTCCATGGAAGGGATGTGGCCTTCGAAGAGGCCGGAGAGGCAGGCGTTGCCGGGCGCGCGGCGTGCGTACAGCCACGGATGGGTGCGCAGCCAGCCGGTGCGGCGGGGGTCGTCCGGGGTCCTCGGGGGCGGCGGCTCGGGAAAGTTCTGGGTGTCGAGCCAGCGTATGTACGCCTGGCGGACCATGCCGATCTCGTCGCCCCCGGTGCCCTGGGCGGAGGCGCGGGCGTGGGCCCGGATCAGCCCCTCGGTCGTGAACAGCGTCATCTGGGTGTCGTCGGTGATCCGGCCTATGACGCCGCTCTCGTCCGGGACGAGGCCGGTGACGCCCGCCCCGCCATGGGTCTCGCGTATCCGCGACAGGGAGGCGAACTCGATCGGGTTGCCGAGCGCGTCACCGATCGCGCCGCCCAGCAGACACCCGCGGATGCGGGCTCGCCGGGCAGCCGATTCGTCCCATGACTGCTGGATCACGTGCGACTCCTCTGCGTGCGCGGGTGAAAGCACAGCTGCTGTGTGCTCAGCACATGATCGCAGATCACACCGACAGGACTGGCGCGGTAGCGTCGAAGAAGGAGACGGTGCGATGTCGATGCGATTCATCCGAACGGGCGATGAGCCCGCACATGCGCGCACCCCCTTGCGCATGCGGCTGTGGCTCGCCGCCTGGGGGCTGCTGTGGACCGCGGGCGGCACGGTGGCCTTCGTACTGGCGGGCAGGCCTGGCTGGGCGGCCGCCTGCGCGGCCCTCGCCGCGATCACCGTGGTCGACCTGGTCCTGGTCATCCGGCACATCCGGCAGGGGCCGCACTACCAGCCGGGGCGGGACGTGCCGCCGTACGCGCCGGTCAGGGGGCGGCGGCGCTAGGGACCCGCGCCGCGCGACCGCCCCGGCTCGGCTCAGCCCTGCTGCTCGCCGAACCGCGCCGCCTCCACGAAGTCCGGGCGCGGATCGAGCGCCGCGGCGAGGCGGAAGTGGCGGGTGGCCTCGGCCCGGCGGTCGGCGCGCTCCAGCGTACGGGCGAGAGCGAAGTGGGCGAACGCGTTGGCCGGCTCGCGCTCCAGGACGATGTGGAATTCGAGCTCCGCGGCGCGGAGCTGGGCCGCGCCGAAGAACGCGCGGGCCCGCAGCAGCCGGGCCGCGGTGTTCTCGGGGTGGGCGGTGATGACCGAGTCGAGCAGCTTGACGGCGCCTCGCGGATCTCGGGCGGCGAGCAGCTGCTCCGCGGCGCGGTAGTCGATGACGTGGGTCTCGGGCGTGGGCTCGGACACAGCCGCTTCCTTCCCCGGGCTTGCGTGATCGTTGGCCCCGTATGCGGTGATCCCTCGGTGTTCCCTCGGAGTGTTCCCTCGGCGATGATCGTCGGTACGGGCAGCACAACAATCACCCCGCTCCGCCGCATTCCCGTCCGCGCCGCCGGGCAACCCCCGCCGTCGGCCGCCCGGCCTCAGCCGGTGGTAGCCGCCCGGCCTCAGCCCGTGGTGGCCGCCCGCTCCACCAGCTCCGTCCAGACCTTGCGGACCTGCGGCTCCAGCCCCTCCAGCGGGCCATCGTTGTCGATCACGACGTCGGCGACGGCCAGCCGCTCCTCGCGGGTCGCCTGGGCGGCCATCCGGGCCCGCGCCTCGTCCTCGGTCATGCCGCGCAGCCGCACCAGCCGGTCGAGCTGGGTTCCGGGCGTGGCGTCGACGACCAGGACCAGGTCGTACAGGGACCCCAGGCCGTTCTCGGCGAGCAGCGGGACGTCGTGGACGACGACCGCCTCCGGCCCGGCGCCCGCCTGCAGCTCGGCGGAGCGGTCGCGGACCAGGGGGTGGACGATGGCGTTCAGGGCACGCAGCCGCTCGGGGTCGTTGAAGACGATCCCGCCGAGCTTCGGCCGGTCGAGCCGGCCGTCGGCGGTCAGCACTGAGGGGCCGAACTCGGCGACGACGGCGGCGAGGCCGGGGGTTTCCGGTTCGACCACCTCACGGGCGATCCGATCGGAGTCGATCAGAATCGCGCCGTAAGAGACCAAGATCCGCGAGACTTCGCTCTTGCCCGCGCCGATTCCGCCCGTGAGCCCCAGCTTCAGCATGGGGCCCACGCTATACGGACCGCCGCTCAGGCGCCGCCCTCGCCCTCCCGCTCGGCCAGGAAGCGCTCGAACTCCGCGCCCAGCTCATCCGCCGACGGCAGTTCGGCAGGCTCCGCGACCAGGTTGCCGCGGCTCTCGGCCCCGGCGACCGCGTCGTACTGGTGCTCAAGGCCCCGTACGAGCGCGACCAGCTCGTCGTCCCCCTCCGAGACCTGCCGCTCGATCTCCTCCTGCGTCTTCAGCGCCTCGTTGCGCAGCGCGTGGGCGGCGCCCGGCAGCACCAGACCGGTAGCCGCGGTGACCGCCTCCAGCGCGATGAGCGCCGCGTCGGGGTAGGCGGAACGGGCCAGATAGTGGGGGACGTGGGCGGCGACCCCGAGCACGTCGTGGCCCGCCTCGCCGAGCCGGTACTCGATCAGCGACTCGGCGCTGCCGGGCACCTGGGCCTCGTCGAAGAGACCGCGGTGGCCGGGCATCAGATCGGTGCGGTTGCCGTGCGGGGTCAGGCCCACCGGCCGGGTGTGCGGAACGCCCATCGGGATGCCGTGGAAGTTCACGGCGAGCCGCACGCCGAGCCGCTCGATCATCTGCCGCACCGCGGCCGCGAACCGCTCCCACTCCACGTCCGGTTCGGGTCCGCAGAGCAGCAGGAAGGGTGCCGCGGTCGCGTCCCGCACCAGGTGGAGTTCGATGGCCGGGGTCTCGTAGCCGGTCCATCGGTCGCGCTGGAAGGTGAGCAGGGGGCGCCGGGCCCGGTAATCGACGAGCCGGTCGTGGTCGAAGCGGGCGACGACCTGCCGCGGCAGCCCGTCGAGCAGCCGCTCCACGATCTGGTCGCCGGTCTCCCCCGCGTCGATATAGCCGTCGAAGTGGTAGAGCAGCACCAGCCCGGCCGAATCCCGGGAGGCTATCGCGTCGACCTCCGCGAGTCCGCTCGGTTCCCATGCGTACAAATCCTGCGGATCAAGCACTGTGACCGCTCCTCCTTGTGTTCCGTACGCGAAAACACCACACGGGGGCGGGCGCATTCCCGGACCCCGGCCACAACTCCTGTGCGCATCATGGCCGTCCGCGCCCCCAGACATGCGTCGGGACATGCGTGAGGCCCGCTCCCCCGAAGGGGAGCGGGCCTCACGGTCGATCAGCCGGTGCCGCTAGCGGTCAGCGGCACAGCGGTTCAGCTCTGGCCACCGGCCAGCTTCTCGCGGAGCGCGGCCAGCGCCTCGTCCGACGCCAGGGCGCCGGAGTTGTCGGCCGACTCCGAGGAGTACGAACCGCCGCCGGAAGCCTGCCCGCCGCCGGGCGCCGGGGCAGCGCTGGTCGCTCCCTCGGCAGCGGCCTGCTCGTCGGCCTCGCGGGACTTGATGACCTGCGCCTGGTGCTGCTCGAAGCGGGTCTGCGCGTCGGCGTACTGACGCTCCCACTCCTCGCGCTGCTTCTCGTACCCCTCGAGCCAGTCGTTGGCCTCGGGGTCGAAGCCCTCGGGGTAGATGTAGTTGCCCTGGTCGTCGTAGGACGCGGCCATGCCGTACAGGGTCGGGTCGAACTCGACCACGGACGGGTCGGAGCCGAAGGCCTCGTTGGCCTGCTTCAGCGAGAGGCTGATGCGGCGGCGCTCAAGGTCGATGTCGATGACCTTGACGAAGATCTCGTCGTTGACCTGGACGACCTGCTCCGGGATCTCCACGTGGCGCTCGGCCAGCTCGGAGATGTGGACCAGACCCTCGATGCCCTCATCCACGCGGACGAACGCACCGAACGGAACGAGCTTGGTGACCTTACCCGGGACGACCTGACCGATCTGGTGGGTCCGGGCGAACTGCTGCCACGGGTCTTCCTGCGTCGCCTTGAGCGACAGGGAGACGCGCTCGCGGTCCATGTCGACGTCGAGGACCTCGACCGTGACCTCCTGGCCGACCTCGACGACCTCGGACGGGTGGTCGATGTGCTTCCAGGACAGCTCGGAAACGTGGACCAGACCGTCGACGCCACCCAGGTCCACGAAGGCACCGAAGTTGACGATGGAGGAGACGACGCCGGAGCGCACCTGACCCTTCTGGAGGGTGGTGAGGAAGGTCTGACGGACCTCGCTCTGGGTCTGCTCCAGCCAGGCACGGCGGGACAGGACCACGTTGTTGCGGTTCTTGTCCAGCTCGATGATCTTCGCCTCGAGCTCCTTGCCCACGTAGGGCTGGAGGTCGCGAACGCGGCGCATCTCCACCAGGGAGGCGGGGAGGAAGCCGCGGAGGCCGATGTCGAGGATGAGACCACCCTTGACGACCTCGATGACGGTACCGGTGACGATGCCGTCCTCTTCCTTGATCTTCTCGATGGTGCCCCAGGCGCGCTCGTACTGGGCGCGCTTCTTCGAGAGGATCAGGCGGCCTTCCTTGTCCTCCTTCTGGAGAACAAGGGCTTCGATCTCGTCACCGACGGCGACGACCTCATTGGGGTCGACGTCGTGCTTGATCGAGAGCTCGCGGCTCGGGATGACACCTTCGGTCTTGTAACCAATGTCGAGCAGGACCTCGTCCCGGTCGACCTTCACGATGACGCCGTCGACGATGTCGCCGTCGTTGAAGTACTTGATCGTCTCGTCGATCGCGGCGAGGAAGGCTTCCTCGTTACCGATGTCGTTGACCGCAACCTGCGGGGTGGTGGCGGTGGTCTCGGTGCTGCTCGTCATGTGGGAAAGGGCTCCGGTACGGACATTGAGTCGTAGGTACTGCTACGCCGAGGACCCTCTATCGCACTGCCGAAGCCGGCCAGCCTGTGAGGCGTGATCTTTCCGAGAGCCCGAAAAGCGCCTCGACAACCGAGGGGACTTACAACAGATGCGAGCGCGGCCTGCTCCGTCTGAGTCGCACAGGCCCGCAGCGCAACTTGTAGCATACGGGGGCGGCCGGGCATGGTCAATGCACGAAGAGCGCACGTGGGGTCTAACGCCCCGAACCCGGCAATTTGCAAGTCACTGCTGCGACGCGGTCCCTTGCCGTGCCCCGCAGTCACAGGTCGATACAGAGAGTACGACGACGCGCCTGATGGTCCAAGAACACAAGCCCAGCGCTGCCTTCGAGGCCGCCGGGGTCCCCGAGCCGCCCGAGGCCTCCGAGCCCACCGCCACCCGCCGGATCGCCGACGACACGGAGAGCAGCCGGGCCAGCCGCGGCTGGTGGGACCGCAACGCGGACGAATACCAGGAGGAACACGGCGCCTTCCTCGGCGACGACCGGTTCATCTGGGGCCCGGAAGGGCTCGACGAGGAGGAGGCCGGGCTGCTCGGGCCCGCGGACCGGCTGAAGGGACGCGACGTACTGGAGGTCGGCGCGGGCGCGGCGCAGTGCTCGCGCTGGCTCGCGGCGCGCGGGGCCCGCCCCGTGGCGCTCGACATCTCCCACCGGCAGCTGCGGCACGCCCGCCGGATCGACGCGGAGGCGGCCGCCCCCGGCCCGTCCGGCGTCGCGCTGGTCCAGGCCGACGCGACCGCGCTCCCCTTCCGGGACGGTTCGTTCGACCTCGCCTGCTCGGCGTACGGGGCGGTGCCGTTCGTCGCGGAGCCGGTACGGGTGATGCGCGAGGTGCGCCGGGTGCTGCGGCCGGGCGGCCGGTGGGTCTTCTCGGTGACGCATCCGGTGCGGTGGGCGTTCCCCGACGAGCCCGGGCCCGAAGGGCTGAGCATCTCCGGCTCGTACTTCGACCGCACCCCTTATGTGGAACAGGACGACGAGGGCCGTGCCGTCTATGTGGAGCACCACCGCACCCTCGGTGACCGGGTACGGGACGTCGCGGGCGGGGGCTTCCGGCTGATCGACCTCGTGGAACCGGAATGGCCCGCGTGGAACCGTCAGGAGTGGGGCGGCTGGTCCCCGCTGCGCGGCGGCCTCATTCCGGGTACGGCCGTCTTCGTCTGCGAGCGGGACTGAGCGGGGGGATCGGCCATGCGCAGGGACATCCGCACGGACATCGGGACGGACATCGGGACGGGCATCCGCACGGACATCCTTGGGCAGTTGCCCGTCCGCGACGCCGTACCGGAGCTGCTGCACGCCCTCGACCAGCGGGGGTCGGCGGTGCTGTGCGCACCGCCCGGGACCGGCAAGACCACCCTGGTGCCGCTCGTCCTGGCCGGACTGCTGGACGGCGACGGGGGGCCGTCGGCACGGCGGGTCCTGGTGGCCGAGCCGCGCCGGATCGCGGCGCGGGCCGCCGCGCGGCGCATGGCGTGGCTGCTGGGCGAGCGGACCGGCGAACGAGTCGGCTTCACCGTACGAGGGGAGCGGCAGGCCGGGCCCCGCACCGTGGTCGAGGTGGTCACCACGGGTGTGCTGGTGCAGCGGCTGCAGCGGGACCAGGAGCTGGCCGGAGTCGACGCCGTCGTCCTGGACGAATGCCATGAGCGGCACCTGGACGCCGATACGGCGGCCGCCTTCCTGCTGGACGTCCAGGCCACCCTGCGCCCGGAGCTGCGGCTGATCGCCGCGTCGGCGACGACGGACGCGGAGGGGTGGGCGCGGCTGCTGGGCGGCGGTGACGGCTCACAGCCCGCTCCGGTCGTCTCGGCCCCGGGCGTGTCGCACCCCGTGGAGGTGGTGTGGACTCCGCCCGTACGTCCCGTAAGGCCACCGCACGGGATGCGGGTGGACCCGGCCCTGCTCGAACACGTCGCGGACGTGGTGCGGCGCGCGCTGCGCGAGCGGTCCGGTGACGTGCTGTGCTTCCTGCCCGGCGTCGGCGAGATCGGCCGGGTGGCCGGGCTGCTGGGCGGCGCCGACGCGGACGTCCTCCAGGTCCACGGACGGGCCCCCGCCGCCGTACAGGAATCCGTGCTCGCGGGCGCGGACGGCGGCCGGCGGCGAGTGGTGCTGGCGACCTCGGTCGCCGAGTCGAGCCTGACCGTGCCGGGCGTACGGATCGTCGTCGACAGCGGCCTCGCCCGCGAGCCGCGCATGGATCACGCGCGGGGGCTGAGCGCGCTGACGACCGTACGGGCGTCCCGGGCCGCGGCCCGGCAGCGCGCGGGACGCGCCGGGCGCGAGGCGCCGGGCACGGTCTACCGCTGCTGGCCGGAGGCCGAGGACGCCCGGCTGCCGCGCTTCCCGTCCCCGGAGATCGCCGAAGCCGACCTGACGGCCTTCGCCCTCCAGGCCGCGTGCTGGGGCGAGCCGGACGCGTCCGGCCTCGCCCTGCTCGACCCACCGCCCGCCGGGGCCATGACGGCCGCGCGCGAGGTGCTGAGCGCGATCGGCGCCGTCGACGCGACCGGACGCGCCACCGAGCGCGGCCGCCGCATGTCCCGCCTCGGCCTCCACCCCCGCCTCGCCCGCGCCCTCATCGACGCCGCCCCCGAGGTCGGCGCCCGCCGGGCGGCCGAGGTGGTGGCCCTGCTGAGCGAGGAGCCGCCGCGCGAGTACGGCGACGACCTGGCCGCCGCCTGGCGCACCGCCCGCCACGGCGGCGACCCGTACGCCACCCGCTGGCGCCAGGAGGCCCGCCGCCTGGAACACGCGATCACCGGAACCACGGGCCGCACGCGTAGGGATGACGCCCCCGGCCCGTCGTCAGCGGCGCCCACCGATGGGCAGGCCACCCGGGACCCCGGGGCCGAGGCCGAACGCCCGGCCGCCGGAACCGGCCAGCCGGGGACCGCACCCGGCGAGCGCGGGCGGCCGCACACCAGCCAGCCACCCGGCAGCCACCAGGCCACACACGGCAGGCCCACCGTGGCGACGCCCCCGGACGGGCAAGCCGCGCCGCACGCCGGGGCCGAAGCCGAGCGCGCGGGCGCCGGAACCGGCCAGCCGGGGACCGCAGGCGGGGGCGAGCGGCCGCACACCAGCCAGCCGCCCGGCAGCCGCCAGGACGCACGCGGCAGGCCCACCTCGGCAACGCCCCCGGACGGGCAGGCCGCCCCGGGCGCCGGGGCCGAAGCCGAGCGCGCGGGCGCTGGAACCGACCAACCGGTGACCGCACCCGGCGCTCCGGACGGGGGCGGACAGCGGGGCAGGGTGGCTCCGGCCGCCGGGCCGGGTGGCAGCCGGGGTACCCGGCGCGCCGACGACACCGTGGGGCGCGGCGGTGGGGGCCCGGGCCGGGCGCAGGGGCAGGGGGGTGCGGCGCGGTCCGAGGATGCCGTCGCGGGGCTGATCGTCGCGTTGGCGTTTCCCGAGCGGGTGGCTCGGCTTCGGGGTGGGCGGGCCTATCTGATGGCGGCCGGGACCGGGGCCGAGCTGGGCGACGGGTCGCGGCTGGGCGGGGCGCCGTGGCTGGCCGTGGCGGTCGCGGACCGGCCGGTGGCCGCCGCGTCGGCGCGGGTGCGGCTGGCCGCCGTCACCGACGAGGAGACGGCCCGTACGGCGGCCGCGGCGCTGGGGTCGGACGGCGAGGAGGTGCACTGGGCCGACGGGGACGTCGTCGCCCGGCGGGTGTCCCGGCTCGGGGCGATCGAGCTGGTGGCCCGGCCGCTGGCCGCGCCCGACCCGGCGCTCGTGCACGCGGCGCTGCTGGAGGGGCTGCGCCGCGAAGGGACGGGGCTGCTGCGGTGGTCCGCGCAGGCCACGGCGGTGCGGCAGCGGATGGCGTTCCTGCACCGGGAGCTGGGGGCGCCCTGGCCGGAGGTGTCGGAGGCGGCGCTGCTGGCGGACCCCGACACGTGGCTGGGCGTGGAGCTGGGCCGGGCCCGGCGGCGGGCGGATCTGGGGCGGGTGGACGCCGGTCAGGCGCTGGCCCGGCTGCTGCCGTGGGCGACGGGCGACGCGGCGCGCTTCGAGGAGCTGGCGCCGGAGCGAGTCGAGGTGCCGACCGGGTCGCGGATACGGATCGAGTACGGGGACGGGCAGCCGGTGCTGGCGGTGAAGCTGCAGGAGCTGTTCGGCTGGCAGGAGTCGCCGCGGATCGCGGGCGGGCGGGTGCCGCTGCTGGTGCATCTGCTGTCACCGGCGGGGCGTCCGGCCGCGGTCACGGCCGATCTGGCGTCGTTCTGGCGGGACGGCTACCGGTCCGTACGGGCCGAGCTGCGCGGCCGTTACCCCAAGCATCCGTGGCCGGAGGACCCGACGGTGGCCGAGCCGACGCGGCGCACCAACAACCGCCGCTGACAACCGCCGCTGAACGGCACCGGGTTCATGCGGCCCAGGCGCGCAGCCGCCGGGCGGTCTCGCTCAGGCGGAGCCGGTTGTCCCGTATGTCGCGGATGAGGCCCACCATGGCGCCGGACGGCGGGGCGATCGCCTCGCCGGACTCCTCCAGGTACATCTGGGCGCAGGCGGCGCCGATCACCGCGTTGTAGTCGGAGAACGGTTCCAGGATCAGCGAGGTGTGGAGGAAGGTCGCGGCGCGGGCCGCGGCCTCCTCGTAGTACGGCTCGCCCGCGAACCGTTCGTAGCGGTGCCGCTCGCTCATGCAGTGGAGTGCGCCCCAGTCACGCACGGGGGTGTTCACCGGGGAGACATCGACCTGCACGTTGAGCACCCAGCCGGCGTCGACGTACAGGATCAACGCAGCCCTTCCGGGAACTCCCGCTCGAACTCGGCCTTGTATCCCATGGCGAACCGCACGGCGCCCTCGACGAAGCGCTGCTTCTGGCGCCGCCGCACGACGTCCTCGGTCAGTATGTCGTGGGCGAGGCGCTTGATGGCCACGCCCTTCTCCTTCGCCTCCGCGCGCAGCTCGGCCAGTTCCTGCTCGGTGAACTCGATCGTGATACCCGGCATGGAGCGCATGCTAGCCAGCCGACTACCGAGATCACTACCGGCATCACTATCAGGAGGGAACGCGGGGACGGAGGTTGACGAGCCGTCGCCGCACGCCCTGCCCGAGCGCCCCCTCCCGACGGCCGCGCGCCTCCAGCAGCAGCGCGAGGGCGAGCAGTCCGGCGCCCAGCACCCCGAAGCCCCAGGGCAGATACGTCGTGAAGGCCAGGACCAGCTGCCGCTGGGAGCTGACCATCTTGACCGTGTGGGCGATGTAGTCCTCGCGCATCTTCACATGGCCGGAGAAGACGGTCACCCGGTCCCGGCCGCCCAGCAGCGTGCCGCCGCGCAGCTCCTCGCGGTGGATCTCCTGCCCGTTGACGGGCGCGCCGGTGGTGGGCTCGACCCAGAACATGCGCTTGGTGGTGTACCAGCGGGAGGTTCCGGCCTTGCGGACGGTCTCCGGGGTGACGCCGTCGACCGGCATGGTCTTGGGCAGCGGGACCTTGGTCCAGGGGATGGTCTGTTCGAAGTAGTACACCGTCAGACCACGGAATTGACGGGTCCCCTTGTAGTGGATGGGCGCGGAGGTGCGGGTCTGGGCATCGAAGTAGCGGTAGTCGCGCTTCTCGGTGAGGAAGGGCCACTTGTACTCGATGCCCTCGCGGCGCACGGCGTCACCGTCGACGTGTTCGCCGCCCGCGTGCACCGGGTCCTGGGAGTGGGCGTCGAAGACGTAGCGCTCGGGGATACGGGAGACCATCTTGCCGTCGGGGCCCTGGATGTAGGACAGGGCGTCCCAGACGACGACGTCGCGCCCGGTCTCCTTCCCGGCCTTCTCGGCCGCGCCCACATTCCCGCGCAGGGTCTGCACGATGCTGACCTTGGAGACCGTGCGGGGCTTCATGGTGGCGTAGTCGAGCAGGGTGGCGGGGCGGGCCTCCAGGACCGCCGTCTGGTACTCGCTGGGCGGGATCTTGGCGAGCCGGGGGAAGGCGTACCAGCGCACCAGCGGCCCGAGGGCGGCGAAGAAGACGGCGAAGGCGAGCAGTACCAGGCTGGCTTTGCGGCGCATGGCGGGGCGTCCCTCCCTCAGGGGTGCTCGGGGACGGTGGTGAGCAGCGGCTTGGGGGAGGTGGTGCCGCCGGGGGCGCCGATGGCCGTCACCGTGAAGACTAGGGCGAGGGCGGCGGCGAGTCCGATCGCGGCGGCGGCGAGGGCGCGCATGCGGGCCTCCCGTGGTTCCGGTACGAGGCGGATACGGCCAGAACTGACGTGACGTCAGATCGGCCGGGGCTGGGGCACCGTAGCAACGGGGGGCGCAGATGAGAACCAGAACGGCTGAACGCGAACGCGCCGCCCCCGGGCCCGGTGAGGGCTCGGGGGCAGCGCGCGGTGTGCCCGGTCGGCGGCCGCTGGGCGGTGTGCCCGGTCGGCGGCCGCGTCGGCGGCCGCTACGAGGCGGCGGCCGGGGTGACGGTCAGCTCGACGTCCAGGACGCCGCCGTCGGCCGTGGTGAGACGGAGCAGGTAGCTGCCCTCGTGCTGGTCGGTGAGGATCTTCGGCAGCGTCAGCTGTCCCAGGGCGTTGGTCTTCAGACCGGTCAGGGTGCGGACCGGCTTGCCCTTGGCGTCCAGGAAGTACGGGCCCTTGTCGTTGAGCTCGGGCTTCTTGGCGTCCGTGATCATGGTCGCGGTGACCGGGACGCCCGCCGCGACCTTGCCCTTGTAGGTCGCCTTGACCGTGAGGAGATCCGCGAACGAGCCGCCGGTCCCGGTCTTGAGGACGCTGTCGCCGAGGCGGGCCAGCGCAGCGGCCTGCGGTACGGGGCGGGGCTTGACGGTCCCGGCGAAGTCGACCGGGGCCACCTTCTCGTGCCCGACGGCCGTGGCACGCAGGGTGAACGACCCGGCCCGCTCGCCCGCGAGCAGCTTGGGCGCGGTGGCGGTGCCGTCGGGGCCGGTGAGCACCGTGGCGGAACGGAGGAGGCCGATGAAGCGGGCGCTCGTCTCGCCGCGGATCTCGTACTTCACGCGCGCCGCCGCCACCGGCTTGCCCTTGGCGTCCACCGCGAGGATCTTGGGGGACCCGCTGAACGTCTCACCGGCGGTGGCGGTGAGCTGCTTGGCGCCGACCGCGGTCAGCTTGGCGGTGCCGGTGGGCTTGGGGGCCGGGGTGGTGGGCGGCGTGGTCGGCGTGGTCGGGAGGGTCGGGAGGCCCGGGCCGTCGTCGCCCGGGTCGGGCGAGGGGGACGTGGACCCGCCGCGCCCGTCGTCGGGCTTGGGCAGGGTGTGCGCAGGGTCGCCGCCCTTGCCGGAACCGTCGCCCTTGTCCTTCCCGGAACCGTTGCCCTTGCCGGACTCCTTGGAGCCGGTCTTCGAGCCGGCCGTGGAGCCGTCACCGGGCGGGTCGCTCCGCTCCGAGGGCAGCACACCGGCGCCGTCGGGAACCTCATGGGTGCCGCTCTTGTAGTACTCGAACCACGACAGGACGGTGTTCAGATACTCCTGCGAGCGGTTGTAGCCGAGGATCGCGGCGTTGAGGTCCGCCTGGACGGACAGGTCACGGTTCTTGGCGCACAGGTAGTTCCCGGCGGCGAGCGCCGCGTCGTAGATGTTGTTGGGGTCGCTGCGGCCGTCGCCGTTGCCGTCCCTGCCCCAGCCCGCCCAGGTGGACGGGATGAACTGCATGGGGCCGACGGCCCGGTCGTGGGTGGTGTCCCCGTCGAACTCGCCGCCGTCGCTGTCCTTGATCAGGGCGAAGCCGTTGCCGTTGAGGGCCGGGCCGAGGATGGGGCTGACGGTCGTCCCCTCCTGGTCCACGTTGCCGCCGCGGGCCTGGCCGGACTCGACCTTGCCGATCGCGGCCAGCAGCTGCCACGGCAGGTTGCAGCCCGGCTTGGACTCCCTGAGCGACGCCTCCGCCTTCTTGTACGCGGCGAGGACGCTCGCCGGGATACCCGCCTCGGCCTTGGCGCTACTGCCCGGGAACCCCGGCAGGTCGATCGAGGAGCCCGGTTTGTCCGGCTTGGTCAGGGGCGGCAGATCGGTGTGGTACGACGAGTCGCCGTCGATGGGCGTATCGGGCGACGGCTGCGCCCCACTGGCCCGGTCCCGGTCCCGGTGGTCCCCGTCGCCATGCTCCTGGGCGGCGAACCCGGGCGCCTGAGATGCGGTGAGAGCGGCCATCGCGGCCGCCGCCACCGCCGTCGTGGCCGCCCCTTTTCGCAGACGTCGGCCGATAAACGGTGCCATCCGTGCGTCCCTCCCGTCGAACACGATGCGCTCCCCCGCGCGTCAACCCTGGTGACACTACGACAACTTACGGCCCCGCGACCACCGCTGCCCACCACCCGTCAGCAGCCATTCAGGGCCGGGGCCTTGACGGTTCCGCCAGGCGGCCGGGCGCGCCCCTCAGTGGGCGGCCGACTCCCAGTCGGTGCCGACGCCCACCGACACATCCAGCGGAGCGCGCAGTTGGAAGGCACCGGCCATCTCGCGCCGCACCAGCTCCTCGACCCGCTCCCGCTCCCCCGGCGCGATCTCCAGCACGATTTCGTCATGCACCTGGAGCAGCATCCGCGACGAGAGTTCGCCCGCCGTCAACGCGGCGTCCACCTTCAGCATCGCGATCTTGACGATGTCGGCGGCGGTGCCCTGGATCGGAGCGTTCAGCGCCATCCGCTCGGCCATCTCGCGGCGCTGCCGGTTGTCGCTGGTGAGATCGGGCAGGTAGCGGCGGCGGCCGAGCATCGTCTCCGTGTAGCCGACGGCGCGCGCCTCCTCCACCACCCGCTGCAGATAGTCGCGGACCCCGCCGAACCGCTCGAAGAAGGTCTCCATGAGGCGGCGCGCCTCGTCCGGGCCGATGCCCAGCTGCCCTGAGAGGCCGAACGCCGAGAGCCCGTACGCCAGGCCGTACGACATGGCCTTGATCTTGCGCCGCATCTCCGGGTCGACCTCGGACTTGGCGACGCCGAACACTTGGGAGGCGACTGTGGTGTGCAGATCCTCACCGGAGGTGAACGCCTCGATCAGGCCCTCGTCCTCGGAGAGATGGGCCATCACCCGCAGCTCGATCTGGCTGTAGTCGGCCGTCATCAGGGATTCGAAGCCCTCGCCGACGACGAAGCCGCGCCGGATCGCCCGGCCCTCGTCCGTACGCACCGGGATGTTCTGCAGATTCGGGTCGGTCGACGACAGCCGGCCGGTCGCCGCCACGGTCTGGTTGAACGTGGTGTGGATGCGGCCGCCGGGCGAGACCGTCTTGATCAGCCCCTCCACGGTGGAGCGCAGCCGGGCCTGCTCCCGGTGGCGCAGCATGATCACCGGGAGTTCGTGGTCGGTCTGCCCGGCCAGCCAGGCCAGCGCGTCGGCGTCCGTCGTGTACCCGGTCTTGGTCTTCTTCGTCTTGGGCAGGCCCAGCTCACCGAAGAACACTTCCTGAAGCTGCTTGGGCGAGCCGAGGTTGAACTCGTGGCCCACCGCGGCGTGCGCCTCCTTCACCGCCTGCTGGACGGCGCCCGCGAACTGCTGCTCCATGCGGTCCAGCCAGCCGCGGTCGGCGGCGATACCGGAGCGCTCCAGCCGGGCCAGCAGCTCGGAGGTGGGCAGCTCCACATCGCTCAGCAGCCCGGCCGCGCCGACCTCCTCCAGCCGGCCCCGGAACGCCTCGCCGAGGTCGAGGACCGTACGGGCCTTGATCATCAGGACGTCCTGCTCGGCCTCCTCGTCGGCGCCGAAGGCGAGCTGTCCGCTGTCCGCGGCCGCCGCCGGGGACAGCTCACGGCCCAGGTACTCCATCGACAGGGCGTCCAGCTCGAAGGAACGGCGGCCCGGCTTGACCAGATACGCGGCGAGCGCGGTGTCCATCGAGACGCCCGCGACGGACCAGCCGTGCTCGGCGAAGACCCGCATGGTGCCCTTGGCGTTGTGCAGCACCTTCGGCCGGTCCGGGTCCGCGCTCCAGGCCGCGAAGGCCCGCTCGTCGGCCTCGTCCAGCTCCGTGGGGTCGAAGCAGACCGCGGGCCCGCCCGCGGTGGCCAGTGCGACCTCGCTGACGCTGCCGCTGCCCAGCGCCCAGGTGTCCACGACGGCCAGACCCAGCGGCTCGGCGCCGCGGTCCGCCAGCCAGGGCGCCAGCTCGCCCGCGCCGAGCGTCACCCCGTCGACCTCGACGCCGGGGGCCGCCGCGGCGGGCTCCTCCTCGGCCGCGCCCGGGTCGACGGCCAGAATCCGGTCGCGGAAGTTCTGGTGGCGGAACTCCAGCGCGTCCAGCACGACGGACATCGCGTCCCGGTCGTACGGAATGCGCTTGAGGCCGTCGGGGCCGGTGCCCAGCTCCACGTCCCTGACCAGCTCGGTCAGCTGCCGGTTGAGCTTGACGGCCTCCAGGTGGTCGCGCAGCTTCTCGCCGACCTTGCCCTTGACCTCGTCGGCCCGCTCCACCAGCTCCTGGAACGACCCGAACTGGTTGATCCACTTCGCGGCGGTCTTCTCACCGACCCCAGGAATGCCCGGCAGGTTGTCCGACGGGTCGCCGCGCAGCGCCGCGAAGTCCGGGTACTGGCGCGGGGTGAGGCCGTACTTCTCCTGGACCTTCTCGGGGGTGAACCGGGTCAGCTCGGAGACGCCCTTGGTCGGGTAGAGCACCGTGACATGGTCGGTGATCAGCTGGAAGGAATCGCGGTCACCGGTGACGATCAGCACCTCGAAGCCCTCGGCCTCGGCCTCGGTGGCAAGGGTGGCGATCACATCGTCCGCCTCGAAGCCGTCCACCGCGAAGCGCGTGACGTTCATCGTGTCCAGCAGTTCGCCGATCAGCTCGACCTGCCCCTTGAACTCGTCCGGGCTCTTGGAACGGTTCGCCTTGTACTCCGCGAACTGCTCGGAGCGCCAGGTCTTGCGCGAGACGTCGAACGCCACCGCCAGGTGCGTGGGCTGCTCATCACGGAGGGTGTTCGCCAGCATCGAGGTGAAGCCGTAGATCGCGTTGGTCGTCTGGCCGGAGGTCGTGCTGAAGTTCTCCGCCGGCAGCGCGAAGAACGCCCGGTATGCCAGGGAATGCCCGTCCAGCAGGAGCAGGCGGGGACGGTCGTCCCCCGTACGGTCGGGGGCGGGCGCTGCGGTCTTCTTCGATGCTTTCTCTGCCACGCCCCCGATCCTGCCACGCCCCACCGACAACGCTCTCCGCCTCCCACCCCCGGCGCCTCCCGGGTGGCTCCGGAGTCGGTGACTCATGAAAGGATCGAGGGGGAACAGGCCTTGCACACGCCGAGCCAACACAAGGGGAGCGACATGGCAGCCAAGCCGCCCGCAGGCGATCCGGTCCAGGACGCGCCCGAGGTCGCACCCCCCAAACACGCCGCCGCCGGGCTCACCGCGGTCGGGCACTCGCTGCGCATCGCCCATCAGCAGATGGGAATCCGCCGCACCGCCCTCACCCTCATGCGGGTCAACCAGAAGAAGGGCTTCGACTGCCCGGGTTGCGCCTGGCCCGAGGGCGAGAAGCGGCACGCCGCCGAGTTCTGCGAGAACGGCGCCAAGGCCGTCGCCGAGGAGGCGACCCTGCGCCGGGTCACCCCCGAGTTCTTCGCCGCCCACCCGGTGGCCGACCTCACCACCCGCAGCGGCTACTGGCTCGGCCAGCAGGGCAGGCTCACCCAGCCCATGTACCTGGACGAGGGCGCCGAGGCCTACGAGCCGGTGAGCTGGGACCGCGCGTTCGACATCATCGCCGACGAACTGCGGGCCCTGGACTCCCCCGACGAGGCCGTCTTCTACACCTCCGGCCGCACCAGCAACGAGGCCGCCTTCCTCTACCAGCTCTTCGCCCGCGAGTTCGGCACCAACAACCTCCCCGACTGCTCCAACATGTGCCACGAGTCCTCGGGCTCGGCACTGACCGAGACCCTGGGCGTCGGCAAGGGCAGCGTGTCGCTGGAGGACCTCCACAAGGCCGACCTGATCATCGTCGCCGGGCAGAACCCGGGCACCAACCATCCGCGCATGCTCTCCGCCCTGGAGAAAGCGGTGACCAACGGCGCGAAGATCATCTCCATCAACCCGCTGCCCGAGGCGGGCCTGGAGCGGTTCAAGAACCCGCAGAACGCCCGCGGCCTCGCGGGCAACGGCACCTCGCTCACCGACCTCTTCCTGCAGATCCGGCTCGGCGGCGACCAGGCCCTCTTCCGCGTCCTCAACAAGCTCATCCTCGAAGCGAGCGAGGGCGAAGCGGGCGCGGGCGTCATCGACGAGGACTTCATCCGCGAGCACACCCATGGCTTCGAGGAGTTCGCCGCCACCGCCCGCGCCGCCGACTGGGACGAGACGCTGGCCGCCACCGGCCTCACCCGGGACGAGATCGAGCGCGCGCTGCGCATGGTCCTGGACTCGAAGCGCACCATCGTCTGCTGGGCCATGGGCCTGACCCAGCACAAGCACTCGGTGCCCACCATCCGCGAGGTCGTCAACTTCCTGCTGCTGCGCGGCAACGTCGGCCGCCCCGGCGCCGGGGTGTGCCCGGTGCGCGGCCACAGCAATGTGCAGGGCGACCGCACCATGGGCATCTTCGAGCGGCCCGCCCCGGCCTTCCTGGACGCCCTGGAGAAGGAGTTCGGCTTCGCCCCGCCGCGCGGGCACGGCTTCGACGTCGTCCGCGCCATCCGCGCGCTGCGCGACGGCGAGGCCAAGGTCTTCTTCGCCATGGGCGGCAACTTCGTGGCCGCCTCCCCCGACACCGACGTCACCGAGGCCGCCATGCGCGCCGCCCGGCTGACCGTCCACGTCTCCACCAAGCTCAACCGCTCGCACGTGGTCACCGGCACCCGCGCCCTGATCCTGCCCACCCTCGGCCGCTCGGACCGGGACATCCAGGACGGCGGGCCGCAGTTCGTCACCGTCGAGGACTCGATGGGCATGGTGCACGCCTCGCGCGGCAGGCTGGAGCCCGCGAGCCCGCACCTGCTCTCCGAACCGGCCATCGTCTGCCGACTGGCCCGGCGGGCGCTCGGCCCGGACAGCACCACCCCCTGGGAGGAGTTCGAGCGCGACTACGCCACGGTCCGTGACCGCATCGCGGCCGTCATCCCCGGGTTCGAGGACTTCAACACCCGGGTCGCCAACCCCTCCGGCTTCGCACTGCCGCACGCCCCGCGCGACAGCCGCAGCTTCCCGACCACCACCGGCAAGGCCAACTTCACCGCCGCCCCGGTCGAGTACCCCACCGCCCCCGAGGGCCGGCTGCTGCTGCAGACCCTGCGCTCCCACGACCAGTACAACACCACCATCTACGGCCTCGACGACCGCTACCGCGGCATCAAGAACGGCCGCCGGGTGGTGCTGATCCACCCCGAGGACGCCCGCGAGCGGGGGCTCGCCGACGGGGCGTACGCCGACCTGGTCAGCGAGTGGACCGACGGCACCGAGCGGCGCGCCGCCGGGTTCCGGGTGGTCCACTACCCGACCACCCGCGGCTGCGCCGCCTCGTACTACCCGGAGACCAACGTCCTGGTCCCGCTGGACTCCACCGCGGACACCAGCAACACCCCGGCCAGCAAGTCCGTGGTGATACGGCTGGAACCCACCCACCCCGTCTAAGCGTTCGCTCAGCACGCCTGATAAGAAGCCTGATAAGAAGGTGGACACCGCACACAACCGAACGGAGCCGGTTCCGATGGGCGAGCAGACCAGCGTGAAGTTCCCGCAAGAGGTCATCGACGAGTACGCGGCACTCGGCGTCGACCTCCCCGCGCTGTTCTCCGCCGGTCACCTCGGCGCCCGCATGGGCGTGCAGATCGTCGAGGCCTCCGCGGAGCGGGTCGTGGGCACCATGCCCGTGGAGGGCAACACCCAGCCGTACGGGCTGCTGCACGGCGGCGCCTCCGCCGTGCTGGCCGAGACCCTCGGCTCGGTGGGCTCCATGCTGCACGGCGGCAGCGGCCGCATCGCGGTGGGCGTCGACCTCAACTGCACCCACCACCGCGGGGTGCGCTCCGGCCTGGTCACCGGCGTCGCCACGCCCGTCCACCGGGGGCGCTCGACCGCCACGTACGAGATCGTCATCAGCGACGAGCAGGACCGCCGGGTGTGCACCGCCCGGCTGACCTGCCTGCTGCGCGAGGCGGAGGGCCTGCCGAAGCCGTAACGGCCCATCGCAGAAGCAAGAAGCGCCACCCCCCGGGGGCCGGGGGGGGCGGCGGGGTGCTCGTCCCGGGGGGGGCGGGGGTTGGGGGGCTGGGGCGCGGGGGTCGGGTGCGGCGCCCCCCAGC